>CAYHKQ010000048.1:0-20366 GCA_964357255.1 uncultured Elusimicrobia bacterium
TTTGCCCAGCCTATCCTCTTTGCTAAGGCGTAACTCAAACGGCTAAAGAGATACTCCTTGTCTTAAAGCCCCTTTGGGGTTAAACTATTCTTTAATGAAGAAAGCTGGAATTTTTCTTATTCTTCCTTTTGGCCTCATTGGCCTTTCTCCTGTCGCATGGGCCGGCCTTGAACTCGATCCCGAAGAACATTCTTGCCCGTTTCCCGGCTCTGCAGAATCCGCGGCCCAAGCCTTTAAGGAATATATGCGAGCTAGCGGCCCGGCCGCCTACAAAGAGCTGACCGATCAGCGCTGGCAAGAAATAAAAAAAGAAATTTTAGACGGTAAACGACCCTGTTTTACAGTCAAGGATTCCGACCTCGGACAATGGGGGGTAGAATGCCAAGACGCTAATTCCATGTTCGCTCCCATGATGCAAGGGCCTTGCCCCTCCTCCTGGCCACCGGCAGATCCTAGCCTGCCGGCCCCCAAAGCGCCGCTAACGATTGCCTGCGATCCCGAAAAAGACGCAGGCTGTGCTCAGGACTCTGCGCCGCCGGCCACGGCGCCAAAGCCGAATCCGGCCCCAGGGGTCCCTTCGCAAACGCCGGAACCTGCCTTGCCCCAACCCGCATCAATTCCTCCGCAATCCCAAGCCGGGCCATCAGGCACAACGCCGTCGCCACCGGCCTTGCCCCCGGCGCCGACCCAAGCGCAAACGCCGCCGGTGAGCGCCGGTCCCGGCAAAAAACCATCGCCAACTAATGATCTGGCTAAGGCCTTTGAAGGCGCTCAACCCTCAGCGCCCCTCCCGTTCGACCCGGCCCAAAACACAAATTATGAAAACGATCAAGAAGACGCCGCCGGCGGTCCTCCGGATCCGGAAGGGAAGATTGGAGCGGCCAGACAAAGAACGCTCTATGGATTACGCCGGCCTACGCCCCTGCAACACGACATCGCGCCCGCGAACAAATCTTCCCGCGGGGCCATCGCTAGATTAAAAGGCGCTCTGCGGGATTACATGAACTGCTTTGAAGGCCGGAATAACTCCCGTCTCAACGGCGAGAGCGCTATTGGTTGCCTCTATCGCGAAGTGTTCGGACAATAAAGAGCGGCTCAGTAATTAAGAATTCTGTATCCTATGTCCATGCCTACGGTTGATATGCATGTTCATATCGGGGGTTGCCAAATCAAAAAGACCGGATGCTTTATGTCCGGGCCGCAAAAAGAAAAACTGCATCATGAGCTTCCCCCATCCCTTTCACTCAAGTTGCGCCTAGCCGATTGGCTGGGCATTGTGGACGCCCAAATCAAAAAACGTCTTCTAAGATTTATTGACGAAACCAAAGAGGTGGACTATGCGGTTATACTGCCCATGGACGGCGTTTATGACGGCGAAGGAAACCTCGACAAAAAAAGAACCTCGTTCTATGTTCCCAATGACTATGTCTTGGCCCTGGCAGGCGAGTCTTCAAAACTAATTCCCGCGGCCAGCGTCAATCCCTTTCGCCGGGACGCCATCGAGGAGTTAGAGCGCGTAGCAGGCGCCGGCGCGCGGCTCATCAAATGGCTGCCATCCTCCCAAAACTTCGATCCGGCCGACCCCAAAATTCTCCCTTTCTACAAAAAATTGGCCGGCCTCAAAATCCCGCTACTGAGCCACACTGGCTACGAACACACCGTCCTGTCGGTCTATTCCTCCGGCAATCAAGCCTATGGGGAGCCGCGGCGGCTCAAAAACGCCTTAGAAGCCGGGGTCACCGTTATCATGGCCCACTCGGGAACCTCAGGAGGGCCTCAAGAGCCGGATTACTGGGAGGATTTCCTTGAAATGGCCCGCGTCTGGCCTAATCTCTACGGCGACACTGCGGCTTTCACTCATTGGACGCGGGTGCGGATCCTGCCCAAAATCATCCATCATGATTGGGCTTTTGAGCGACTCCTGCACGGCAGTGACGCGACCCTCCAGCCAAGCCTGGACAAACTCGGCGCCCTGGTCAGCCGCGATTTAATCGAGTCACTGCGCCAAAACCCAAATGCCGTTGAAAAAGATTTCAAACTTAAAAAAGCGCTCGGTTTTCCCGAGGAAGTTTTTACCCGTGCCGCGCGGCTACTGCGGATCAACTGAAAATTTGAACCTTTCCTCAAGAACGGGCGTCGGAGAGAATGCCCTCGAAACGACCTCGGCTGGCCTGAAAAGCCGCGACCACCTGGGGATCGAAGTGCTTCCCCGCTTCGCCGGCGATGTGATCTTGCACCCGCTCCAGGGGCCAGGGCGGCTTATAAATTCGCTCCGTTGACAACGCGTCAAAAACGTCGGCCAGCGCCACGATCTTGGATTCCAATGGAATTTCAGGACCCCGAAGCCCCCGAGGATACCCTGCGCCGTCAAAACGTTCGTGGTGAGTCAAAGCGATTTGCCGCGCCAACTGCAACAGCGGCGAGCGAGCCTCCCGAAGCATCTCGAATCCAAGAAGCGTATGCTTTCTCATTTCCTCATGTTCCTGCGGAGTAAACCGGCCGGGCTTCTTGAGCACCGCATCGCGAATGGCGATCTTGCCGATGTCATGCAAGGGGCTGGCGAAACGAATCATCTCCGTGCGCTCCAAGCCAAGCCCCATGGTATCGGCGATGATGGCGGAATACTCGCTCATGCGTTTTAAATGATGGGCCGTGTCCTCCTGATCCCGATATTCCGCGGCTTGCGCTAGAATATAAATGCTCTCAAAATTAGAGCGCTTGAGCTGTTCGAGCAATTGGGCATTCTCCAAAACAGCGGCAAGATTGCCCGCGACCAACTGCACCAGCCCCTCATCCTCGCGACTGAACTTATCGTTGCCGGAAAGTTTAATCACCTCCAACACGCCGAGAACCCGGCCCGGAGCATTTTTAATCGGAGCGGCTAATACGGAACCCCGCCCGGCCGCGCCGCGAGCCGCGTTCGCGCCCGCAAGAATGCGCGAGCGCGCTACATCTTTAATATTTATGACTCGGCCCGCGCGAGCCGCCAAATCCGCGGTGTCGGAATTAAAAAGAAAGGAATCTTTCGCCGTCGCGCCGGAGCGGCGGCAGGAAACTGATTTCGGGCCAAGCTCGCTTCCGGCCGCATCCATTAAATAAACCGTCGCCCGGTCGGCTCCCAAAAGCTGGCGTATCTCCCGGGCCAAGAGCTTTAAGGTTTCATCAAAATTCTGCGTCAGCAGGGAGCGCCGGTGAAAAGAAATTAAAAGCTGAAGCTTCTTCTGCTCCTGAAGAAGCCGTGCAAGCGGAATTTTACTTCGCAAAATTTTCATCGCACCGTGTCGCGTATCCATTTGAGATAGGGCTCGTGACCGGCGACGATTCCAACGGCAATGATCTCCGGAACCGCGTAGGGATGCAGGCGTCTTAAAGAGCGCTCAAGTTCTGCGAACTTGGAGCGCCGGGTTTTAATAATCAAAAGCGTCTCCTTGGCTTTGTCAACTTTTCCTTTCCAAAAAAAATGGCTCTCAATCGCTCCTATTAAATTGACACAAGCGCACAGACGCAATTGCACAAGTTTGCGGGCAATCTGCCTGGCCTTAGTTTTGCCGGGAACCGTTACGAAACAAACAATATTAATCAAATAAGACTACTATAATTTGTCTTATTTGATCCCAAATTCCGGAAACGGAAAGCGTTTAGTTGTTAAGGTTACTTGCGGTTTTCTCGTCACACCGGCGCAAGCCGGTGTCCAGATTTTTCTCTGGATTCCGGCTTCCGCCGGAATGACAAGCCAGTAAAGAACTAAACGCTTTCAAACTATCGTTGAGTCCACGAGCGTGCCAGCGCTGGGCGATGGCGCCAAAAATAAGGGACTCCGCTCGCAACGGTAAATATCCCAACCGCCCAAAACAAAAGGCCGAAAGGCAAGTCCACGTTCAGGCCAAGGCTTCCGAGCCACATGGCAACGCTCATGATAAAAATAAAGCCGAATTGCAGGCATGATTTAATTTTGCCCAAGCGTTGCGCCGGCAAAAGACTCTCCCCGCTCACGAGCAAAATAACCCGCAAACCGGAAATTAAAATTTCCCGAATGATAATTAAAATGAGCGGAAAAACCGGCAACTCAAAATAGCGTCCGGCGACCAAGGCGCTGAAGGCCGAAAGCATAAAAATTTTGTCGGCCACGGGATCAAAACAAATGCCGAACTGGGAAACCAGATTAAAACGCCGCGCAAGATACCCGTCCAATAGGTCCGAGGTAAACGCCGCTACCACCGTAAGCGAGGCCAACCCCAGGCTCACCGCATCGCGCTCAAGCACGCAAAAAGCGAAAACGGGCGCGAGAAACACGCGGCTTAAAGTCATCTGATTTGGCAGACCGCTCATTGGGGTAAAACCGTGAAGGCCGAAGGGGTAACGCAGGCCAGACAGGCTAAACGGAAAATTTTCATTCCTTTGCCTCTGTGGCGTTTTTGGCCTGTTTGGCCTCTCCCCTATCTAAGGTTGTCCGGACGCTCCGGCGGCTCGGAGGCGAGGGGTCCGAGCTTAGACTCGATAAGCGCGGAAGTCAATTCAAGTTCAAGCGGAGTTCGCTCGAGCTCTTCCGGAGTCAACGGCCAATCCCGACCATTAACCCGAAGCCCTGCGCTGCTGGGATTTCCAATGCGGATTTTGGCGGAATCCCGAAAGCGAAAACCCTTTTTTTGAAGAGCCGGCAAAATCCCTTGAAACGCCAATTTTCCATCCGCCTCAATTTGCATCCATGAGGGTTCGCCCTTGGCGAAAAACTCCACCGTCATGGCGGCCTCTTTGGCGCGATTGGCCGCCGGCGCCGCGGCGCCGGCTCGCGTGCTAGCAGGCATTCCTAAGAGCCTGGGCACATCGAGGGCTTTCTCGGGAGCCAAACGGAAGGCCTCTCGCTGAATATAAGAATGAACGCCGTAAAAAAAGCCGATCAAAATAACCGGAAAAACAAGGTAGGCCAAAATCCAATTCTGGCCCTCAATGGTCCACATCACAAACCGCTCCCACAATCCCGAATGGACGCCGACCGGCAGGCGATCGGCTCTCGCCGGAGCGAGCCTTAAAGCGGATGACGCCTTTTTTGGTTCATCGGGCTCCGTCGAGGCGCCGCTGTTTTGAAACTTTTCCCAAAGATCAGATGGATTGGTCAGGCCCAAATACTTGGCGTAATTCAAAAAAAATCCTCTCAAATAAACCTTGGCCGGAAATACGCCGTAACGGCCCTCCTCTAAGGCAAGGATAAACTTGACGGTAATTTTCGTGTCCTCGCGGACCTTCTCAAGGGTTAATCCGCGCTCAAGGCGACGGGCCCGAAACGCTTCGAAAATATGCGCCGAATCATTCGCGGGAACGCCGGATTGTTCGGTTTCGGATGGCCCTGACATCATTAACGTATGACCTCTTTTTTCTCAGTTAAATCCAGAACGGCGACGCCGGCCGGAAATTTTTTCTCAAATATTGTATCACTAAACCTCGCATTAGGATTGAATTCCTTAATCTCGAGCTTCGCGCGATAATTTTCCAAAATAAGTTCAAGGTTTTGGGGACGGCCAGTCGCGCGGTCAACGCCGATGATCATGACATACGACGGATAAGGACCCTTGGGAACGGCCTTGAGATACGAGAGCGAGGGGTCAGCGGGGGCATTTGACGCAGGGGAAACTGGCCCCGCGGCCGTGGAAATCTGGGCCGGCGCGTCAACAGGCGAAAAATCGTATTTTTCGCCAAAACGGCTCATATCGAAAAGAATAGGCAGATCGAGAAACGCCTGAAAATGAAGCTTCATAAAATCATCCGAGCCGCGGATTACCACCTGCTCAAGCGACTGGTCATAAAAATAAATCCGGTCCTTGTCAATCCAAACCTTGTATTTAACCTTGCCCGTATAATCAAGGCGGACGCGCTGGCTGGGGCGGTCAAGATAAACCTTGCCGTTTAACTTCTCCTTCTCGTTGGTCGGCGCCAACACAAATTCCTCCTCGAATTTGAATGTCGCCCGCCCGATGGCGTCGTCAAACTTCCGGACCCTCTCTAAAATCGCCGCCGTGCTCAACGCCACGCCGCCGGCCGGCGCGTCCGCCGCGAAAGAAAAGGTCGGACGTGAGACGTAAAATGTAACAAGAAAAAAAACCAAAAATTTTCGTAACTGTTCAGGCACGCCGCTCCTTTTGCTGTCATTCCCGCGAAAGCGGGAATCCAGGCCCCGACCCCCGCCTTCGCGGGGGTGACGGACCTGAACAGTTACAAATTTTCTATACACCATCGTCTCACGCCTCAGTTCTGACGCCTCGCTTTACCGAGTTGTTCCTCAATGCGATCATATCGAATTTCCCAACGGTTGGTTCCCTCGGGCTTAAAAATATAGCCGCCTATTTCCAAGCGAGAGAGTATGTCCGTGGCGCGGGCCGAGGAGCCCAGATGAGCCTTGAGCAAATCCTGCGAAACACGCCGGCGCTCGATAATGAGATTTAAGGCTTTAGTAAAATTCTCGTCCTCAGGGCTAGGCGGTCCGCCGCCGTCTCCCGAATCTAAGGGCGATCTCATCAATTCAGCCGGGTGAGGATAATCCGGCGGGCCTTGCTTAACCCAAAAGTTAACGACCTGAGAAATTTCAGCGTCGCTGACATACGCCCCTTGAATACGCACGGGCTTTTGAGCGCCGCTCGCCAGGTACAACAAATCGCCCGCTCCCAAAAGATTTTCCGCGCCTTGGGTGTCGAGAATAACCCTCGAGTCCGTCTTGGAAACCACCTGCAAGGCCACACGTGCCGGCAAATTAGCCTTGATGACTCCGGTAATCACATCCACGCTCGGCCGCTGGGTGGCTAAAATCAAATGAATCCCGACGGCCCGCGCCATTTGGGCTAGGCGCTGAATGTTGTGTTCCACTTCACGCCCGGCGATCAACATTAAGTCGGCCAGTTCGTCAATAACGACCACGACATACGGCTCGGCCTCGAATTCCCCATTAGTCTTAGCCCTGCGGTTGTAAGCTTCAATGTTCCTCGCGCTACGAAAACTAAAGCGCTCATAACGCGCCTCCATCAAATCCACCATTGCGGCGATGGTCTTGGAGGCTTCCTTTGCGTCGGTAATCACCTTGACCTCGTCACAAGTTTTTCGCGGGTCAAACAAGTGTCCGACGCCGTCATAAAAGGGAAGCTCCAGGCGTTTTGGATCAATTAAAACAAGCTTGAGCTCGTCCGGCGTCATACGATAAAGAAGCGACACGATCGCGGCATGAATCAACACGGATTTTCCGGAATTGGTGGCTCCGGCCACCAAAATATGAGGCATCTCGGTCAAGTCCGCGGCCACGGCCTCCCCGGAAGCTGAACGGCCAAAAGCAAAAAGAAGATTTCCCTCGGCCTGAGAAACCGCAGGATCCTCCAGCACCTCCCTTAAACGCACAAGTTTCGGGGAAGGATTAGGCACTTCGATGCCGATGGCCCCGCGCCCGGCGATGGGACCCAAAATTCGAACGCCCCCCACCCGCATGGCCAGCGCAATATCCTCGCTACGATTGGAAATTTCCCCGACCTTGACTCCCGGAGCCGGGGCCACGTCGTAACGGGTCACCACCGGCCCTGGGACAACGCCGTCGAGCGTAACAGAAACCTCAAAATTCGCCAATGCCTTGACCAGGTCCTCGCCCCGCGCTTGCAAAAGATCCTGACGAGACCAAGAGTCCGCATTGCCTTCGCTGGGTAATAAAAGGTCCAAGGTCGGCAGTCGCCATTTGGAACTGTCGTTGGAAGAACGCGCCGGCGTCGGATGTTCTTTCTTCGCCTTAGCGCCAATCGCCGGTTTAGGAAGTTCTTCTCTCGGCACGGTCACGCGAGCGCCACGAGCAAAGGCGCCGCTCGCCTGGGCCCCCTGACGATGGGCGGGGGATGCGCAAGCGCCACGGAGGCTTTCTTCGGCTAATCGTTCACGCTCGAGAACCTCGCGCCGCCAAGCGCGCCAATCCTGAGCCAATAGAGCGGCTAAACGCCCAAAAAGAGAGAGCCACCGAACACCGAAGGCAATCCAAAGCCAAATCATCCATAGGGCAAGACACAATCCCACGGCTCCAAAAACGCCGATTCGACGCAATAGAGAAAAAGCCAGAGCGAAGGCCCAGTATCCCGCGATGTCTTTTTGATGAAACGATATCAATCCCCAACTCGTCTCGGCCAAAAAAAATCCGGCGAGCGGCAAGGCTAGGGCCTCAACTAAGGACGCCCATGAATCCGACTTCGTCTTCCACAGTCGCGCGCCGGCCCACGCCAACGCCGGGGCCAGCAAGAACCCGGCCCAACCCAAAGCCGACAAAATCAACCGTGAAAGCCCCTGGCCGATTTCACCAAACGAAGACGGCGTCGCAAGATCGACAAAAACCGCCAGGGAGACGACGAGAAATAAGACCGACAAGAAAGCGCGCTTTGCGCCCCGGGACGTCTTAGATTTATGTGTTACGGCAGGCACTTATGAAAGGAAGAATTTCTGGCCTCGGCCAGGCTTGCCTTGTAACCAAACTCCGAAGGTTCCAGGCCCACCCGGCCCTCGCGCATCATCCAGCCCAGGGCCAAAAAAAGCTTGCTGGCGGAAATTTCAAGTTTGAGCTTGAGTTGCATCACCTCAATGGGTTCTTGGTTTAAGGCCTCCTCGATGCGCCGGGCCGCCTCCTCAATAGACTTGTCCAAAAATTTACTCCTCCAACAAAAAAATTGTGTCGCCTTTTTTAACGTGTTTCCCGTTAACCCCAAAAATACTCCGCAAAACTCCGGCTCGGGAGGCCTTGATTTCATTCATCACCTTCATGGCTTCTATAATACAAAGAACATCGCCCATCGCCACCCGAGCGCCTTCCTCTACAAAAGGAGGCGAACTGGGTGAGGAAGAGCGATAAAAAATGCCGGATAACGGCGCTACCACCGGCAGGCCAGCCATTGATGGACAAGCCGCTTGTGCCGGGACTTTTTTTCCTTTCGTCCCCTCCCCCTCACTCTTTAAGGCCAGGCGCAGTTTCTCTTGAGCGCCCAATTCAAACTCTAAAACGCCGACGCCGGCCTCCCTCATTCGCTGATAAAGAAACTCGAGACGGCGAATTAAAAGGGGAACACTAGCCATGTCGGCCGCCGCCGGAACCGGCGGGGCGGGGACGGCGAAAAGGCGGGCCGCCTTGAGAGCCTCCCCCTCGACCCATGTCCTGACGGGGCGGCCTAAATCCAAAGCCGCGCGGGCCGGCGCCACGAGGCCCGTCCTCTCCGGAAGGCGGCGGCGCCGACTCATTTTCGCTACCGGGCGACAGAACAGCCTTTCGCGAGAGGCGGATCTTGCCGTTGGAATCAATATCAAGAATCTTGACCTCCACTTCGTCGCCCTCGTGAAAAACCTCGCTGGCATGGCGGATTGGATGATCGGCAATCTGCGAAACGTGTAAAAGTCCGTCGCGGCCGGGCAAAATCTCGACAAAAGCGCCGAAGTCCATGATCGAAACCACGCGGCCTTTGTAAATTTTACCGATCTCCGGTTCCTCCGTCATGGATTCAATTTCCCGCTTGGCCTGTTCCACCTTATCCCAATCTTTCGAATGGATAAAAACACGGCCGTCATCCTCAACCTCGATCTCGACGCCGTAAGACTCGCTCATACGCCGGATATTCTTGCCGCCGGGGCCGATGAGCATGCCGATCTTCTCCACCGGGATTTGCACCATGGCCATTTTCGGAGCGTACAGGCTCAGCGACGCTCGCGGTTGATTCAAGGCCTGGACCATTTTGTCCAAAATCGCGAGCCTCCCGACGCGGGCCGCTTCCAAGGCCTCGGTTAAAATGTCAAGGGTGATGCCGGGCACCTTAATGTCCATTTGAAACGCGGTTACGCCGTTTTTCGTGCCGGCCACCTTAAAGTCCATATCACCCAAATGATCCTCGAGCCCCTGAATATCGGTCAGGATTACGCGCTTGCCTTTCTCAAGAATCAAGCCCATGGCGATGCCGCCCACATGATCCTCAAGCGGAACGCCTGCGTCAAACAGGGCCAGGGAGCCGCCGCAGACGCTGGCCATCGAGGTTGAGCCGTTGGATTCCAAAATATCGGAAACCGCGCGCACGGTGTACGGAAAATCCTCTTGGGAGGGCAACAGGGGCAATAACGCTCTGCGCGCGAGGGAACCATGCCCCACGTCGCGCCTGCTAGGGCCTCGATCCGGCCTTATTTCGCCCACGGAAAAAGAAGGGAAGTTGTAATGGAAAAGGAAGCGTTCCTTGTAATCACCCTCCTGCTCTTCCATAGATTGCATATCCTTGGGGGTTCCCAGGGTCATGGTGACCAATGCCTGGGTCTGGCCGCGCTGAAAAATCGCCGAGCCATGAGCGCGCGGCAGTACGCTTGTTTTGCAGGTGATAAGGCGGATTTCCGTGGCCCGCCGGCCGTCCGCGCGGACGCCTTCGCTCATGAGCCGCGCGCGAGCTTCGGCGGCAAAAAAGTCATGAACGATGCCTGAAATCTGCGCGGTCTTCTCGGCGTATTTTTCCTTGAGGCGTTCCTTGAGGCTTTTGATATTTTGCGCGAGCTCTTGATCGTAGACTTGTTTGGCAAGATTTTTTGCGAGCATCGAGCGAACCGGCTCCCTCATCTGGGATTCCACGTCGGCTTTAAGATGGGCGTCCCAGGCGAAGGGAGTAAAAACGAACTTAGGTTTTCCCAGTTTAGCCCGAATTGAATCCTGAAGTTCGCATAACCGCGCCAACGGGCCTTGAGCGAATCGAAACGCCTCGATCAGGGCGTCTTCAGGAATAATTTTTGCGCCGCCCTCGACCATCACGATCGCGTCCTTGGTGGCTGAAATCACCATATCCAAATCGCTCTGAGCCAGTTCGGCGAAGGTTGGATTTAAAACAAACTGCCCGCCGACCCTGGCCACCCGGACCACGCTGACCGGCCCGTTAAAGGGAATATCGGAAATCGTCAACGCCGCCGAGGCGGCTAGGAGGGCCAAAATATCGGCGTCGTTTTCCCCGTCCGCGGAAATCACCACGCAATTGACGGATGTTTCATGATAATAGCCCTCATGAAAAAGAGGTCGCAACGATCGGTCGGTCAAGCGGCTGGATAAAATTTCCGTGTCCTTGGGGCGGCCTTCGCGCCGAAAAAATCCTCCGGGAATTCTACCCATGGCGTAATTTCGTTCGCGGTAATCAACGGTCAACGGAAGAAAAGCGGCGTTCTCCTTTGGCTCACGGGCGGCGCAAACGCAGGCCAGAACGGAGGTTCCACCCGAACTCACAAGCACGGCGCCATTGGCCTGCTGAGCCATGTGGCCGGTTTGAAAAAGAATGGTTTTCCCGCCAACGTCAATGGTAAATTCCAATGGGTTATTCATAATTTATCTCCTTTTTATTTCTACTGCGCGAGCCGGCGGGAGCCTGGGGTATCTCGAGGGTCAACCCAGGTCAAGATCAGAGACCAGTTTGCGGGCCGCATTGGGATCGGAGCGTTTAAGGTATTTCAAAAACGCCCGGCGCTTGCCCACGAGCTTAAGCAATCCCCTCCCCGAGGAATAGTCTGTTTTATGCGTTTTCATGTGTCCTGAGAGGGATTTGATGCGACTGCTGATCAACCCTACTTGAGCTACCGATGATCCTGTATTTTTAGGATCAGCGCAGAAGCTTTTGATAATTTCCGCTTTCTCGCTTTTTGTCAACATTTAATTGATTTTATTATAACAATTTTTCACGTCGCGTCCAATCTGAAGGCGCAAATCATCCAACGATTGAAACCGGCGTTCGCTACGAATTTTTTGGGCCAACTCCAGCATCAAGCTCCGGCCATAGAGATTGCCCTTGTAATCAAGGATATGCGCCTCAACGGCGATATCGAGGGGCCGGGAACCCCTGGGGCTGGGAGAAAACGTCGGCCTGTACCCGATATTAACCACGGCCCAGCGATTGAGATCCCGGCTCCAGGCCCGAAAAACGCCCAGCGGCAACAACTTTTCAGAGGACATGATCAGATTGGCGGTGGGATACCCTAACACCTTGCCGGCAATTCTCCGGCCCCTGACAACGCGGCCGATCAGCCGATAACGCCGGCCCAAAAAACGATTCGCCTGGGCCAAATCTCCTTCGGCTAAAAGTCCCCTAATGCGGCTGGAAGAAATAGGAACCACGTTTTTTAAAAGCGGCACGCGCCGCCACATTAAACCCAGGGGCCGGGCAAACTCCTCAAAATTATCCGCCCGGCACGCGCGCTCAACGCCGAAGGCAAAATTGCCGCCGAAAACCATGGCCCGGACTCCCCAGCGCCCAACGGCATAACGGCGCAAGAATTGTCCGGCTGTCAAAGAGAAAAACCGCTGATCTTGCGGCAAGACCTCGACCTTGCGTATGCCGAACTCCTCTTTAAGAATATCGCGGCGCTCCTGGACCGTGGTTAAAAGCCGCACTACGCCCCCGGGACGGCCAAGAGCGATCCGGGGCGAGCAGGAAAACAAGGCCACCATGGGATCGAGGCCTTTGTCTTGGGCGAGATTCAATAAAGCGTCCAAAAGCCGGCGATGCCCACAATGAACGCCGTCAAAGGTTCCTATGGCTAAAGCTCTATTTTTCATAATCTGGGCCAGTCTCACATATTAGTAATACTTTAGCGGATTGAAGTAGTCAAAATAGCCGCTCATGGTGAGCCTGTCGAACCATGAGCCAAGACTGCGGGAACGCCCATCCTTCGACAGGCTCAGGATGAGCGGGAAACTTCAGACCGCTAAAGTCTTACACATATTATAGTCCAACAAGTGGGTTAGTAAATCCTGCTCGGATTGCAAGCGATCCAACGTCACGGCTTGACTTAATTCATAAGGGCCAACCGCCAAACGATTCAGCGCGCTCATATGGGCCGCCGTGCCCAGGGCGCGGCCTAAATCACGGGCCAGGCTTCTTAAATAGACCCCGCGGCCCACGCGGGCGCGGAAAGAGAGAGCGCGGGTGCGGGGGGACGCGGGAGAGGGAGACGGGGCGGTGGGAGGAGAAAATGGCGCGGCGGAATCAAAAAAATTCAAAATTTCAAACTCGTAGACATGAACCTTTCTGGACGGAATCTCAAGAGCTACTCCGGCGCGGGCTAAATCGTACAGACGGCGGCCGCCCCAGTGAAGCGCGCTGTAAGCAGGGGGAACCTGGTCAATCTCGCCGATAAAAGCCTGCGCCGCGCTACGCGCGTCGTCCACGCACAGGTGGGGCACAGGCACAATCGCCGTGGCCCGGCCGGTGCAATCGTCCGTGTCGGTTTGGGTCCCAAGAGTGATTATTCCTTCGTAAATTTTTGGACTTCCCATCAATGAAAACGACTGCTTTGTCGAGCGGCCCAGGAGCAACAAAAGAACGCCCTCTGCAAAAGGATCCAGGGTGCCGGCATGGCCAATTTTTAAGCGGTTTAGCGGTTTATTAGTCGCCATCCGCTCAACCGCTAAAATTCTTTTAATATGCCTAATCACGTCATACGACGTGATGCCCGAGGGCTTATTGACATTGAGAATACCGTCCATAAATAAGAGGGTTAAGGGGTGAAAAGGGTTATACCGCCAAAAGTTTTTCAGCGCGTTCGACAAGAAGGCGTTCCACCGCTTCCGAGGAGTGGCCGGAAATCTCAAAACCCGCGGCGTTGCGATGCCCGCCGCCGCCAAAGCTCTCGGCGATGGCGGACACATCCACCAAGCCCCTGGAACGCAGGGAAACTGAAATCACTCCGTCTCCACGAAACGGCTCCTCTTTAAGAAAAAAGGAAAGCTCAGCCTGTTCGGGAGCAAGGCCGTAATTGACGATATCCTCGGTCTGCGTGGCATGAAACTCAATTTCGGCGAAATCCTTCGCCGTGAGCCTCAGCATGGCCAGTTTTCCGCCGCAAAAAAACTTAAGGCTCTCCAAGGCCCGGCCCAGAAGCCTTAGATGCTCCACGCTCTTAATAGTAAAAAGCCTCTCGGCGATCCTCGTGTGAGGAATACCGATTTTAAGCAAATCCGCTGCAATGCGATGAGTGAGCGGGCTTGTCATCGAATACTGAAAACGCCCCGTGTCCGACACCATGCCGGCGTACAGCCAGGCAGCCTCGATTTTATTGGGTTTAAAACCGAACGCCTCGTAAAGCAAGTAAACCTGCTCAGAATTGGAAGAGGCCTTAGGACTAATCCAATTGATGTGGGCGAATCCCTTGCCTGTTTTGTGATGGTCAATGTTTACCGTCACTCGAAAATCCTCCGGCAAGGCGATGGAGCCGGCTCGCTCCGGGTTGGAGCACTCAAGGTAAATCGCGCAGTCGAGACCCTGCATATCGCCACGGCCGGCCGGGGCAATAACCGCTTCCCAGCGGGGAAGAAACCGCATCTGATGGGGGATGGGACTGGCATTGGCCAGAACGACTTTTCTTTTGGGATCAAAGCGCTTGAGGAGCCCCGAAATCGCCACTGAGGAGCCCAGGGTATCCGCGTCAGGCTTGACATGGCCCACGACGCCAAAACTTTTAGCCTGTCTGAAAACCTTAAGAAGCTCCTTGGGAATACGGCCGTTAGATGACATTGGCCGGCCTCATTGGTCTTTTTTTTCCATGGCCAACTTCTCCAAAATCCCGTAGATTCGGTCCGCGGATTCCAGGGAGACGTCATGCTCAAAAATAAATTGCGGCAATCTCTTAATACGCAAACGCCGCCAAAGCCGGCGGCTTAATTCTGGGGCAAGCCCGCCAAGGGCCTCTTTAACCCGATTCGTCACTTCTTCCGGATCAGGGCTCATGGAAGATGGCGGGGTCCACGAAAAATAAACTTGAGCCTCGCCTAAATCCCTGCTCACCACAACGCGAGTCACCGTAATGAGAGCGCCGCCGGTTTTTCCCATTAAGGAATCCTGATATTCGGCCAAAATCAGGGAAATTTCCTCTTGCATCAGGCTTGAGACACGCCTCATCCGGTCTGGGAACATAGGGGGGCTATTTCTGGGAAATTGACGCGGTGCTCATTTTTTTAAGCTCCTTGATCTGCTCAAGAGACTCGATGCGGTCGCCCTTTCGAGGGTTGTTATAGCCGCTCACGACAATCCCGCATTCAAGCCCCCTGATAACTTCGCGGACGTCTTCTTTGATTCTCTTGAGGCTGGTAATTTTGCCGTCCATGAGCTTATTGCCGTCCCGCAACACGCGGGCTACGCTGCCTTTGATCATTTTACCCTCGCTGACCAAGCACCCTGCCACGGATCCCACCCCGGAAACCTTAAAAGCGGCCAACACTTGGGAGGCGCCGAGCATTTTCTCCGTGATAATGGGGGTTAAAAGGCCCTCTAAAGCCGCCTTAATATCTTCCATCAGCTCGTAAATAATGGAATATTCTCGGATTTCAACGTTTTCTTTTTTCGCCTCTTCCTTGCCCCTGGGGTCCAAACCAACGCTAAACCCCAAAATAATAGCGTCGCTCGCCGCGGCCAAAAGAACGTCGGAAAGACTGATGGTGCCCACTCCGGAATGAATCACCGAAATCACCACTTCTTCATGGCGCAGTCTGGACAACTCGCCCACAATGGCTTCGAGCGATCCCTGGGTGTCCGCTCGCAACACAACCTTAAATTCTTTGACCAGGCCTTGCTCGATTTTTTCATGCAAATCTTCCAGGGTTAAATGGCGAGAGCTTTTTTTGCCGCGCACAGCATCCGCTTCCAATTTTCGTCGGCCGGCCAACTCTTTGGCCTGACGTTCATTCTTAGCCACAAGCATACGCTCGCCGGCCAACGGCAGGTCCTCAAATCCCAACACCAAGACCGGTGTGGACGGGCCGACCTGGGTCAGCTTGACATTGTGATCATCAATCAACGCGCGCACGCGGCCCCAGGTCGAGCCGCAGATAAATGGATCGCCAACCCGAAGCGTGCCATCGCTCACTAGAATGGACACGACTGTGCCCCGCTTGGGATCTTTTCTCGCCTCTGTCACCGTGGCCACGGCCGGGCGCTTGGGGCTGGCCTTCAATTCCAAAAGTTCCGCCTCGATCAAAATCATCTCAAGCAGTTTTTCCAAATTAACCCTTCGCTTGGCGGACACCTCGACCATAACGGTCTTGCCGCCCCATTCCTCAGGTATCAATCCCAAATTAGAAAGCTCCTGCTTCAAGCGGGCGATATTCGTCTCGGGCTTGTCAATTTTATTGATGGCGACCACGATGGGAACGCCCCCTGCCTTGGCGTGATCAATGGCCTCGACGGTCTGCGGCATCACGCCGTCATCCGCGGCCACCACAAGAATCACCAAATCCGTCACCTTAGCGCCACGGGCGCGCATCGCGGTAAAAGCCTCGTGGCCCGGCGTGTCCAAAAATACAATATCCCCCTTAGGGGTTTTCACGCGAAAAGCGCTGATACTCTGAGTAATGCCGCCGGCCTCTTTTTCCACGACATTCGTTTCGCGGATCGCATCGAGCAGGGTCGTTTTACCATGATCAACATGCCCCATAATGGTGACAATCGGCGCGCGGACGACCTTTTCATAAATCGCTTTCTCCTGCAGTTCAACCACCGCGGCCTCCGCGTCAAAAGCGCTGGGGAATTCGGCCTCATAGCCAAAATCATTAACTATCAGGCCGGCCACCTCCGGATCAAGCCGTTGATTGATGGTCGCCCACACGCCCAAGCTCATAAGCTTCTTGATTAAATCGGCAATACCCACATTGAGCCTTTGAGCCAAATCCTTAACCGTCAGGTCAGGCGTTAAAATAAGTTTCTTCTTTTGGGCCGGCACGGGCGCGGAAACGGAAGCCTTGCCTGCTAAAGGCACAGAGGACGCCGACGCGACTGGAGCGGTTATTGGTTGATGGGGACCGGACGCAAGGCTCTCTGGCGCCTTTTCTTTGCTTGCCTGCGTCGCTTCAGCCGCCGGCGCGGCGGCCCCCTGCGCAGAGCTTCGGGGACCCGGTTGCGCCTCAGGCGCGGCGGGAGCGATTGTTGGTTGCTGGGGACCGGGCGCAAGGCTCTCTGGCGCCTTTTCTTCTTTAACAGCCTCTTTAGCCCCTGCGGCCTTTTTAGCTTTTTCTTTTTTAACCGGAGCCGATTTTTTTAAAATCTGTTTCTTGGCGGTCCTGGGTTTTTTCTGGACCAGGGCCGCTTCCTTGATTTCCTTCACAGCCTTGGTCTTTTTACCCTCGCCACGGACGGCAGGAGTTTGAACCGTTGTTTTCTTTTTTGGAACCGCCGGATCATCGGCGGCCGCTGCCGATTTTTTTAAAATCTGTTTGTCGGCTTTGCTAACCATTGGACTGGGCTGATTTTTCAGGCAACGCGCCCCCTGCCGGATCAACGCTCGCGCTCACGAGCGCCGTCGCCGCTAAAACAGGCGCCTGGGCCGCGACCGGGATCACCGTTAAATTCCATCCCGTAAGTTCCATGGCGAGTTTAAGATTCAATCCGTCCTTGCCGATAGCGCCCGCCGCTTGATCCGCAGGGACAATCATCCGCGCTATTTTCTTCTCGGTATCCTCGATTTCAACGCTCGTCACCTTGGCGGGGGCCAAAGCCGCAATCAGCAATGTTTCAATTTTTTCGCTGAACGCGACCAAATCAATTTTTTCGCCGTGCAATTCTTCGATCACGGGACGAATCCGGGTCCCTTTAATTCCAACGCAGGCGCCCACGGGATCAACGCTGGAATTGGTGGAACGCACCAAGACCTTGCTACGGAATCCCGCCACGCGCGCCACGCCCATAATTTCAACCGTGCCATCATGAACCTCGGGCACCTCCAAACGCAACAGGCATTTGACGAAGCCCGCAAAGGAACGCGAGAGATAAACCTGGGGACCCTTGGGCGAAAGCTCCACGGCGCGAACCAAGGCTTTAATAGTCTGGCCGACCGCAAAGCGTTCCCCTGGAATCTGATCTTCCTTCCTTAGGATGGCCTCAATTTTTCCGAGGCTGACATAAACCGTTTTGTCCTGCCCGTAGCGGTAGACAGACCCCACCACCGTCAAACTTTCCTGCTTCTTAAAATCCCGAAAAAGATTTTCCTTCTCCACCTCGCGCAATTTCTGCAAAATCACCTGCTTGGCCGTTTGCGCGGCGATGCGGGAAAAATCGCCCGTGTTCACGGGCATCAATACCTCCGCGTCAAAGACGGCGTTCGCGTCCACCTTGCCGGCATCGGCCAATGTCACCTCGACGACGGGGTCCTGAACCCTGGCCACCACGCGCTTGGTCAAAAAAGCGCGAATTTCACCCGTCTGAGAGTCCATGGAACACTGAGCCGGAACCTCCCGCCCAAGATGTTTATGAAGCGCGCAAACCACGGCGCCCTCGATCAGACGCAAAATTTCCTCGCGGGGAATCCCCTTGTCCTTCTCGATCGTTTCTAAAAGTTGAATAAAGTCGCTTTTCGAACTCATTTCATACCTCGATAATCGGGTCCAGGCAGGCCTTGGCAATCTGGTCATATCGAATATGCCAGCGCCCGGCGCCATCGGTCAACAAAATTTTACCCTCTTCCAATCCCTGCAAATAACCCGTCACCACTTTCTGGGTCGAACCCTCCATCGGTTCTTTAAGCTCGATGCGCGCGCGCTCGCCTAAAAAACGGCGATAATCTTTCTCTTTCGTCAGCGCTCGGCGCAGGCCGGGAGAAGAAACCTCGAGGCTATAGCTATGAGTGAGCATAGAACTCTCATCAAGCATCTGCCCCGCCTTGCGGCTGATCACAGAGCAATCCTCAAGCGTAACCCCCCTGCCTTCCTTGTCAAGAACCAGCCGAAGGGTCCAGCCCCCGGGCTCGGGCCTCCAATCCAGTTCCACCAAATCAAACCCCTCCTCCGTAATTATCGGGGACAAAAATTCCGTCAATTTTTCGCGCAATTCTATACAAGACATAACGCCTGATATTATTTTAGCAGTTTTAGGAATAGGTTATATGTTGCGTCAAAACTTCCCCGAGGAACGGGGAACGCGTCAGGGAAATTCCGCCTTACGCAAACGGGGGACCAGGCGCAAGAGAGCCTCCTCTGTTCGGTCCAGATCTTCTTGTGTAGTTTGGCGGCCCAGGGAAAACCTAATCGCGCCCTTCTGGCGGCTCAAGGGAAGGCCCATGGCCGCTAAAACGCGCGATGGTTTGGAGGAGCCCGAGGCGCAGGCGCTGCCCGTGGACACGGCAATTCCTTCCATGTCAAGGGCAATCGCCAAACTCTCCCCCTTGACCCCGGCGAAGGAAACATGGGAAACATTGGCTGTTCTGAAAACAGGATGGCCGTTGACCCAAGCGCCGCCACGAATATTTTTGATTGAAGCCTCAAAGCCGTCCCGAAGCGACGCGAGCCTCGCCGCGTGGTCATTTAAGTCCGCCAGGGCCAATTCACAGGCGGCCCCCAAACCCACGGCCTGGGCCACATTTTGCGTTCCTGAGCGGCGGCCGCCCTCATGATGACCGGGAACAAGGGGCCGGATTTTATGACCGGTTCTGACCCACAGGGCGCCGATGCCCTTGGTCGCGCCGAACTTATGACCGGAAATCGAAACCGTAGTGGCGCCCCATTTGCTTGCCTGAATCCAGGCTTTGCCGGCCGCCTGCACCGAGTCCACATGCAAAGGAACGCCAAACTCCCGAGCGATCGCGCCAATTTCCTCGATGGGCTGCAAGGTTCCCACCTCGTTATTAGCCTGCATCACCACAAGCAGGGCGGCGGTATTCAGGCGCTCGCGAACCTGGACAGGGTCAACGCGGCCAAACGGATCAACGCTTAAGTACTCGATTTGATAACCCTCCGCGGCCAATTGCTCCAAGAGCGCCCAAGCCGCGTCATGCTCAACCGGGGAGGCCAAAATCCGGCCCTGGCTGGGACGCAAGGACACTGTGCCGCGAATGGCCAAGGCATTGGCCTCCGACCCTCCGGACGTAAAAACAACCTCATCTGCGCGGAAAGCCCCAAAAAGCGTCGCCACCCGAGCCCTCGCCGCCTCCAACGCCGATGCAGCGTTCTGGCCCAGCCGATGAGCGCTCGATGGATTGCCGAACTCCTCAGACCAAAAAGGCCGCATAGCCTCCACCACCTCAGCCCGCGCCGGAGTCGTGGCATTATGATCGAGATAAATTCTAGACGACGCCATTGCATGGGAATTTTAACACAGAAAAAGATTTCGTAATACTTTAGCGGATTGAAGTTCGTCCTCCTGGGCGCTCACCCTTCGACAAGCTCAGGATGAGCGGGGTTTGTCCGTGGCGCAGCATAAGCCGCTCATGGTGAGCTTGTCGAACCATGAGCCAAGACCGCGGGAACGCTCACCCTTCGACAAGCTCAGGATGAGCGGGGTTTGTCCGTGGCGCAGCATAAGCCGCTCATGGTGAGCTTGTCGAACCATGAGCCAAGACCGCGGGAACGCCCATCCTTCGACAGGCTCAGGATGAGCGGG
>CAYHKQ010000049.1:0-20345 GCA_964357255.1 uncultured Elusimicrobia bacterium
GGTGGGGTGTGTTGCCCCGGGGCGGGGGGGGGCGGGCTCGGCGGGGGGGGGCCGGCGGGCCCCCGAGGAGGGAGCCTCTTCCATCATAACCAATCCCGCGGGCGTGGCCGTGGGTTATGGGCAGGCATCGTTTCTCGCGGCCCCGCTTCTCGGATCTGGACAGCTTGGATTTTTTTCTTTAAGCCACCCTTGGCGCCCTAGCCGGTATTTTGGTTTTGCCGCGGCTTCACTCACTTCCGGCGAAGCCGAGCAAACGGATTCTTTAGGCCGCAATGTTGGCGGTTTTAAGGAGCAAGACCTGGCGCTTTATTTGTCATACGCGGAGCGTGTTGACCGGCAATGGCGATGGGGCGCCGGAGCGAAATCAGTGCGCCAAGCCATGGCCGATCAGTCGGACATTGGCTGGGGCCTTGACGCGGGAGTGATTTATCAAACGCCAGAGCGGGATTTGCGTTTGGGTTTGTCAGCTCAAAATTTGGCGGCTCCACGCCTTCGTCTTAAGGATGGCGAGGATAAATTTCCTTTGACGCTTCGAGTAGGCCCGAGCCTTGGTTGGGAAGTCGGTCCGAGCGCGTGCAGTTTGGCGCTCGAAGGCCTATGGCTTAAACCTTTTCAAAATCGGCGCGTCGCGCGCTGGGCCATGGGCTTTGAGATCGAGCCTGGCAAACGCTCGCCATTGCTCTTTCGCATAGGGCTTAACAATCGCGAGTGGACGACTGGTTTTGGAATAAAGGATGGCCCGGTGTCTTTTGATTATGCCGTCGCGTTCCATGAACTCGGCTTGCTTCATCGTCTTGGTTTCACGTTTCGTTACGGCTATGTCTCGCCCATGGCGCAAAGGAATCTTGACGCCCAGTGGAAATTGCTTCGGTCCAAGGAGGAAGAAATTCGGGTCGCCTTTGGGCGTCTTAAAACGGGCCAAGCCCGGGGCGACACGAAAATTCAACAGGATCAGGCCGGTTATCAGGCGGCTTTAGCCGAGATTGAACGGCAGAAGTTCCGCCTGAGCGCTGATGAAAAGATTGAAAAGGCGAGAGCCTTTTATCATGCCGGGGATTATAAATCCGCCTTGCAAACCGCCCAAATGGCGTTAAACTTAATAGAGAGCCCGCAAGCGAGGATTATTGCCTCGATGTCAAGGGCCAGGATTTTGATTTCCGCTCGTCACTACGATGTGGCGCAAAGCGAGCTTAAGAAAGTGGTGCAGATGGACCCTGATAATGACGAGGCCGCTACTCTGTTTCGGCGCATCAGCCAGTTGATCGGAACGCTTCGGGGGGATAGCCCGTGAAAAAGAAGGCTTTTTTGCGTTTTTTGTTTTTTACAATTTGGTTCACCGCGCTACTGGCGCGCCAATCCGGGCGTTCCCTGGCCTCGAGCCCAGACGCCACGCCGTCGTCCGAGGCGGATTTAGCCGCTCAGATGACGGGGTTTGATTCTTTGCCTCCTTATAAAGACCCGAACTCCGAAAATGTCAGCTATTACGATAAGGGCGTGGAGCATTATTTACAGCAAAATTATGACCGAGCGGTCAGTGATTTAAACCGCGCGATTAACTCGGGTGATCAGACCGTCAAAGCCAAAAAGCTCTTGTTGAAATCCTATTTTGAGTGGATTCAAAAAAAATTCAATTCCAATGACCTTGCATCAGCCGACAGGATCTTGTCGCAGGCGAAGGAGCAATTTCCGAGAGACGAGCGCCTGGCTAAGATTTTCGTACCCTCCGCGGGCGCAAAATTGCCGGATACAAAGGCTTCTTTTGGGCTTCGCAAAACCGTGGTTTTGCCCGCGGCCGGGGCGGCGCGGGAGCGCCAAAAGCCTTCGGAACAACCGAAGGCGGCCCATCCTGCGCCCCCATCCGTTTCGTTGCCGCTCGTGCCGCCGGAACATTTCTGGCCGTGGCGGACTTTTTTGCCGACAGGCGCGGCGGTATTGGCCGCGGCCGTTTATTTATGGAGCAGGAAACAGCGCCGTTGGATCGAGTCCCAACTTAATGCCGAACGAACGGTTTTGCAAGAGCAAATAGCGTCTATGGAGGAGGCGCTGAAGAAGTCGGAGCGGGAAAAAACCCAGTTGTTAATAGACGCGGCCGGCCGGCAAAAAAACATCGAGCGCATGCTTTCGGAAAAATCACGCGCCGGGCCAACCATTGAAAGTCGCGTGCAAGAGATAAGCCGGCGCGAGATTGAAGAGCGAGATCGCCTTCGTTTCCAGGATCAGGCCGACCGTTTGGGACGGGAGGCCAAGGCGCAAAAGAAGCTGAGCGCCGCCCAGGTCAAACTCGAGAAAAAACATATTTTAGAGAGCCTGGTCCGAATGAGCCCGGAGGATTTGGCCGGAACGCAAGATCACATCGGCTTGAGAGTTTTAAATCTCTATGAAGCCGCGCCCGCCGAAGCCATGAAGTTTTTGCGGACTCTGGCCAAGGACGCCAATCCTTTAGTGCGCCTCTCTATAGCGCCGGCCTTGGCCAGGGTGGCGGTTCCTTGGTCGCTGGATTTGATGTTTGATCTTGCGCTGGACGTTGATTCGGACGTGCGCCGCCAAGTCATTAAATCGTTAAAGGATATTAAAAATACTCCTGCCGCGTTTTCGGCTCTCCCTGAGGCCTTCCGCCGGAAAATCAACCTATTCTTTGAGGAAGAAAAGAAGAAAGCGGAATGGGTTATATAATCGAAAAACTCAGCCGGAAATCCGCAGTTGACACGCCATTTCCCTCGTGACCACCGGATTTTTTTGTCCCGTCATACCGGCGAAAGCCGGTATCCAGTTTTCCTCGGAGACTGGACTCCGGCTTACGCCGGAGTGACGACCCAACTACGGAATTCCAGTTGAATATTTTATAAACTATAAATTCGCTATTATCCCTCAAAATGTTATTAACCAAAAAAACTGTCGTTCGTGTGATTCTTGACGGGTTAAAACAGGAAGGCGTATCCCATTGTTTTGGAATTCCGGGCGGAGCCGTCACCCCTTTTTTTGACGCTCTTTATGACGAACGCGGCATTCGCACTATTGCCAGCCGCCATGAGGCGGGCGCCGCGTTTATGGCGGCCGGTTACGCGCGCTTGAGCGGACGTTTGGGAGTCTGTTGCGCCACGACAGGGCCGGGAACCACCAATCTCATGACGGGGATTGCGGCCGCGCGTTCCGATGGCCTTCCTGTCCTGGCCATTACGGCCCAGGTCTCCACGGCGCATTTTGGCCGCGGTTCCCTTCAGGACTCCACGGATGACAAGATTGACGTGGTCCGCATGATGAAGGCGGTCGCTAAGTCGAGCGTGATGCTGGTCAATCCCTCAAGCGCGGCTTCGCTCCTGCGTCAACTTATCAGAACGGCGATGAGCGGCCGCAAGGGGCCGGTTCATCTGAATATTCCTTGCGATCTGATGAAACTGCCTGTCGCGGCCTCGCCGCTTTGGCCTGTCGACGCTTACCGGGTTCAGTCGCGTTTCTGCGACCATGCCGCGGTCGCCGATGCTATACCCTATCTTCTGGAAGCAAAAAAGCCGGCCATTCTAGCCGGCCATGGCGTTCATTTGTCCAATGCCAATGTCGAATTATTGGAACTGGCTGAGCGCTGGTCCATCCCAGTGGCCACGACGCCCAGGGGCAAGGGAGCGTTTCCTGAGAGCCATCCTTTATCGTTGGGGGTTTTTGGTCTGGCCAGTTCGGTCGAATCTCAGCAGTATCTTTTGGCGGGAGACGTTGACGTCCTTTTGGTTTTGGGAAGCAGTCTCCATGAGATGTCTACCCAAGGATGGGATCCCTTGCTCAATCCCACCAGAGCCTTGATTCAGGCCGATATTGACCCTTGTGAGATAGGCCGGAATTATCCGGTCACCGTCGGCATTGTCGGCGATCTCGGGGCCGTTTTAAGGGAAATGTTGAATCATTCGCAGGGTTGCGCGATTCGGCCTTTTGATTTTCCGGCCGTGGCTAAGCAAGCCGAATTTGCCAAAAGCCAGGACCAATCCGTGCCCCTTAAACCTCAGCGTTTATTTTGGGAATTGAGGCGATGCCTTCCGGAAGACGCGGTGATCTTTGTTGATGTGGGAAATGCAACGCTTTGGTCCTTGCATTGCCTCAAGATTGACCGGCCAAATTCCTTTATCAACAACTGGGGCGATTTTGCGGCTATGGGCTATGCCACCGCAGGGGCTATCGGCGGCAAGCTGGCGTCTCCTCATCGAGCCGTCGTGGCTATCGTTGGGGACGGGGCATTCGCCATGATGGGCATGGAGGTGTTAACCGCCGCTACCTATGATATACCGGTCATTTGGATTGTTCTTAACGATGGGCGGTTGAATACGGTTTATCATGGCCAGCAACTTCAGTATGCGGGCCGGCATATCGCCACGGAGTTTCATCGCATGGATATTTCTAAAATTGCCGAGGGTCTGGGAGCTCTAGCGGCTACGGTGGAGCGGCCGAACCGGATTTCGGAGGTTTTAAATCAGATGCTGGACGCCGGCCGTCCGGCCGTCATTGACGTGCGTATTGACGCTGACGAGATTCCGCCCATCGAATCACGCGTGCGCGCCTTGGAGAGGTCATTTGCCGCGGTTTAGACGTTTGTCGGCCCTCCTGCTGATCCTTGTCGCCGGTTCTTTGGTCGAGGCCGGCGGTTCGCGGACATTGGTCGTTTGCAACGATACGACCGACCCCGTTTCCCTCGATCCCCATCGGGAATTTGACGCAAGCTCCGACAACATTATCAACCAGATTTTTGACGGCTTGGTCCGATTGACCCCAGAGGGAAAGGTGGCGCCGGCCTTGGCCCAGAGCTGGCGGCGACTCGATGATATGACCGTTGAATTTTATCTTCGGCGCAACGTCGTTTTTCACAATGGCGAACCGTTCAATGCCCAGGCGGTGCGTTTTAGCCTCAAGCGCCAACTCGATCCCCTGCGGCCCGCCCCCAATGCGGACCTGTTGAATTCTATCGCCGGTGTCGAGGTCGTGGACGATTACACGGTGCGGATTAAGACCAAAAGCAAGGACGGGGTCTTGCTTAACAAACTGCCGATGTTCGTCAAGATTCTTCCCCCCGGTTATTTGGCCCAGGCCGGTGAGGCGGGATTTGCCGCTCATCCCGTTGGGACCGGCCCTTTTGTGTTTGAACGTTGGGTGCGCGGCGATCGTATTGATCTTAAAGCCAACCCTTTCTATTGGATGGCGGGCGTGCCTTCGTTCGAGCGGTTGGTATTCAGGTTTGTGCCTTTGCAACGCCAGACGGAGGCGCTCTTAAAGGGCGAATTGGATATGGTGACCGACCTATCGGGTTTGGATACGCTTAAGGTGGCGAGCCACGAAACCACTAAAATTGTCAAAGCCAAAAATTTTTATAGCGTTTCTTTTATTTTTAATTCTCGAAAAGCGCCTTTCTCCGATTCGCGGCTGAGGAAGGCCGTCGCCATGAGCCTGGACGCCCGCGCGCTCATCCGCTATGGCGCTAAAGGCAACGGCGTCACTCTTAATACCCTGACCATGCCCGGTGAATTTGGGCACAATCCCGATATTCCGGGGTATCCCTATGATGTCCGGCAGGCGCGCCGGCTCTTGGCCGAGGCCGGCTATTCCGGCGGCCTTAAGATTAAAATTCAGGTTCGCGAAGAGATTAAAAATTTCGCCAAAATTATCGTGGCCCAGCTGGCCAAGGCAGGCATTGAGGCTGATGCCTATGTGGTCTCTCAGGAAAAACAATACCAAGAGATTGTGTTGCCAAATCTTGATCCGTCCAAGCCGCCCTGGGACGGCGATATTGTCCTTTTGCATTACGTCGACCCCATGGCTCATGTTTATTTTCCATACGCCATTTTTTTGTATTCCAAAGGCGCATACAGCCTTAATCGGGATCGGGAATTTGACGAGCGATTTCTCGAAATGACGTCAACAGCGGATTTGCCGGCTCAGGAAAAAATGTGCCGGAAGTTGGAGGAGCTCATCTGGGAAAAATGTCTGGCCTTTTCTCCCCTTCAGGTCATCCGTCCTTTCGGCGTCAATAAACGCGTGCGTTATACGCCTCATATTACGGGCATGCTGGACTTTCGTTATGCCGCTATTGAGGAGAAGACATGAATTCCATCATGGCGGCTCCACGGCGCGGTTTGCCCATGTATCGTTCGAGATTTCAGGGTCAAGCGGTTATCGTGACCGGGGCCGGCTCCGGCATCGGCCTGGCTTGCGCGGACGCTTTTGCCGGGGAGGGGGCCTCAGTGGTGCTGGCGGGACGTAGCGCCAGCGTTGAGCGGGCCGCAGGGGACTTTGTTGAGCAAAATTTGGACGTCACCCCTTTTGTCGGCGATATGACCAGCCAGGAGCAAGCCGAGCGGCTCATCCGGCATTGCCTAGAGCGTTTCAATCGGCTTGACGTTCTGGTCAATGCGGCCGGCGTTTGTCGGGGGGGAGCCGTAGACCAGATCAGCCTGGAGGAATGGAACTACGTGGTGTCCGGCAACTTGACAAGCACTTATTTATGCACCCGTTACGCCGTGAGCGCTATGAAGCGTTTGGGCGGCGGCTCGATAGTCAATGTTTCCTCGTTGGCTGGCCGTTTTCGCGGCGGGGTTGGGGGAGCCCATTATGCGGCGAGCAAGGCCGCTGTCATTGGGTTTACCCGCCATGCCGCGGCTGAACTCGCGCCTTTTAAGATTCGCATTAACGCTGTTTGTCCCGGGCCGACCGCCACCGCGATGCTCGACGCCGGTCTTGAGGCGATGGGCATGGAGGCGACGGAGGTTTGCCGGCGGGTGCCGATGGGCTACATTTCGACGCCCCAGGAGCAAGCCCGCGTAATTTTATTCGCGGCCTCGTCCGACGCGAGCTATATCACAGGAGCCGCGATTGACGTTAATGGAGGTATTTTTGGATGAACACAGCCGGTTTAACTCGACCCGACGTCTGGCGCGAGGCTTATGACCTCAAGCGCGCCCGGGAGTACGACCGCTTGATGCCGCTGATGACGCTCGATCATGCGGCGGCTTTGGAGGCTGTGGTGGATATGATGGGACGGTCCGCTTCGGCTTCGTTGAAGATTTTCGAGCTAGGCGCCGGAACCGGACTTTTGACTCAAAGAATTTTGGAGCGTTATCCTGGCGCCGAGGTTGAGGGAATTGATGGATCGCAAGAAATGCTGGCCATGGCGCGTCGGAAGCTTTCCAGTTTTAATAAACGACTGACGCTCAGGCGGAGCTCATTTCAAGAATATAATTGGGACTCGTTGGCCGCGGGCGCATATCATGCCGTCGTGTCCTCCTTTTCGCTTCATCATCTCGATCACGGCGTTGTCCCCGGGCTGTTTGATCGGTTGGCAAGAATTTTAGCGCCCGGCGGACGGTTGATCATTGCCGATTACGTGGCTTCGCCGTATCCGCGGCTTCAGCGCCGCTACGAGGATCTTTGGGTCGAGGCGCGCCGGGCCAATCTTAATAAAACATTCGGCTTGGCATTGACCAAGGAACAAGTGTGGAAGGATCATGAGGCCGCCAAGAAGGCGGAGGGGGATAACCCCGCCCTGTTGGATGATCTGTTGAAATGGCTCGCCTCGGCCGGATTGGAGGAGGTGGAGTGTTACTGGAAAAATTTTTGTTATGCGGTTTATGGAGGGGTCAAGCTTGGGGGTTTTTCGATTGCAAGCACACTTGAAACGTAGAATGTTAAAATTAAGAAAATAAGGAAAGGTTAATAGATCGTGAGCGGCAAAACTTACACAACGACCGAAATCAGCGAAATCTGCGACGTTTACGCGGCTTCGGTGATCAACTGGATTGATTCGGGCAAGCTCAAGGCTTATGTCACGCCGGGTGGGCATCGCCGGGTTGTGCGGGGGGACCTGATTGATTTTTTGAAACGTTTGCGTATTCCCATTCCCAATGAATTGGCTACGAATAGGAAGAGCGTTTTTGTGGTGGACGACGAGCCGGAAATGTTGCATTTGATCAGGCGGGCTTTTGCCAGGCATAAGGACTCCTTTGAGTTGCGCACGGCCTCAAATCCCATTGAGGCCCTGGTCCAGATCGGCCAGTCGCCGCCGGACTTGGTGATTTTAGATATTGTGATGCCGGGGATGAATGGGCTGGAGATGTGCTCTAAACTTCACGAGATGCCGACGACCAAGGGCATTAAAATTATCGCCATTACAGGAAAAAAATTTCCCCAGGAAAATTCTTTGGGTTCCTACGGCATCGAGGCGCTCTTAAGAAAGCCTTTGTCCTTGGCCGGATTAGTTCATCTAGTCGCCAAGATTTTGCGCGTGGATGTGGCGGGCGCCAAAAGCGCGGCCTGAATTTTTCTATTGTAATTTTTGACAGCATGATTGATGCTGTGCGGGCTTTCTTAAAATCCAGACGCGCTTTGTCCATTCAGGGCAAGCTTCTCGTGTTGATTTTGCCTTGCAGTGTGGCCGCCGTCGGCCTGGTGAACGGGTTCAGCTATATTCAACTTAGGGCGTTTGCCCTCTCCGAGCTTGAAAACAACGTTTCCAGTTTGGCGGAAAAAATCGCCGGCGATATTGATCATGAACTCGTTCAGCGCGCCGGCGATCTCTTGACGTTGGCCGGAAATCCTCTGTATCTTGATTATCATAACAATGCGGACTATGGGCTTGGCGAGGAGGCGGCCATGAATCGAACGTCCATTGAGAATTTTTTAGCCGCTTTTGCCCATCGCGCCCAGGTTTATCCCGAAATTTTTTATCTGGACCTGCAGGGACGCGAGATTTGCCGCATTGAGCAGGGCCGGCCCCGGCCTATTTTAGCGCCGTCTCATCAAGGGGCATATTTTGCGCAGGCCTTGGCCCATGCGGATAGTTCAGACGGCGTCTCAACCTTCGCGCCGGCCGGCTCTAAGGGAGAGGCGCTGATTTATTTTTCCAAGTCCATCGCGGATCAAGCGGGGCGGCCGGCCGGCGTATTAGTTTTGGGCTACAGCTTAAAGACTCTGGAAAACTATCTCGCTCCGGCCGGGATCGCCGCCGGGCATGGATTGGCTTCGATCAGGGATAGAGGGGGCCGCCTTTTGGCCGGAGATCTGGGTAATTTTTCCGATCCGATCGAGCGGGAGGCCGCTACCGCGGTTCAGCCCTGGCGTGTTCGCGTGGTGCTGGCCGGGGAGTATTACATGGCTCCGTTTCGGCGGATTCGCGGTTGGTCATTGGTGATCGGGCTTTTGGCCGCCGTATCCATGGTTGTCCTGATTATTTTTGCGGTTCGTTCGATCACCGGTCCGATGCGTGATCTCGCGGTCGCCACGCGCGAACTGGCTCGGGGAAATCTGGATTGGCGCGTGAAGGTCCACGCTCCCTATGAGCTTGAAATTTTATCCTCGGCCTTTAACGAGATGGCCGCCCAGATCAAGGCCCGCGAGACGGAGCAGAAGCGGCTTCAAGATTATTTGATTCGTTCGGAAAAACTCTCTACCGCGGGCCGGCTGATTTCCGGAATCGCCCACGAGCTCAATAATCCCTTAAACGGGGTGACCGGTTATGCCGAGTTGATGCTCGACGGCGATTGCTCCGGGACGCTGAAGAATGATTTGAGGCAGATTCAGGCTCATGCCTTGAGGTGCCGGCGTATCATTGATAATTTTCTTCTGTTTGTGCGGCAGACGCCCTTTGAAAAGAAGCAGATGGATTTGAATAAAGTCATACGTTCGGTGCTCGCCTTGCTGGAATACCGTTTGGAAAAGGTCGAAAATATCAAGGTCGTTTTCAGCGCCGGTAAAATTCAACCGGTGGAGGGTGATTTTGGTCAAATTGAGCAGGTCATGATCAATTTGATTCAGAACGCCTGCGACGCGGTGCGGGACCTGCCTCGGGATCGCGAGCGCCGCATTTTGCTCCGCACCGAGCGGGCCGGGGCTGATGCCCTCATTTCGATCGCCGACAATGGCGGCGGGATCGCCCCTGAAAATTTGGAGAAGATTTTTGAACCGTTTTTCACCACCAAGTCCGCCGGCAAGGGCACGGGCCTGGGTTTGGCCATTGCCGGCCAAATCATTAAAGATCACGGCGGCGCCATTGAGTGCCGTAGCCGTTTGGGTGAAGGCGCTTCCTTTATTGTGCGGCTACCCGCTTTGTCGGCAGGGGAGAATATCCAGGCGAGCGCGGCCCTGCCGGCAATCGCGCGCGGCTTTGGAAAAACTATTTTGGTTGTTGACGATGAAAAAGATATCGCCCGCATGATTGTCCGGCTGGTCAATAAAATCGGTCATCACGGCGAGGCCGCCTACTGCGCCGGCGAGGCCCTCAGGAAGATTCGGCGCAAGGACTACGATTTTATCCTGCTCGATTTGGAAATGCCCGGCACCAACGGCAGAGATATGTATGGTTATCTATCCCAGGCCGAGCCTTCGATGGTTTCTAAGTTGATTTTTATGACTGGCGACGTTTTAAGCCCTCATGCCCTTGATTTTTTGGCCGAACATCGCAAAGTCTATCTGGCCAAGCCGTTCAACAGCGGCGATCTGGCTAAAATTATTGTTGAGGCCGGCGTGGCCGATTCCGAGCGCCATGCGTAGTCGAAGGATTTTAATCGTTGACGACGATCCCGGAATGCGCGCGATCATGAGGCGCGCCATTTTGAGCCGGGTCTCGGGCGTCGCGGTTTGCGCCTTGTCTTCGCCGGATCAGGTTTTAGAAATCGCCGGCGTGTTCCGGCCGGAGGTGATTGTTCTGGATTGGGTGCTGGGTCACGGCAAAACAGGCGTGAGTCTTTGCCGGGAGATCAAGTCCAAGCCTTGGACCCGCCGGTCCTCTATTTTGATCATTAGCGGACAATGCACCCGTGAAACTGACGGGCTCAGGGGAATGTCGTGCGGGGCGGACGCGTATTTGGCGAAACCCTTCGCTGTGGGCCGGTTTATCCGATACGTTCAAGCTCTTTTAAAAAGGAGCGCCATTGGAGGGCCTCGGACCGCGGACGTCCTGCTGGTGGGACGTTGGCTCATGGATCGCAAGGAGCGCCGTCTGATCGCGGAACACGGGGGATCCGCGTGCGTGCCCCCGTCATTGTTTCATTGTTTGTGGATTTTAGGCAAGCGTTATCCTCGGGCAGTGCCGGTCGCTTTCCTGATCCGCCATGTTTGGAAGAATCACGTCCGCGACGCGCAGGCCGCGGTCGCCATTTTGCGCTTGAAGAAGTATCTCCATCCCAAGGATGGCGCCATCGAGGCTGTGCCGGGGCAGGGCTATCGGTTGATTTCAGCCGTCTAAACCCGATCGCCACCCCCTTTCAGTTTCCTTGCAATTTGTTCGGATCAGTTCATTTTTTCGAGGGAAAATCGCGGCTCCCTGGATATAAGCTTCGATAGAGTCTAACCTGGAAATAGAATGGCCAGGGTTTTATTGATTGAATCTGACGATATTTTACGTTGCGCCCTCAAGCGCGCTTTGGCGATTGACCGCCATGAGGTTGATACGGCCGCCACCTTATCCCAGGCCAGGGCGCTGATCGAGGCTTCGCCGGCGTATGATTTTTTTGTTACGGAGTGGCATTTTGACGATGGCTATGGCCGGGACATTATTAAGGATATCCGCAGGCGCCAGCCTTTGGCCAAAATTATGGTGATGACGGGATTTCCAGTTTTGGAAAATCAATTGGAGGCCCTCTCCCTCGAGGTTGACGATTATTTGGGCAAACCATTCGATGTCGAAGAGTTCTTGGCGGCGCTCAGGAGGCTCTCGGGCGAGGGTATCCATCGGCGCTCAGACGTCCGGCCGCAGGGGTATCTTCTGGCGATGGTCCAGGACTCGATCGAGTCCGACCGGGCGCTTATTCGGTGCCTTCGTCTGGGCGGCTTTATGATCAGCCTCACCAGCGATCCCCTGGCGGCGCTTGCCAAGATCAATGTCTCGATGCCGCTGGCCGCGATTGTGGATGTGGGCCTCGGCGAAGAAAAGGGTCTTGACTTGATTCGCCGAATACGCGCCCTGGGAGCCGAACGGCCTGCGATTGTCCTCTTGAGCGATGAGCCGGAAAAATGGGTGCGTCAGACTTGGGAAATGGGCGTTGATCTTTTGGTGGGCCGGTCCGCCCTGCCATACGATTTTAGGCGCCAGATTGAACGGTTAATCCTGGAGCGCTGGTCTTTAAAGATTAAACCTGTTACACAATAGCCTTCACCATATTGGAACATCCCAAGATGCGCCTGTTACCACTCTTCGGTTTTTTTGGCTATAGAGAAGAGATAGGCTATTAAATCTTCGAGTTCCCGGTCCTTGATTTTTTCTTTCCAGGGAGGCATGAACAGCGGCGGGGTCGGACCATCGGCCTTGAATTTGACGACATTCGCCGGCGGCACCCCGCTTTGGATTTTCGCCTTGAGTTCTTCGTGGGTAAAAGTGCCCACGGTTTCCCTTAAATCCGGCGCCCGGCCTTTGGCCATTTCAACGATGGGGTCGAGTCCGCTTGGGTCCTGCCCGGGTCCCAAGGCGTTGAAGTTGCGACGGCCCCCGGAGGCCTCGATGCCGTGACAGCCGGCGCAACCATACTTGTCAAAAACATGCTTGCCGCGTTCCACAACCAAGGCCAATACCGGCTCAGGCTTAGGCGGAGCGTAAACATGGTAGTCGTAAGGCGTTTTTTCAGCGGACATGGACAAGAGATAGGATGTGATGGCTTGGGCCTGCTCTTCTTTGAGATCAAGATAAAAGGGCGGCATTCCTGACGGCGGGACGGGCGGTCCCAAGCGCCCTTCGGGATCACCGGGAACGATTTTTAAGGGGTCCTGGGTCAAGTGGGCGAGAATCCAATTTTTAACGTTCCATTGTTCGCGGGGCAGGCCCGTGGCCGAGAAATCAATCTGCGATAACGGTTTAGAGGCAATTTCCCCTAAATCTTCCGACACGTTGGCGCCCCAGCCCTTGATGCCGTGACAGCCGTAACAGCCGTTTTTGGCGAACAATCGTTTTCCCTCGGCCGCGGTTTCGGCGTAAGGGAGGGATTCGAAATTATCGTGACACTTAGCGCAAGAGGCTTGAATGAAGGGCGCCTCAAGCGCCGGCTCTTCCCAATGTTTGATAAAGCCATGCGCGGCCTGGGCCGTCGTGGCCAAGCCCTGCCCTTGATGACAGATAGTGCAACCGTATTTAGTCGGGGAATGGGTTTTCAAAAAGTCCCCGGGGTGGCCTTTGTAGGGGTTTTGCGAGAAATTGGTCGTCAATGATGGGTTGTTCAATGAGTCCATGCCAACATGGCAGGTGATACAGCGGTCAATGCGGACGAGGTCTTTGACGATTATCTGGCGGATTTCAAACTTGCCGCGCCGTTTGGATTGGGCTTGTTTTAGGAGGGAGGCTTGTTCCTCCGGGTTCGCGGCGGCGCCGGCTTTTTCTTCAAGTTCTTGCGCCTCCAGGGCGAAATATTGCTTTTGATATTTCTTCCATTCCCTATTGCCATCGCGGACAAACACGGCCACGAGCGTTGCGAGTAAGCCCGCATTGGCCCAGATAAAGAGAGTTCGGATGATTTTCGGCATAGCTAGATGTTGAAGTTAAATTGCGGCAGGGAGAAAACGTATTTAATGTTGAGGCCTGTGCGGCAACCGATTTTTATCAGAATGCTCATGGTCAAGAGAACCAGGATCATGGTGCCGGCATATCGTCCTATGGCGAGCGAGCGGATATAGCGCTGAGGCATCAGGACGCCGAAAAAGGCGAATGTGAATAGTAAAAATACGATCAAGATGAAACTGCCTGGGCCAAAAATTGGGATGTTCTTGGCCAAAAAGGCCGATTTATCCAAAAGTAAAGCGTGAATGATTTTGAGCCCCAGGCCCAGGCCCGCGCACAAAAAGAGCGTGCCGGGTAGCGTGATTTTCCAGTTGAGATTTTTTTTGATGAGGCGCGGCAAAATTATGCCTGCGGTGAAATAGGCCGCGATCAGCGACCCCCCGATCCAGTTGGGGACATCCCAAGTGGGCGGCGGCGGAGGTTTGTGAACGGCCCAATTTTCCCAGGGCCAGTACCACGACCAACTCGGGCCCCGCATCCATACGCCGACGGCGATGAGAATGAACCACATCGCGACTCCAAAGAGAAACATGGTATTGGCAAAGGGGCGCTCCTTGAAGGAATAATAGCCCACTCCCTTGGGATTGGGGTCAATGTAAGGGATGGCGCAGAGCCCGGCGATGATCACATTGGGAATGAGAACCCCGGCAATCCAGGGATCAAAATAGACCAGCAATTCCTGGAGCCCAAGAAAGTACCAAGGGGCCTTGGACGGGTTCGGCGTGACCGTGGGATTGGCCGCTTCCTCAAGGGGCGCGTTAATCAGCAAAGCCCATACCAAAATCGCCACCGTGGCCAGGGCGGCCGCCACGTATTCGCGGGCCACCAGATGCGGCCAGGTTTCGAGCTTTTCTTCGTTGGGTGAATAAGGGGCGGCGGAAAACGTGTCTTTGCGGATGCGCCAGAAATGAAGCATGGTGATGGCTCCCATGACTACCGGAACAAAGACACAGTGCAGAACATAGAAACGAATCAACGTGGCCTCGCCCACGACAGTGCCTCCCAGAAGTCCGAATCGTATATCGTTGTTGATTTTCATACCCAAGAGATCGCCGAAAGGGCCTTCGTTGCCCAGGAATGGGGCGGCCCCTGCCATATTGGTTCCAACGGTGACGGCCCAAAGAGCCAATTGGTCCCACGGCAAAAGATAGCCCGTGAAGGATAAAAATAGAGTCAACGTCAAGAGCGTCACGCCGATGACCCAATTGAATTCCCTCGGCGGCTTGTAAGCCCCGGTCAGGAAGACCCGCACCATGTGCAAAATAACCACCAGAACCATGGCGTGGGCGCACCATCGGTGGATATTGCGCCAGAGCCAGCCAAAGGAAACGACGAATTCCAGGTCTTTCATGTCCCTGTAGGCGAGATCCGCGGTCGGGCGATAGTAGAACATCAAAAGGATGCCGCTGATGCTCAGTAAAAGGAACAACCAGAAGGAAAGGCCGCCGAGCCCCCAGGAATAGGCGAAGCGCAGGCTTCGCAGGCGCACGCGCACGGGATGAAGGTGAAGCCAGACGTTGCCCATGATGTGCAAAGCCCTGTCCCTGGGCGTGTTCTTCCAAATTCCTCCTCGGAATACGCTTCGCCAAATTTGATGATTGGTGACGAGTTTTTTGATTTCTTCCGGGTCCGTGAGGACGGCGCCTTTGCCGATTTTGGCCAAGAGCTTTGAGGGGCTGAATTTTTCCGGCGGTTTTATCGGCGTAGGGGATGGGTTGCCGGTCATGGGATTAAATTGTGACGTAATAAGGGGACTTACCGCGAAAGGCGGGACGGTTTTCTAATACGGCTTTGTCAATAATGAGGTCGCCGTTCGTGGCCAGTTCGATTTTACAGTGCCAAAGGGGTTTGGGGGCCGGCCCGGCAATCACGTCTCCTTCGGGAGTGAAATTGGAGCCGTGGCAGGGACAGCGAAAGCGTTTATCCGCCTCGAACCAATTGGGGGTGCATCCTAAATGGGTGCAACGCCCCCATAGGGCGTACATCCCTTTTTCTTCGCGCATGATCCAAACCCGCTGTTCGCGCATCCATTTTAAGGAAATACCCGGGGGATAGTCTTTGCCCGGGCCGGCGTTAAATTTTTGGGAAGGCTCATAAACGACGTTGGGAAAAAGAAATCTTAACGCGCCGGCCGTCGTGCCCGCCACAAAAACGGCGAACGCGCCCCAGGCGAGCCGCAAAAATCCTCGCCGCGAGATGCCGCCTTCTTTCAATGCCGCCGGTGTCGTCGTTTCAGCCATAAAGCACACAGTTTAATCAAAAGCCGCGCTTCTGTCAAAATTTTAGAATTCAGCCTGCGGCTTTATTGGTTTTATTGGCCTGGGCCCAATGCCGGTCACTTAAGCCATATTTTTCGTCACACCGGCGAAAGCCGGTGTCCAGATTCCGACGGAGAATGGATTCCGGCTTCCGCCGGAATGACGCGATCTCTATTTTAAGTGACCGGCATTGGGCCTAAGCCCACTCGATTGTGTTGCGGCCCGCGTTTTTGGCTTTGTACAGGGCGCGGTCGGCGCGTTCGATGAGTCCCTGGCCGGTCTGGGCGTGCAGGGGGTAGCAGGCGCCTCCAATGGAGACGGTGAGCTTGCCGAGCGGTTGTTTGTCGGCGCCGGGGAATGGGGCGCTCTCAATGGCCTCGCGCAATCTGCGTCCGGCGACGAGCGCGGGTTCCTGGGCCGTGTCGGGCAGGAGGATCGCGAATTCCTCGCCTCCATAGCGGGCCAAGGTATCCTCGGCGCGCAGGGTTTCCCGAAGCGTCTGGGCCACGGTCCTTAAGACGACATTGCCCATTTCATGGCCGTGGGTGTCGTTGTAATTTTTGAAGTGGTCAATGTCCACGATGAGAATGGAGAGCGGGCGAGAATAACGCCGTCCGCGTTCGATTTCCCGGCGGAACACTTCTTGGAAATAGCGGAAGTTGTAGACGCCGGTTAACGCGTCCGTGATGGTTTCTTGCAGGAGTTGCTCCTGCTTTTGCTTGAGTTGTCGCGTCATGGCGTTGAAGTCCTGGGTCAAAACGCCGATCTCATCTCCGGAGATGACCGGCATTTCGAAATTCAAGTTGCCGGCCATGATTTTATTGACCCCGTTCAGGAGGGCTCCTAAAGGGCGCAGAATGGAAAGAGCGAGCGCTACGGTGGCGAGCCCGGCCATGGCGAAGGTGGCGAGCATGGCCCATCGGGTTGCCCGGCGTCCCTGAGAGAGCAGATTGTCCACGCTCGAGCGCGCCTCCTCAAGCTGGACTTTATTGATATCCAGGAGTTTTTCGCAAATGCTGTAAATGCGCGTCAATCTCGAGCGGCCGGAGGATGAAAGCAGGGACAGCGATTGTTTGTTTTTGGGGAACTGCTTGCTCCAGACCGCGACGAATTCAATGGGCGCGCCCTCCGGGAATTTGCTGCCTTGGTAGAAGCTGACCATTTTTTCGAAGTCCGCAAAATAAAGCTGGGTTTCTTTTTCCAGGTCATCGAGCAGGCTCTTGAGCGTTGCGCTCGCCGATCCCGATCGAACGTCCTGGATGCGCTCACGAATGACGCGTTTTGTCCTGTCCCCGTCATGGAGCAGGCTTTCATCGCCGGTTAAAAGCAATCTTAGCATGGTGTCGTCATAAAAGACGAAGGCGTGCTTGAGATCGGCCGCGGAATTCATGGCTTGGACGTTGAGGTTGAGCACCCCGGAAAATACCGCGCCCAAGCGCCTGCGGTGCTGATCGGACCACCACCCAAAAGCGCTCACAGCGGCAATCGTGAGACCGGCGGCCAACAGCAACTTGATTTTGATTCCCATGGATTTATATGAACGCAGTTTAGCCTATTGGGAAAGCGGGGGTTTTCATAAATTCAAAACATTGCAGGGACTTTAGTCCCAATTGGACCTAGGTCTAAAAACGGGTTTTTTTTGCCCTAAAGGCCCAAGGCAATCAACCGGATATTCGCTAAATTATTCTTAAGAGGTGAATGATTATGAAAACAGGATTTCAAACGAACGGCGTAAAAACCAGGGGACTTAAAAAACCGTTCCGTATCCCGACGGACATTCTTTGCAACGACACCGATGCTTTGACTTGGCATAAAAGCCATCGCAAAGCTATTGAAATTCAGCCCGTTGTCAACGGAAATAACGTGGTTTTTGTCTGGAAAACAACGTTCAAACAAGCCTAAAACGGAAAGAATTCCGGGGACACCTAACTTAATTTATAAAATGATGGGGGGTGCAGGAATTTATGACTGAAAAAGTTTATTTGAGCCGGGCTGGTTTTGAAAAACTCAAGACTGATTTGGACATTCTTAGAAAGGAAAAGGCGGGCCTTTCGATTGAAATTGGCGAGGCCGCTTCTCAAGGCGATTTGCGGGAAAACGCGGGCTATACCGCGGCCATGGAGCGTCAGCAGGAGGTTTTAAACCGTATCATTGATCTCGAGAGAAAGCTCGGTTCGGCGCAATTGATTGAAGAGATCAATATTCCTCAGGGTGAAATCCGCATCGGCGTGAAGGTGACCTTAGAGGAAACGCCCGGCGGGGATGAATCGCAATGGGCCCTGGTGGGCTCGGAAGAGGCGGATATTAATGAGGGAAAAATTTCCGTCCACGCCCCGTTGTCTCAGGGTCTTTTGGGTCATAAGGAAGGAGAGATCGTAACCGTTCATCTTCCACGTGGACCCATCACTTATAAGATTCTTAAAGTCGCCAGACTTTAATTCTACAGCGCCACACAGTCGTTTTGACGATGGTCGCATGGGCAAGCCCCTTTTCAAGACGCAGATATCTAATGAAATCCTCCAAGAAATTATGAGCCGCCGGGGGAATCATTTTTTGATTACGTTTCCCGCCGCTTCGGAGCGTAGACTTGCAGCCCCGCCTCTTTAGGTTTTTGACCAGGTAACTCCAATGGCATTGAAGGACGTTTGCCTTCCCGCGGCGCGCAAGTCAAGCTTAAAATTTTACAGGACAATAAATATTTCGTTTAATTTGCGCTATGAAACCCGAGGATTTGTTGACCGTTACAAGTGCTTGCCAGGTTCTGGGAATTACCCGCCCTACCCTTTATGATTGGATCAAGAGGGATAAAATCAAACCGTGGGGGAAATTGGGCGGCCATTCAGCTTGGTTTTTCCTAAAAATCGAAGTGGCGAAAGCCCAAGGCAAGAGATATAAAAGGAATTAACTCGGGCCTATGGCATGAAATATAGGGAATCTGAAACGCTCGAACTAAAAAAGTCCACAGCCGAATTGAAGGAGGCCGTCGTATCCGTGGTTTCCATTCTCAATAAGCGCCGGAAAGGCCAGCTTTATTTTGGCATCAAAAACGACGGCTGTGAACGAGACAGCCGTGCGTAATTTCGTAAAGAAAGGGAACTCCGCGGGAAGAATAAATTACAAATTTACCAATGCGAGGAATGCGCTCAATAAGCTTAATCTTTTGAAAAATGGCCGGATACTGAAGGCCGCTGAGGTGCTATTTTGCAACGACAACCCGATGGAGGTGCAGGCCGCGGTGTTCGCGGGCGCCGACAAGCTCACTTTTCTTGACATCAACCAGTTCAAAGGGAATCTTTTTAGTCTGCTGGAGAAGTCAGAAACCTACATTAAGGAACACATGGATTGGAGGGTGGAGTTCGGCGCTTTAGAGCGCAAGGAAATACCGGAAATACCCGTTAAAGCGCTGCGGGAAGCGCTGGTCAATTCCCTGTGCCATCGAGACTATAGGATACCCAAGGGAAACGAGGTTGCCATCTTTAAGGATCGTGTGGAGATATACAATCCCGGCGGCTTTCCAGAGGGCTACAAACCCGAGGATTTCATCAAGGGCGAGGAGAGGTCTATGTCGCCCAACCCATTGGTGGCCGGCACGCTGTTTAAGTCCAAGGACATCGAGAAGTGGGGCTCCGGCCTTAAGCGGATCGCCAAGGAGTGCGCCGAGAACGACGTCAAGGTGGAATTCAAAATCTTAAAAAGCGGCTTTTTGGTGATTTTTTACCGCAGGCCAGCAAAAGATGTGCCCCCTAGCGCTAGGGAGAAAACTAGGGAGAAAACTAGGGAGAAAATTCTCGTTTTGATTAAGCAACACCCCAAAATAACGACTAGCGAGTTGGCCGAACAGACGGGGCTATCCATTAAGGGGATCGACTGGAACATCAAAACACTCAAAAAGCAAGGATTTCTAAGGCGCGTCGGGCCAGACAAAGGCGGCCACTGGGAAGTGTTGATAAGATTAGGTTAATCTCAATGCCGCTCACTTAAGCCCCACCCCGCCTTTTTTCTCATAAGCCAAGAAGAAAAAAGAGAAAGAGGCTCCTGTCCGTTTTCTCCTCGGCTGCTTCATTTTTAGGACAATATCGTTCTTCTTTTTTCTCTTTCTGACATTCTAAACCGGGAGGAGAATCTTATGAAGCTGACAAGCTCTTTGGTGTCGTTAGGAGACGGCACGCTTCCTGCCTCGTTCGAGGGGTTGAAATCTCATGTGGATATGGAATGGGTCAAATCGGCCCTGGCCAACACGGGGATCGCTGCCATTAGGAAGCGCAAGTTGCCCGTAGAACAGGTGCTATGGCTGGTGATCGGCATGGCCTTGTACCGGGATCGTCCAATCAGCGAGGTTGTTGACCGGCTAGACTTGGTGCTCCCTGATGAATATGGGAAAAAACAAGGAATTGCCGATAGCGGCATCAGCAACGCCAGAAATCGCGTCGGAGCCGGACCCTTGGAGGAGCTGTTTCATGTGACGGCGCGGCAGTGGGCGCTTAAATCCGCCGAGCGCCACTTGTGGCGGGGCTTGAAGGTTCTGGGAGCCGACGGCACTACTCTGCGGGTTCCCGACACTCGGGAGAACAGGGAAT
>CAYHKQ010000050.1:0-20155 GCA_964357255.1 uncultured Elusimicrobia bacterium
CGCAAGTACACTCCAACGGTAAAAATCAGAATCCATCCAAAGAACTTGCCGATCGCTCCATTCCAGTATGGAAAGCCATGCTCAAGGTGCTGAGGCCGCGCCTGATCGTAACTGCGGGTTCGATTGCGAAGGACACCATCCGACAGGCCGGCGGTAAACCCCTTGCATGGAGGCTCCCCGCTCCGATGAGCATGTCACGAGCATCCGGGCTATTTTCCGAAAACGACCTTCTTCGGCGCTATCCGGAGGTTGCAAAAGTGTTGAAGGCACGACCCGAGTGGCTAGCAACAGGCTATCGCAGGAACAAGATCTTCTTCGCCTGCCATGCGGTGAGCGTATCAGACAAGAGTTGTGGCTAACAAGTCGCTACAGCCGACCGCAGGCAGCGCGGCGGCTGAGCTCGTCCGTTAGCTGCACGAACCCAAATCAGAGAGAAAAGGAGAGAAGACATGTCAACCGAAGCAAAGTGCCCGTTCCATCACACCGCCGGCGGCGGGACCTCAAACCAAGACTGGTGGCCGAACCAGTTGCGTGTGGACCTGCTGAACCAGCACTCGAACAAGTCCAACCCGCTAGGTGAAAAGTTCAACTACGCCAAAGAGTTCAAGAAGCTCGACTACAAGGCGCTCAAGGCCGACCTGGTCAAGCTCATGACAGACAGCCAGGACTGGTGGCCCGCCGACTTCGGCCACTACGGTCCGCAGATGGTCCGCATGGCCTGGCACGCAGCCGGCACTTACCGCACTCTCGACGGGCGTGGCGGTGGCGGTCGTGGTCAGCAGCGTTTCGCGCCCCTCAACTCCTGGCCGGACAACGTCAACATCGACAAGACACGCCGCCTGCTCTGGCCTATCAAGCAGAAATACGGCCAGCAGATCTCCTGGGCCGACCTCTTCATCCTGGCCGGCAACGTCGCGCTGGAATCCATGGGCTTCCGCACCTTCGGTTTCGCCGGCGGCCGCGAAGACGTCTGGGAACCAGACATGGACGTGAACTGGGGCGCGGAGACCAAGTGGCTGGCTGACGACAAGCGCTTCGATGGTGACCGCGAGCTGGACCACAACCTCGCCGCCACCCACATGGGCCTGATCTATGTGAACCCGGAAGGTCCGAATGCCAGCGGCGATTACCTGGCCGCTGCCAAGGATATCCGTGCGACCTTCGGCCGCATGGCAATGAACGACGAAGAGATCGTTGCGCTTATCGCCGGTGGCCACACCTTCGGCAAGGCGCATGGCGCCGCGCCGGAATCGCACAAGGGGCCGGAACCCGAAGGCGCGCCTATCGAGGCGCAGGGCTTGGGCTGGATCAGCAAGTACGGCAGCGGCCACGGCAAGGACACCATCTCTAGCGGCCTGGAAGTGACCTGGACCAAGACCCCGGCGCTGTGGAGCAATAACTTCTTCGAGAACCTGTTCAAGTACGAATGGGAACTCACCAAGTCGCCTGCCGGCGCCAAACAGTGGGTCGCCAAGAACGCGCAGGAGATCATTCCCGATGCGCATGTGCCGGGCAAGATGCACAAGCCCACTATGCTGACCACCGACCTTACGCTGCGCTTTGATCCGGAATTCGGCAAGATCTCCAGGCGCTTCATCGAAGACCCACGGGCCTTCGCCGAATCCTTCGCCCGCGCCTGGTTCAAGCTGACCCACCGCGACATGGGTCCCAAGGCGCGCTACCTCGGCCCCGAAGTACCGAAGGAAGACCTGATCTGGCAGGACCCGCTGCCGGCTGCGACCAACAAGCCGACCGCCGCGGACATCGCCGACGTGAAGGCCAAGGTCGCCGCTTCCGGCCTGTCGGTCAGCGAGTTCGTGACCGTGGCCTGGGCCTCCGCCTCCACCTTCCGCGGCGGCGACAAGCGCGGCGGCGCCAACGGTGCGCGCCTGGCCCTGGCCCCGCAGAAGGACTGGGCGGTCAACAAGAGCGCGGTCAAGGCACTGCTCAATCTGGTCGAGATCCAGAAGTCCTCGTGCAAGGTGTCGCTGGCCGACATGATCGTGCTGGCCGGCAGCATGGGCGTCGAGCAGGCCGCCAAGGCCGCCGGCGTGGCGGTGGAGGTGCCGTTCGCGCCGGGCCGCGTGGATGCCACGCAGGCGCAGACCGATGTCGAATCCTTCGCCGTACTCGAGCCCGTGGCCGATGGCTTCCGCAACTACAAGAAGGGCAAGATCGGCGCGCCGACCGAAGCCCTGCTGATCGACCGGGCGCAGTTGCTGACGCTGACCGAGCCCGAGCTGACCGTGCTGGTCGGCGGCCTGCGCGTGCTCGGCGCCAACTACGACGGTAGCAAGCACGGCGTGTTCACCGACAAGGTCGGCGTGCTGAGCAACGACTTCTTCGTGAACCTGCTCGACATGGGCACGGAGTGGAAGGCGGTGGACGGCGAGGCTGAAGTGTTCGAAGGCCGGGATCGCAAGAGCGGCAAGGTGAAGTACACCGGCACCCGCAACGACCTGATTTTCGGCTCCAACTCAGTGCTGCGCGCCTATGCCGAGGTCTACGCCAGCGCCGATGGCAGGGAGAGGTTCGTCAGGGACTTCGTAGCGGCCTGGGTCAAGGTGATGAACCTTGACCGCTTCGACCTGGCATGATCGCAGCATAAATGCCTTCGAGGGATTGTGACTGGGAAAAACTGGCCAGCTAACAACCGGTTCCAGCGGACGGCGTACCGCCGCCCCTGAACCGGAGCGTTAGCCTGAAATATTCGATTGTCCCATTCCCCGCGAGGGCGATGGCCGGATTATTTTGTCCCGCGTTTTAGACCCTATTTTTTAACGATTATCACCCCCTTTCCATTATTATTCCTACCCGGTTTCAACTGCACCGCAGTCGGGTTTTTCCATCGGAAAAAAGACACCAAGAGCCTCAAGGAATCGTTCCCTCCAGGGTCCGGTCAGCGATATCCTCAGCAGGGTTCGCCGTCCCGACCGGCCCATAATGGCTCCACAGGCGAACAGTTGTGTGCGTAGCGTTCCCAGGGTGCGATAAATCTTGGCCCCCATTCTCTCTTGAAGCAAGGTAACCAGATTGTAAGTGACAAAGTCTTTATTCTCCGTGCGCTGACGCACCAGAATGACTCTTCGCGCCCGGCTCCAGCCCTGCGCCTGGAACATAACTTCGTCGACCGCGATGCCGGGTTCGAGTTCCCGCCAATGCCCTATTCCCGCCGTTAAGTTTTTGAGTCCCTTCGTGAAGCGCGCCGAGATGGCGTACCTCAAGCCTTTTTCTTCAACTCGGACCAAGAACGGCTCAATGCCGAACCCGGAGTCCGCTCGAAGAAATTTGATCGCCGCTTGGGGCGGCAGGACCGCCAGGGTTTCATCGAGAAACGCCTCGGCCCCTCGGGCGCTCGACGTGTTGCCGGAGCGTAGCCACGCATGCACCACCCACGGACGGCGGCCTAGGGTCGCCGGAAGCGGATGATGACTGGGGCGGCGATGTTTTTTTGGGTTGTATCCCAAGAGCGTCCCTTCTTGCTTGCCATAGCGCTCCATGACCGAACTGTCAAGATCGAGAATTTCATCCTCAAACGTGATTTGTTCCATTTGCCAGCGGCGCAAGGATTCAAAGACCGTGGCCACCGTTCCCGCCGTGAACCGCCGGAAGAAACGCGCCAGTGTCGTGTCCGAAACGAAGCGTTTGAGACCGAAGATGCTCCGCAAGGTCTCATCGCCACGCAAACGTTCGATATGGGTCAGACGGCGCGATCCGGCCAGCACCCCTGCCATGAACGCCAACGCGATTTCCACGGGGTCCGTGGCGTTGGGGGATGTCGGATGGAAGGGCAGGGCTTGGCGCAAGGCGGATTCGAGCCCTATTTGCCGGGCCAGTCCGCCGAAGAGAATCATACCGCCCCAGGGGGTCACGGCCTTGTTCGTGAACGCAACCCCTATTTTCTCGCTACCCAATAATGATTTAATTTCATGGTCCATCGTCTTGCCTCCTCCTTGTCATATTCCAACAGGAGTTTAGCGAGACGGTGGCTTGTTTTAAAGGGCAACTGAAGAATTCAGGTTAAAAGTCGGATGAAGAGATGAAATGAAAAAAGGGTGGAAATTGGGGGACGGGCTTCAAAAAATCGCGACGCTTAAACTGGACACTATTTAACCGGTGATTTCTGAACAGTTTCTAAGCGATGGTAACACCGGCCGGCGGCTTTTTAAAATCCGCCCGAATCCTTTTGAGAATTTCCCTTGTGGCTCGAGATTTGTTGAGCGTATAAAAATGGATTCCGGGGACTCCTTCTCTTAAAAGCCCCTCGCATTGCTCCGTGGCATAGTCAACGCCGACGGTTGCGACGGCCTCTGAGTTGCCTTGGACAGGGTCAAGGCGCTCTTGCAGGGAATTCGGGATGACAGCGCCGCACATGAGGGCAAATTTTTGAATCTGGGCATAATTAGTGATGGGCATAATGCCGGGAATAATGGGCTGTGCGATGCCCGCGGATCTAGCCTTGGCCACAAAATCAAAATACCGTGAATTGTCAAAAAAAAGCTGGGTTATGATGAAGTCGGCCCCGGCCCCCGCTTTTTCTTTTAATCGTAGAAGGTCATCCTCTTTGGACAGGGCCTCAGGGTGACCCTCGGGGTACCCGGCCACGCCCAAGCACCAATCCCCCAGTTGGCGCAAATGGCGCACAAGGTCAACCGCGTGTTTGTAGTCCCTGCTTTTGGAAGGCAAGACCGCCCCCTCCTTAGGAATGTCTCCCCGTAAGGCCATTAAGTTCTCGATCCCGAGGACCTTGGCCTGGCGGACAATCTCCTCGATTTCAAAGCGGCCATGAGCGATGCCTGTCAAATGCATCATTGTTTCAAAGCCAAAACGATTTTTCATAAGACCGGCCATCTCCGCGGTTGCTTCCCGGGACGAACCCGCGGCTCCATAGGTTAGGGTGACGAAGTCCGGGTCAAGCCCCCGAAGTTCTTTAAGCGTGGAAAAAAGGGCTTCCTTGCTCTCGGGCGTTTTTGGCAAAAAGAACTCAAAGGAAAAAACCGGTCTGTCTTGCCGATAAAGCTCAATGACTTTCATGGCGCGCAGGGACCATTATCCCAGATTCCGCAGTTGGATCGTCACCCCGGCGAAGGCCGGTATCGAGTGAAGGCAAATCCAAAGAAGGCCTGGATTCCGGCTTTCGCCGGAATGACGGGGAAGGGAAACCTGAGTAGTTACCAGTTTCTGTTCTATTCTTCTAACAGGCCCCAGGCGGCGATTATTGATCAGGAACAACCTCAATTCTGGCGAACCAACTCTTTTCTTGTCGCTTATCGGGAGATAATTTATCCCAGTCGCTTTGTTTGATTTGCTCCACGGTCTTGTCTTTGACCAACTCAAAAGGATGCTTCTGAATATCGGAATTTAAAGGATGCTCGATGCGGAACTGATTGTCTGGACTTCGGATGGCCCCGCTCACATCGAGCTTGGCTTGCGGATTAACGATACCAATTTTTACCAATTCAGGCTGATTCCGCTGTTGTAAAATGTTGAGTTGGACCTGTAGCTGGAACCTTTCCTGGCATTATGAAGGTCTGGGGCAAAGAAATAATCGATGCCGATGAAAAGATGAATTGAACTTACGGAAAAAAATTCAATTCCCCGGCCCAGCAGGGGAGCCAATGATTTTCTTCTTTCGGAGTATTTTTCTTCCTCGACGCTACCATCAAAATAACTAAGCCCCATCTTGGCATATGGAGAAAACCACGAGGGGTAGTAGAATAACCAAATTACCTCTTGACCCCTACTTTCTCAACAGTAAAAAGTTATGGGCCATGGTTAGGCTAAAGCGGGGCGAGGGGATAAAAGGAGATCGCCGCGCCAAGCATGGTAAGTATCCGCCATTTTAGCTCATACACCTTCGGGAATTCCAATGGCAGCCTGATATAATATAGTAATATAGTGTCCCCAGAAAATCGCGTGAAGAAAACATCAGAAAATCCTGCTCCGTCCTGGATAGAATACCTCAAAACCTGGCTCATAGGCGCCCCGCGCAATCTGCAGGACAAGGCGATTTTCCACAATCTCTCCCTGATTGCCTTTTTTGCCTGGGTGGGCTTGGGAGCGGACGGCCTTTCTTCCTCCTGCTATGGACCGGAGGAAATGTTCTTGGCCTTAAAGGGTCATGTCTATCTGGCCGTCTTTGTGGCGGCCCTTTCAGTCACCACCATTTTTGTCATCAGCGCAAGCTACTCCCAAATCATCGAGCTATTCCCCTCAGGCGGCGGAGGGTATCTGGTGGCGAGCAAACTGCTGTCCCCCACCCTGGGCATGGTCTCCGGCTGCGCCCTGATCGTGGATTATGTGCTCACCATCACGATCTCGATTGCCAGCGGCGCGGACGCTCTCTTTAGTTTTCTTCCCACGGAGTACCTTCCCTACAAACTTTTCGCGGCCTTTGCAGGCGTTGGGCTTCTGATCTGGATGAATCTAAGGGGGGTCAAAGAATCCATCATTCCCCTGGTGCCCATTTTTATGGTCTTTATCCTAACCCATGCCGCGGCCATTCTTTACGCCCTCATTATGAACGCCAAACATTTCCCGGCTATTGCCTCGGGCACGGTAAACGATATCCAGCTGGCCTATGGCGAAATCGGGGCGGGAGGCCTCTTCTTTCTGCTCATCCATGCCTACAGCATGGGCGCCGGCACTTACACGGGAATTGAGGCGGTTTCCAATGGGCTCCCCATTCTGCGTGAGCCGCGAGTTGCTACGGCCAAACGCACCATGAACTACATGGCGTATTCCCTGGCCATTGCGGTCATGGGCTTGGTGCTCGCTTACTTGCTTTACGGCGTTCAACATCAACCAGGCAAAACCCTGAATGCCGTACTTTTTGAAAATATCACCCAAAGCTGGCCGGGCGGCCTGGGGACCGCCTTTGTGATGGTCACCCTTCTTTCCGAAACAGCCCTCCTTTTTATCGCGGCCCAGGCCGGATTTTTAGACGGTCCCCGCGTGGTAGCGAACATGGCCAATGACCGGTGGATGCCCACCTCGTTTGCGACCTTGAGCGACCGCTTTGTCACACGAAACGGCGTAGTGCTTATGGGAACAGCCGCCTTATTGATGATGATCGTTACAGGTGGCTCTGTTCGCTTGCTAGTTGTGCTCTACGCGATCAACGTGTTCATCACCTTTGTTTTATCCCAGGCCGGCATGGTCAAACACTGGTGGAGGGAAGGCACCCAGACTCCGGGAGCCAATAAAAAACTCCTGATCAACGGCGTGGGCCTTGCCTTAAGCGCTTTTATTCTTTGCTCGGTCGTTTTTGCCAAATTCAATGAAGGCGCCTGGGTGACCCTGATCATGACCGGAGGCTTGATCGCCCTGGCTGCTGGCATAAAGCAGCACTACAAAAACACCGCCGTGCTTTTAAAGCGATTAGACAACCTGGTCCATGTAGCCGAAGAATCAGCCGCCAAATCAGGAAATTTAGTGAACAAAAAACTCACTTTTAATCCCAAAGCCAAAACCGCGGTGGTCATGGTCAATGGCTACAACGGGCTGGGCCTGCACACCTTGTTCAACATCATCCGGTTCTTCGGTGACACCTTCAAAAACTTCGTCTTTGTACAGATTGGAGTCGTGGATGCGGAAAACTTCAAAGGGGCGCAGGATCTGGAACGGCTCGAGGCCGAAACCAAAATATCTTTGGGCCGCTACATTAATTTCATGAACAAACAAGGATTCTATGCCGAGGCTCGGCATGCCTTAAGCAATGACGTGGTGGATGAAATAGAGCAGATGACCGGAGAGCTGACCAAACGCTTCGGCCAGATCGTTTTCTTCGGCGGCCAATTGGTATTCCCCAACGAGACCTTTTTTACGCGCGCTTTGCACGGCTACAAGGTCTTCGCCCTTCAAAGAAGACTTTATCAAAACGGCATACCCCTTTTCATCGTCCCCATCCGGGTATAGATGCTGAACTCCCTGAACAGACAAAGCCGCTAATCGGCATAAAGAAGCCGTTGTTCATCGTCCATTTTTAATAATTGCCTCTTCTTCTCGCTGGAACCTGGCAAGGTGTACTCCAATTCATACATGGTATGCGTCAATTCCGCGGCTCGCGCTGGACTCATAAGAACTCGATGCTGGCGCAGCAAGCGCTCTAATTCCTTGTAAATCGTATAAGCGGCAAAAGCAATGCAAACATGGGCTTCGATTCTACGTCTTAGATAGTGGTGGATGGGGCGCACCTTCAAGTCCGTCTTAGAGATACGGAACGCTTTCTCGATTTGCCACAGGCGGACATAGGTCTCGGCCACTTTTTTCGCTGGAAGGCGGGCATTAGTGATGTAGCCTTTCAGGCCATCCCAGCACTCGTCTGCTTTTATTTTTCCTTAGAGGGTCATTGATTGGCACGCTTGACATTCACATAGCAGTCGGGTTAAAAGGGGCTCGGGAATTTTCGAAAGAAAGTCTGATCGTAGCCTCTCGGTTATGGGAGAGGACGTGGAAAAGGCATCGGGCGCTTCCAAGATTTTACGGTGTTTGACAGGAGCATGGCGATCGTCATGGGGCCTACGCCGCCGGGGACCGGGGTGATGAACGCCGCGGCCTCGCAAACGCTCTCAAAATCGCAATCGCCCACCAATTGACCGCTCGAAAGGCGGTTGATGCCCACGTCAATCACGCAGGCGCCGGGGCGGACCATGTCCTTGGTGAGAAACTTGGGCTTGCCGATGGCGGCAATGACGATATCGGCCTGGGAAACCATCTGAGCCAACCGAAGTGTTTTTGAATGACAAATCATAACGGTGGCATTGTGAAGCATCAAAAGATGGGCCAGGGGTTTGCCCACAATGCTAGACCGGCCTAAAACGCAAACCAGCCGGCCTTGCAGGGAAATCCCGACGGACTGGATCATTTTCAAAACGCCGTAAGGCGTGCAGGGGATAAAGCAAAATTCCAAATCCGCAAGCGCGCGAGCCAAAAAAAATCGGCCGGAATTGACCACGCCAAAACCATCCACGTCTTTGGCATCGGGCAGCGCCTCTAAGACTTTGCGCGCCGAGATTTGCGGCGGCAGGGGTTGTTGAATCAAAATTCCGTGAACCGCCGGGTTGGCCGATAACCCACCCACCAAGGTTAAAAGTTCTTTCTCACTTGAAGCGGCCGGTAAATGGTGATCGAATGTTTCCATTCCGATTTCCCGGCAAGCCTTGATTTTATTGCGCACATAAACGGCGCTCGCCGGATCGGCGCCCACCAACACCGTTGCCAAACCGGGCTTCGATCCCTGCCTTCGCGTCAGCGCCGCAATTTCCTCGGCCAACCCCCTGCGAATATTTTGAGCCAAGGCCTTGCCGTCAATAATCCGGGCCTTATTTTTTAGCTCGATCGCCTTCTTCGCCTCGGTCATGACCCTTCAAGCGGGCTCGGTAAAATGTGGGGTCTCAAGGACCGCGCAGACCCTTTTTGCACCTCGATTTCCGAAATCAACAGCGATGGAGCCGTCACGCTGACCGGCACCGCGCCGGATGGCCCGTTATCTAAAAAATTTCCGGTTTCAGCGTCGGCGCCCGTCGCCAAAATTGACTGCATAAGCTTTATCGGCGTTCCCACAATTTCTCCATTGTGCACCAACTCTTCATGCCCGTCGGGATAAACGAAATACATCATCTGCACAGCGGCGCGCATCGTCTGATGCGAGCCGGTTCGGTCTTCATTCTGAATCGTTTCCAGGCCCGCCACGCGCACGCCGAACCGCAATTTGCGGCGCTCGACCTCCTTAATCAGTCGCTGGCGCATCTCTTCAGGAGTCAATGCCAGGCTGGAACGAACGACTAAATTGGCCGCGCGCGCGTGAGCGCGGCTTGAGGAGGAGGCCCGCCCATGCCCATTAGAAAAAGCGGGCAAACTTTTGACCGGATGGCGCGATAGAAGAAAACTTTTCAAAACTCCCTTGTCGATCAGCGTAACGGGCCGGGGCGACACCCCTTCTTCATCCCTCAAATAATACCCTGCCAAACGAACGCCGTCTAAAAATTCCATGGTCGGGTCATCCTCCAGCGTCAAAAATTCCGGTAGAATAATTTTTCCTATTTTTTCGCGGAACGTCTGCGGCTCTTGGGGATCGCGCTGGCGTTCCCCTTCAAGCCGCGAAGCAAAAGCGAGAAAGAGGGCCCCCGCCGCTTGCGAGTCAATCAAACAAGGCGCCACGGCGGCTCTCGCCTCCGAAGAAATATAAAGTTCAAGATACGATTTTTCAAGAGCCTCGGCGGCTTCACGAATTTTACCGGCGGAGGGCAGGTCGCCGGAATCACCGGCATAAAAAGTCTTGGTCACATGAAGGGGAAGGCCGAGCCGGCTTCTTCCGAAAATACTCAGGTATACGGACTTAAGGCCCTGCGCGGAAAAAAGCTCCGCACCCTCGGAATTTAGGAAATAAACCCGGTTCCGGCGGTTATCCAGACGTATTAGGGAACGAAAAACTTTGGCGTTGGTCCCCAGGCGGCGCGACTGCTCAAGTAAAATTTTTTCATAATTTTTAATGAAATCGTCCGAATCCAGCGCCTCGTCCCGCGTGGCCGGGGCCACGGCGGAGATGGAATGCTCCCTGGAAAAATCATCGGTGGCATAATCCGGGGTCCCCTCGGCGGAGCGGCGCGCTTTTTTGGAATAGTACATCCCGCAGGCGTCTTTGTAAGACTCGTCAAGGGCATTGCGAATATGATGGCGCGCATGAGCGGGGTCAACCCAAAAAGCGACGGCATGATCGCCTGTGGCCGGCGTCCAACTGTCCTGACTCTGGTCCATCTCATAGGCGCCCACGCGGACATCTGGAACAAGATACCAACGCCTGTTTTCGCTGAAAAAATTTTTTGTGCCGTCCCTAAATCCGGACTGATAAGACCATTCCTGGGTTGCCCTAAGACTAATGAAATAGGGTCGAGGGTAGTCCTCATAACGCAGACCTTCTAAGGCACGACGCATCTCCAGGCGCATGGGCGCGAGGAGTTCCTCGGGGGACTGGGCGTAAAGAGACCCAAAAAATGAGACGTTGGACGTGAAAAAAAAGAGGGCATAAAACGAAAAATGGGGAATTGGGAACAAAAAAAATCTGCTCATTCAAATATCGGTCCTTTTAAAATAGGCGGACGAAACCTGTCTTCTGGCTGACGCTGTAACTCGATTTCAGAAACGATCACGGAGGGGGCGATGTGAGTGACCGGAATAAAACCCGAACTTGAGCCGCAGTAAGCGTTCTTGACTATAAGCTCGCTTCCCGCCGCCACTATTTTTTGAATGGAAACAAGCGGCGTGCCCACGTATTCCAAGCCGCGCACCAACACTTCCGTGCCATCAGGATGAACGCGGTACACAAGGCGGGGCCGGCCGATAAAACTCTGGCTCGATCCCCTGTTGGTTTGGGCTTCACCGGAACGCATGGCCACAAGACGAAAGGCCAATGGGGAGCGACGGGATTGCATCTCCTTGAGTAAGCGCTTTTTAAGGCCGGCCTGATCCAAACCTTTTTTGGACTCGATGATAAGAACGGACATGCGCCCCTCCGGCAAATTATCCGCGTCCGAACGTCCGGAACCGTTGGAATGAAGAAACCCTGCGATCGGGCGGCGAGACATCAGATAGCCTTTAAGAATGCCGTCCTCAACCAAAGGAATCCGCCTGGCGGCCACGCCTTCGCTGTCATAAAAATAATGCGCGCCGAGCGCCATTCCTTGAAAGCCGGCCAATGTGGGATCGGAATAAACACTCAAAAACTCAGGGATGACGGAGGCGCCGATTTTGCCTTTGAACGTCTGGAGTTCATTTTTTTCACGTTGGCGATGCCCCTCCAAGCGATGACCCAGCGCCTCGTGAAAAAACACACCCGTAGATTCGCCGTCAATTAACGCGGGGGAGAGTTCCGGCAATTGAAGTGGCGCGGTCTTGAGGGCCGCAACCTCTTGGGCAACCGCGCCCACTAAGACGGCCATTTGTTCTTCGTCGGGCAATTGTCCCGAATAGCGCAATTGTCCGCTTCGAAAGGAATCCACTCCCAGGCCGTCCGCGGCGCGCGCTTCGCCATAAATATAAAAGGAATACGGCGTGTAATTCGCCTCCTGGATAAGATGGGTTCCTTCGGAATTGACCAGCAAACGCAAATCGGAGCGAAAGGCCAGGGAAACATAGCCCATCGACACTTGCGGATACCGCCGCAATTCGCGCGAAGCGCTCCGGCAGATCGCCTCCATGCGCTTGCTATCGAGTTGGGGCGGCTCCTCGGGCAGGACTACGCTGCGCGACGCCTGTTCACGGGAAAAATCCGGCAATTTTTCTTCCTCCAATTCCTCGGCCAAGCGCGCCTTTTTGTCAAGATACTTTCGTAGCGCATTTTTATACGCGGAATCCGTCAGGCGCCAAAAAATTTGCCGGATAACCGCGGCGTCAAAATTCGCGCTACCAACGGATAATTTCTCGGCCGTTGCGATTCCCTCCCAGGTGTTATCCAAGTCATAACTGCCGACCCGGGCTTCAACAAACGGCGTTTGTTGTAGAGACTCGGAGCGCTGTCCCACGTCGCCATAACTGCACACGACCGAATATTTCTTGCTCAAAGAGAGACGGTAAAGCAAAAAATAGGGGGGGCCGAAGTCGTCCAGGCGAAGCTCCCGCGTCGAACGCTCCATCTCAGCCTGCATGGCGGAAAGGACGCGCTCATAATCCTGGGCCCAGGACAAATGATTAAAGACCCCGAAAGCGAAAACGCCAAAAACAACGGCGCGCGTGAGAACGCGCCCGCGCCTATTGCTACGAATGTTTTTCATACGCCTTCAACATGGCATAAAATTTTGTCAACACCGGACAAGGCAAACGGCGCTCCCGGGCTCTATTAATAAAAGGTCCCAGCACAGCGTCGGCTGCAGACCTGCGCCCTTGGACAAATTCCTGAAACATCAAAGGACGGTGCTCCTTAGCCGGGCCGGCCAACGAATCCGGCCAGGGCCGCGCCGCGTCAAATATCAGGCGGCGCGAGCCGGCCCTCATAATAGAGGCCGTTTCCTCAAGAGCCCGGGCCGCCATTTCCTTGGCCGGCTCGCTCTCAAGAATTTCTCCGTAGGTCTTGCGCAACAAAACGCTGGTTGGGCCGAAAGAAGCGGCCCAAGCCGCTCGGCTCCAAAGCAAATCATCGAGCGGCCCTTGCTCCCAGCCGAAACCGAGAGAAACAGAATTTAGAAATTGAACAAGGCGCCCAATCGCGGGCGACAAGGATGCGCCGCGATGGATCCCCAAGGTGGGGCGACGCGCCATCGCCTCCCAGGCAATGCGCCCGTCTTTGATCGCGTCCGCGCTGCCGTTTAAGAAAGCGAAAACAACGGGGTGCGGTTTGGCCCATTTTTGAATCTCCCGGCTTGGCCCCGCGACCTGGGATAGGTTCACAAAAAAACCGCCTCGAGCCAACATGGGACGGCCTTGGTTTAGCAAGGGTTTCAGAGGCGCGCCGCTGTCGAGTAAAAAAAGGCAATCTAAATTTTTCGCGCGATGCGCCACGGTAAAACTGCCGGGCGAAATCCGCCGTTGCCGCGTGTTTTCGATAATTGTAAAACCCTTCGCAGGCAACGGCCGGCGCGAAAACATATCAATCAAAACCGGCCGGCCATGCGCGCGTCCATGGCAAAAATGAGACAACAAAAAAAAGCCGGCGGCGTGAGTCCCCGCAACCCCGATGTTCATCAGGATTAGGCTACAATTTCAACGCCGGCCTGCCAAGGCGCGAGGCGAACTTTTTTGTGAGGAATTTGTGTTAGACGCGCGATCAAAAATTTCTTGGGTCTTCGCCGCGGTCTTTGCGCGCCGGGTCGAACAAGGGAAGCGGGACAGAATCCGTGGTAATCAATTTTTCCTGAAGCCATTTATCAACTAAAATTTTATAAAAACGATACTGTCGGCCAATTTTTGAAGCGGGAATTTTTTTCCCGCTAATCATGGCATAAATTTTTGATTTTCCAATGCCCAAATAGCTCGACAGTTCTTTGATGTCCATGATCTCGGGAACACCGGTTGCGGAAAATGGACGCTCTATATGCTTTTTTCTTTTCTTTTGAGCAATTGGTTTTTCTGACTGACTTTCTTTTTTGTTATCAAATTCTTCCATACTTTGCTTTATTTATACATAAATTACCATAAATTTTCAATTAATTTTTAATATAAACGACAAAATTGTCCGTGCTACCTGAATTTCCCCATTCATCCCATGCCGTTATTCTTAAATAAGCCTGCTCAATTTTATTGTTTCCTGGAATAAGATTTCCGATTTCCCGCACAATTCTGTCTCTCAAAACAAGCACCTGAAAAGGCGGGCTAAAATAGGATTTTCCAAAGGCAACCCATCCTTTTCCATCAATGGATATTTCAGGGCGCACGCGATCAAGGTTGCGGGCAATCACTTGAATCTCCCAAAGATAGGCCTTGGGGCTTTCCTTAAAACTCAATAAATCTACCTTAACCGCTTCCGCTTTATTAACAGGAATCAGCTTGATAGCCAAGGCCGGAGCATAGGTGTTAAGTTTGGTTTCCAATGAATCCTCGACATGGATCGGCGGTACGCCTTGAATGGAATGATTTAGCCATGCTTCGATTGGCCCATTAGCGATGGTGGCAGCCAAAATTGGTCCGGAACTGGCGCTGATAATGCCGGGCGTATTAGACCAGATGCCCAAATAATTATCGGATTTAAAACTAATTTTGGACAAAGGAATTTCCACCCAATGCCAACGGGATTCACCTTCCCCGTGGTAAGCTTCGCCGTCGTTGCCATCAAGAGGAAGGTCTTCGCAACTCGTTAAATAAAACGAATCGGAAGACTTCCAAGATGGAGTGGCGGCGGCGCCGATATAAATATCGCATGGCACGCTTTCACGATCCCAGCGCAAGTCAGTTCCGGCGGGCTTGCTTTTTACCCGCCCCAATTTGGCTCCAAGGTAGGCCCGCGCATACAATGTGTCCTTGCTCGGCGGCGCGAGCTTTACAATCCACATGGAATTGTAACCCACGTACCATTGCCCATCCCATCCGGTATTGGCAAAAAGATCGAAGTCATGAGGCGAGCGCCCCAGGGTCAGATAGATTGGTTCCGGTTGCTGAGCGAGTAAAAAAAATGACGGGATGAGGAGACAATAAGACAATGAGACCAAAAAGAAGACGAAATGCCTGGCAAGAGTAATTATTGCGCTTTTGCCCTTGCCGGGCATAGTAAAAAATTTCTTCCTCCCCATTAAATAGATCCTGCAGGGTTAGCGATTAGGCGTCGTTTTAACCCTTCAAAATGCTCAATACTACTGAATTGAATGGAAATCCATCCAGAACGGTTCTTCCCCCGCCAATTCAAACGGACCCGCGTTCCCAATGCCTTTTGAAGTTCTTCCTCCAATGATGTCAAATTCGGATCAGGGCGACGAACCTTTTTTTTACGCTCAATGTCCCGAACATTCCAGTGCTTCGACCCTTGGGCAATTTCGCGCGCCAGCTTTAGTCGCTCCTGGGCATCATCAAGAGAAAGAAGCGCCTTGGCCTGTCCTTCGCTCAAATGGCCGACCGCTATGTATTCTTGTATCTCCTCATCTAAGCCAAGAAGGCGCAATAGATTGGAAACTCGCGGCCTGGAAAGCCCGACGAGTTGGGCGATTTCTTCGTGGGTCAATTGAAATTCCGCGGCCAACCGCTCAACAGCCTGGGCCAACTCAAGCGGATTCAAGTCAGCTCGCTGAACATTTTCAACAATCCCGATCAGGGCCGACTCTTTGCTGGCAAAATTTTTAATAATCGCAGGAATTGTTTTTAGACCGGCTATTTTTGCGGCTCGCAGTCGGCGCTCGCCTGCCAAAAGAACATAGCCGCCGGCCGGCTTGGCGCTTACGAGAACGGGCTCAAGTATGCCGAATGCCTTAATGGAATCAGACAATGATTTAAGTCCGGCTTCGTCAAAATTTTTCCGCGCCTGATAAGAGCTAACGCTGATGGAATCCAACATGATTTCTTTGTCTAAAGCGCCTGGCGTAGCTGTCTCTGGTTTTGGACCAAGCAATAAATCCAACCCACGGCCCAATCTATTTACCATTATTCACCTCCACAAATAACGCTATTATCACAATTGATCGGGCAGATACAGGAGGATATAAAAATCACCCCGCACGTTCTTCCTCCATTGGGTTGCCTCTTAACACAACATGTGCCGATTAAGATGAAATTCGCACAAGAAATTCTTTGCCCATATCCATGTAAGCCTGGGACCCTTGAGATCTTGGCGCATAAACATGGATCGGCATTGAATAACCTGGCGCTTCGGCAATCCGAATGCTTCTTGGCACCACCGTATCCCAAACAAGCCCAGGGAAAAATTCAACAACCTCTTTAAACACCGCCTGGCTAAGTTGCAATCTTGAATCGAACATGGAAAACACAATCCCTAGTATTGATAAGTCTGGATTTTGTGTTTCCTTAACCCTGTTAATAGTTTGATTTAGAAACGAAAGGCCCTCCAAAGCATAGTATTCCGCTAGCATGGGGATCAAGACATGGTTTGCGGCGCAAAGCGCATTAACCGTCAATAGTCCCAATGATGGAGGGCAATCAATTAAAATATATTTATACATCTCATTCACCGCCTCAAGAGATGCCTTGAGGCGATTTTCTCGATGATCTAAATCTTTAAGCAATAGCTCAATTCCAACTAAATTGTGCGAGGATGGGAGCAGGTCTAGAAATTCAATCTTAGTCGGGGAAAGGGCCGATAAAAGAAGAGCCGGCTCCAGTAGAACGTCAGAGACATCGTAGGCCGCTTGTGACGAAAAACCAAGACCGCTACTTAAATTCGCCTGGGAATCAAAATCAACGACTAAAACTTCTTGGGATAAATAAGCCAAAGAAACGGCAAGATTCAATGCTGTGGTTGTCTTCCCAACGCCACCCTTTTGATTAACAACGGCAATCACCTTGGCCATGAAGCATGAGTTTACCTAAAAATAAGAATATAAAGCAAACCAAAAATACCAGAGGAAAATTTATTAAGGGGTGGGGTAAAAATTCTTTTAACCCTGAAATGTTCCACGTGGAACAATCCGCTCAGTTCGAATGAGCTTCTCTTCTTCTTTTTGAAAGATAGACCCAAAGAATTTGAATATCGGCAGGGGTGACCCCCTGAATTCTTTGTGCCTGACCCAGGGTCCTGGGGTTTATTCTCCCAAGTTTTTGCCTGCTTTCGGTCAACAGCCCGGGGACAGAAGCAAAGCTAAATTTTTCTGGAATCTGAACATGCTCGGCTTTTCTTGCTCTCTCAATTTCAACTTTTTCTCTATGGAGATAAGTTTTGTATTTGTCCTGAACCATAATCTTCCTTTTAATTTTTTCCCTTGTCCAAGGGCCAAAATCGCGATCAGGCACGCGAGCGGTCTGGACACATTCCCGATATTGATTAAAAAGAGCAAAAACGGAGTCTGATATCAGCCCAAGCCTGTACCCATGATCCATAAGTCTCAAATCGGCATTATCCCAGCGCAAGCTAAGCCTGTATTCAGCCCTTGAGGTAAACATACGATAAGGCTCGTCCGTTCCTTTTGTAACCAAATCATCAATTAAAACACCCAAATAAGCCTCTTCTCTCCCTACATAAAATGGCTCCATTTCCTTGCATCTCAATGCCGCATTAACGCCGGCCATGAAACCCTGGCCAGCGGCTTCCTCATAACCAGTTGTTCCATTGATCTGGCCAGCAAAGTAAAGATTGCTGATAATTTTTGTCTCCAACGATGGCTTAAGCTGAGTGGGCGTAGCCATATCATATTCAATAGCATAGCCCGGCCTGATCAGCTCAGTTTTTTCCAAACCAGGAATGGTTTTAAGAATTTCAAATTGAACGTCAATCGGAAGGCTTGTTGAAAGTCCATTAACATAAAATTCTCTTGTGTCATACCCCTCAGGCTCAAGAAAGACTTGATGTTTTTCACGATCTGCAAATTTAACCACCTTGTCTTCAATAGAAGGACAATATCGAGGCCCCGCGGATTTAATCCTTCCCGAATAAAGAGGAGAGCGGTCTAAATTTGACAAAATGAGATCGTGGGTGGCCTTGCTTGTCCAAGTCAACCAACAATCAACCTGCTTTATCGGCGGAGACCTTGGGTAAGGCTTCCAGTCTGTTCCGTTGTGTTGCAAACGCAGATTGGAGTAAGAAGAAAATTCTGATTGTTCCACGTGGAACATTGTTGCAAAAGAAAAAGGGGTTGGCGGGTTGTCCCCAGGTTGCACCGTACATTTGGAAAAATCTATGGATTTCCCATTAATTCTCATCGGGGTCCCTGTTTTGAATCTGGACATTTCAAATCCAAGGCGAAGGAGGGAATTAGAAAGACTAGAAGGGGTACATCCGGCCCGTCCAGAAGGTATAGTTATTAAGCCAAAATGAGCTAGGCCATTAAGAAATGTGCCTGTGGTTATAATACAAGTTTTTGCTTTGTAAATAATATCATTTTTTGTTATAATTTCGTTAAATTTATCATATTTTACCATAATCTCCATAACTTCTTCTTGTTTTATATCAAGATTATTTTGTTCCTCCGCCGTAAGTTTCATAGTAAACTGGTAAAGCTTTTTGTCACATTGCGCTCGAGGTGACCACACAGCCTCCCCTTTTCCGGTATTTAATAGCTTAAATTGAAGGCCCGTTCTGTCCGTATTTTTGCCCATCTCCCCGCCCATTGCATCAATCTCCATCACAATCTGCCCTTTGGCCAAACCGCCGACCGAAGGATTGCAGGACATCTGGGCAATGGTATCCAAATTCTGCGTTAACAGTAAAGTAGGGACCCCCATTCTGGCCGAAACCAACGCCGCCTCGCAACCGGCATGCCCGGCTCCAATCACGATAACCCCATACTCTTTTGGAAAAATAAATTTACCGTTCATAGGGATTCCAGCCAAAATTCTTAATCGCCAAAATAGTAATGACCGACTTTGAGTCCATAATTTTGCCCCGGCGCACCCAGTCCACCGCTTGGTCAAACTTCATCGCAAAAGTTTCCAAAAATTCATCCTCGTCTTTAGCGTCTTCTTTTTTGACCAATTCCCAGGCCACATATAAATACATCTCCTCAGTTGCAAACGCCGGGGATGGCCAAAATGAGAGGATTTTCTTGATACGCTTTGGCCAATAACCGGTTTCCTCCGCAAGCTCGCGGCGGGCGCAAGCAAGCGGGTTTTCTCCCTTGTCAATTTTACCCGCCGGAAGTTCATAGATGGTCTTTCGCACGGGGTAGCGATACTGCTTTTCCATCAGCAAATAATCCCTGTCCAGAAAGGCCGCCACGGTCACGGCTCCCGGGTGGAGCATGTAATCGCGCTTCGCCCGCCGCCCATTGGGCAAGCGCACAATGTCCTGACAGAAACTCACAGAATTGCCTTTGTGAAGGCAAATGCTTTTAATTTTCGTCTCTACCAAGCGTGACATAAGTCTATTTTACGACAACACGCAGGGACCTAACCTGAAAAATTTAGTTGCCCCGCGATCCCGATTCATTTCTGTCCAGCCCCAACTGCAACGCAACTGATATTTTGTTCTCTTGAAGCAACAGTTCCTCAAGTCAGCACGAAAACACAGAGGTGTCAGATTCCGGAGTTTCTATTCCTTTGCCTTTTAGATCCCCTTCTAAATTTGACAATCGTCGCGCGCTCAACTACAATCTCTATGCTCACCAACCAAAGGTTGAACAAATGGTTTCTGAAATTTGGAAAAAGGCTCAAGATCACTTAAAGGCATCCCTGCCTGTTGATGATTATGATTTATGGATCGCCCCCCTGCGCCCCAAGTCTTTTGAAAACGGCCTGCTGACCATAGAGGCCCCCGGGCCGCTCCACGCAGATTGGATGGAAAAAAACGCCAAACGCAAAATTTTGGATGTGCTGGTTCCCGAAAGCACCGGCCTGATGGAAATGGACTTTGTCTGGCTTGAAAACACTTCCCCGCGGACCAGCGGGGCCGCGCTTCCCATTCGCTTTGAAACGGCTCGTCCGTCCGCTTCATCGCAACAAGGTCTGGCCTGTTTTAATCCTAAATACACCTTTGAGCGTTTTGTCATCGGACCGACCAGCCGCTTTGCCCATGCCTCGAGCCTGGCCGTGGCCCAAAATCCCGGAAAACAATTTAACCCCCTGTTTATTT
>CAYHKQ010000051.1:0-19365 GCA_964357255.1 uncultured Elusimicrobia bacterium
AACTGGACAATCAGAGAGCGGCTGAAACTGGATAGTTAAGAGGCGGCGCTAACATGGATTCGTCAATTTTCGTCAGCCTGGCTAATTCCAATTGAGTAAGCCCCTGGGATTCTCGCCAGAGTTTGAGTCTTTCCGGTAGGCTGGCTGGATGCTTGGCGGGCAAAAGGCAATAACCCAGGAATTCATATATCTTGGGAGAGGGATAAGATGGATGGCAACTCCCGTTAAATCATCCCCTTGGGGGTAAGGGGGCGGTATGCCTTAATGGAAAAGAATTCAGAGTCTGGATTCCCGCCTGCGCGGGAATGACGAAACTTGGGGAACTTCTAGAGTTTGTTTTCAGTGAACTTTTTAGCGCAGGAACTATATTAAAATGAAATAGTGGCCACTCGTAAAAATGTAAAGAGGTCTTCCTCTTCCAGAGAAAAGGAAATCGTCCAGCAGGCGCTTTTTATACTGCGCCGCCGATTGAAAGCTAAAAAAATATTTCTCTTTGGCTCGCGCGCCAAGGGAACGGCAGGCCCAGGCGCGGATTTTGATTTCGCGCTAGACTTGGCGCGGCCAGTAGAAGATATTTCCAGGCTCATCGAGCGGGAGATGGAGGCCGCTGCGGGCCTCTATCACATAGACATCGTGTACCTCAAAAGCGCCGATCCTGATTTTAGAGATTTGATTTTACGCACGGGAAAACCGCTGGCATGAGAGAGGAGGTGCGCTGGGCTCTCAAACGAATGAAGGAATCTATGGCTTCTTTGGCGGACGGAGTGCGGCGTTCCAAGGATGACTTAGATCAGGATGGAGTCATTAAAAGATTCGAGTTTACCTTCGAGGTGTTTTGGAAAGGCTTGAAAGCGCTCCTTGAAGATAAGGGTATTTTAAAGAATTCGCCCAAAGACTGTCTTGCCGCCGCGTTTCGGGCTGGGCTTCTGGGGGAAGAAAAAGCGTTTTTAGACATGCTGGAAGACCGTAATAAAACCGCGCATATTTATGATGAAGAGGAAGCGCGCAAGGTGTTCCAGCGCATTGAAAAAAGTCACTTGCCTGCTCTCTTGAAGGCCTTGGCCCGTTTGCAAAAAGCCTTCTAAGGCGACGCAGAAGGATCTGAAGTGTCCAAACGGCTTGCTTATAAAAAGGAAAAAGAATGAAGCATCCTCAAAGGCCATTGCGCTACGATATAAGCGATGAGAATTTGATGGCCGGCCTGCGCGCAACTCCGGAACAAGTTTTAATTTGGCTAACTCGAGCGAACCGTTTGAATTCTCATAGATCATGCCGAGCAGTTTAATACTCTGTTCTCCTCGCGCCAATTTGATAAATAATCAGGGCTCCTAAAGCGGCTAGGCCGCCGAGCAAGAGGGCTCCGCCGAGCGCCCACCATGCGCCTCCCAAAAGTCCGCCAAAAAGGGCTCCCAATATCGTTAGCGCGCCGATGCAAAAGATTGCTCCGCCCCAGGAGGGTCCATAACCAAGAGAGGCCGGGGCTCTAACCGGAATCACGGAAAGGGGGGCATTGATCGGAAGGCTTGCCGCCGACGAGATTCCTGCGGGTTGATTTAAGGCGCCGGCCATGGCAATGGTTTTGACGCCTGCAGAATCGGCGCCTGCGCTGTGAAATTTGTCGCGCAAGTAGGATTCTTGGGCGATTGAATCATCGGCATTCGCATGACGGAGCGCCCATCCAGCCAGAAAAGCCGTTGCGAGGGCAATAAGTGTTTTTTGTTTGATTGACATATTTTCTCCTTTGATTTTACGCTCGTCATGTTCGGTATAAATCGCGACCCTATTCGACTATGAGCATAAGTGAGGAATCCGGGCCATATTTTGGCCCGGATTCCTTATATTAGCCGACCGGCACGCTATATTGTCAGCGCAAGACCCTAAGATACGTTGTCGGCAAAAGAATGCGTCCCATCCTGCGTCCCACTTGGACGACAAGGGATGCCATGACTTCCATGCCGCTGTGCAGAGCCGGACGAAGCTCAGCCAATTCCGCGGCAGTGGGCCATGCCCGATAGTTCATGTTCACGCCTACCCCTCCTTGGCTCGATCCGTAAAGCCTCAATGGTTCGGGTATGCTTGGGGGATAGGTTACATCCATAATCGTCTTGACCACCCATGTTGTGGGCATGAGCCGTTGATTGGGTCCGGGGATTCTTCCTGGAAATTCTATCTCCAGGCCTTTAACCAGAATCGGCTGGGATAATCTTGATCCTGAATTAACCCAGAGCCCTGTGACGCCGGCGCTCAAGCTTGTCGGCCGGCTGTTGACCGGCGGCCTTATTATTGATGCGCCAGGCTTCGCCAAAGTAAGGAAAATCGTTGGGAGACGAAACTTCAGATTCGGATGAACTTTGGGTCGCCTGCTTCCCTCAAAAACGATTCTCCCGATCAGGTTTTGATTGGCCAAATTAGGCGCAGGTTCGGCCCAAGCCGTCAAACCGACGGCGGCAATCAATATTCCAGCGATATATGCATTTTTGTGTGTCATTTATAATCTCCTTTTTGTTTTCCGATCTTCAACCATTTGGATCAATTCGATCCGGTTAAATAAAAGAGAACCGGCAACTTTGCGTCGCAGGTTCCCTCCCAAAATCATTCTACAAAAAATACGGTAAAAAAATCGTTTGTGATGACTAAAAATATGGCTTAAGTGACCGGCATTGGGGTTAAAGGGTTAAATTCTGTAATAAAATATCGGCATGGAACCTAAGGCGACCGGCGACCGGCTTGACGCCCTCAGGAGGTTGCTTTGACGTTTCCGCGAAATCGGAGCGTCTTAACGAACTCGAAGGCCATGCTAATGATCCCGCTTTTTGGGCTGATTCGCAGCGGGCTAAAGAAACCGGCAAAGAAATCGCCGATCTTAGGCAAGCCTTAACCGGATTACGCCAACTCGAAAAAGAGATCGAGGACGCGCAGGTTCATTGGGATTTGGCCACAGAAGCCAAAGACGACAGGGAATTGGACGAGGCGGGGCAATCGTTCCAGATTGTGGCCGCAAAAATTCGCTCTTGGGAAGTCCGCCTTAAGCTCTCCGGGGACAACGATAAGTCCAGCGCCATTTTAAATATTCACTCCGGCGCAGGCGGCACCGAGGCCTGCGATTGGACGGACATGCTTCTTCGAATGTATCGGATGTGGGCGGCAAACAGGGGTTTGGGGTTCACCGTCACGTCAATCCTGCCGGGCGAGGAGGTGGGGGTCAAAAGCGCTTCGGTTTTGGTGGAGGGGGAATGCGCTTACGGCCTCTTAAAAGGCGAAACCGGAGTTCACCGTCTGGTTCGGGTGAGCCCTTTTGATTCCAATAAACGCCGTCACACCTCGTTCGCGAGTTGCGACGTTCTTCCTGACGTGGAAGAAAGTTGGGACGCGCAGATTGCCGAGGGCGACATTAAAATGGATACTTTCAGGGCCGGCGGCCACGGGGGCCAGAACGTCAATAAGGTCGAGACCGCAGTGCGCTTGACGCATCTGCCCAGCGGCGTTGTCGTGGCCTGCCAGGTGGAGCGTTCGCAGTTTAAAAATCGCGGACTTGCCATGAAAATGCTCAAGGCCAAGCTTTATGAGATCGAGATGGACAAAAAGCGTTCCGAGATGGAGCGCCATTATGACGCGAAGGGGGAAATCGGCTGGGGCAACCAGATTCGCTCTTATGTTTTTATGCCCTATCAGATGGTCAAGGATTTGAGAACCGGAATCGAAACATCCAATATCGAGGCTGTGATGAACGGCGCCCTCGATCCTTTTATTGAGGGCTTTTTAACGTATTTGATCGAAAAAAAACCAAAGACCCCTTGGAAGCGGGAAGTATAATGAATGTTGCAATGGACCCCAAAGAAAGCAAAATCGCTCGATTGCGCGAAGCGGGCAGGGATCTTTATCCGGCGCGCTCGGGCCGGCGCAATACGTCTTTGGAGGCTCGCGTTATGGTTGAGGCCATGGGGCCCGGAGGGCGGGCGGAGCAAGACGTAAGCGTTGCCGGGCGGCTGATGCAATACCGATGGATGGGCAAGGCCGCGTTCATTCATCTGCAAGACGGCGAGGGCCGAATTCAGGCCTATTTACGGGCGGATGAACCGGGCGTGGAATTTGCGCTTTTTCTCGATACGGTTGAGACCGGGGATTTCATCGAAGTTTGCGGCTTTCCTTTTAAAACCAAGACAGGCGAGCCAACGGTCCATGTTAAATCTTGGAGTTTTTTGGCCAAGGCATTATTGCCGTTGCCGGAAAAATGGCACGGTTTAAAAGACACGGAGCTTCGCTACCGACAGCGTTATCTCGACCTCATGTCTAATGGCGAAATCCGAAAAATTTTTAGGGCCAGATCTAAAATCATCGAGGCGATCCGGAAGGTTTTTTCCGAGCGTGGATTCTTGGAGGTGGAAACCCCGATTTTTCATCCCCAACCCGGCGGCGCCGCGGCTCGGCCGTTTACGACGTTTCACGAAGCGTTGGAAATGAATCTTTTCCTTCGCATCGCCACGGAACTTTATTTGAAGCGCCTGATTATCGGCGGGTTTGACCGGGTGTATGAAATCGGCAAGTGTTTTCGCAACGAAGGGATTGACACCTCGCACAATCCGGAATTTACCATGCTTGAATGCTATCTTGCCTACGGCGATTATCGGATCATGATGGAACTGACCGAAGAGATTGTTCGAAAAACCGCCCAAGCGATCGGGCGCGACGGGGAGCAATGGACATTTCATCGCGCAAGCTTGGCCGGGGAATGGAAAAAAGCGGTGGGGGAGGATTTTGAGGCCTGCCTTAAAGACCCTTATCATTTTGACCGCGCTAAACTCGAAGCCGTAGCCAGTCGCCTTGGCGTGCCGCATGACTCAAAAAACCCGGCGCACAAAATTTTCGATAAGATTTTAGACGCAAAAATTTTGCCGGCTTTGCCCGAGCTTTGCTTTTTGCTGGATTATCCCACAGTGATCAGCCCTTTGGCCAAAGGCATTGCCGGCAACCCTAATTGGGTGGAGCGCTTTGAACTTTTTTATAAAGGAAGCGAGTTAGCCAACGCCTTTAGCGAGCTCAACGATCCGGCTGAACAGCGCCGGCGCATGGAAATTCAGGCGCAGGGCCGCCATCTCGAAGGCGACGCCGAGGCGCCGCCGGTTGATGAGGATTTCCTCGAGGCCTTGGGTCACGGTATGCCCCCTACCGGAGGGCTTGGAATCGGCATTGACCGGCTGGTTATGGCTTTGCTCGGCGTCGAGTCCATCAGGGAAGTGATTCTGTTCCCAACGCTCAAACATAAGGGAGAAAGAAAGCGCGGGGATGGGCAGAGCGGAGATCACGCATGAGGGTTCGCGGATCGCTTCCTTATGCCTGGCTTTCCTGGAAAATTCTTTTTTATAAGGGTAATCCGACGATTCAAAAATTTTCTGTCGCCACCGCCATAGGCGCCGTGGGCGTTGGAGTGGCGAGTCTTTTAATTACCATCGGAGTTATTGACGGCTTCCATCGGGAAATAAAAAATCGAATTTTGGGTTTATCGCCTCATGTATTTATTCGACTAAAGGCATCGGGACAAACGATTGCAAGCCAGCAAGAACAAATCAGCTCTCTTCTAAAACCTTTGGGTTCCCTGGCGAACGCGCCGTTTGCCATCGGCCAGGCTATGTTGCGTTCCGCCTCGGCAACCTCCGGCATGGTGATTAAAGCGGTGGACCCTGAACGCGAGCCCTCGGTGACCAAGCTAAAAAATCTTTTAACGAGAGGGGAGTGGTTATCCAGCTTGGACGAAGCGAGGGGGCCGGGAGCAAAGGCCAGAACGCCCGTTCCCATCCCCATTCTTCTGGGCGCGGAGGCGGCTCATAATCTGGGCGTTTTGCCGGGTAGCACAATCGCGATATTGACCTCGCCTGGCTCCAATTCGATGGCAGGGCTTCCTAAAATCCGCGCGGCTACAGTGGTTGGCATATTTCAATCCGGCTATTATGAATATGACGCGACCCTGGCTTACATTCCGTTGGACAGGGCGGATGATCTTTGGAAAACAGGGAGCGATTCCACTTCCGCGGTTTACTGGATCGGCCTGGCCGGGTCCGACCCGGAGAAAGCGGCTGTGCTGGCGAAGGCGGCGGCCCAAAGGATTCTTTCGCGCCAAGACGTTTATCAGGTCATGCCCTGGAGCGACATGAACAAAAGCCTGTTTTCCGCGCTCAAGCTTGAAAAATTGATGCTGACGTTGGTTTTGTCTCTTATTATTTTTATCGCTTCTGTGACCGTGGCGAGCAATCTGGTCATGCTTTCGGCCCAAAAGACGAAGATGATCGGTTCTTTGCGTAGCATGGGGCTTTCTCAAGCCGACGTGGGCCGGCTTATGCTTGGAGTGGGCGGGATGCTGGGCGCCTTGGGAATCGCCTTAGGATTGGCCATTTCCGGGCCGATTGTCCTGATCCTCAAGACAACGGATTGGATAAAATTGCCGGCCGAGGTTTATATGCTCGAACGTCTTCCGGTGCATTTGGAGTTTGGGAGCGTCCTGGGGGTCGTATTTTTTACCTGGGCCGTTAGTCTTTTGGCCAGCGCATTGCCCGCTTACCGCACGGCGCGGCTGGACGTCTCTGAGGCATTGAGATATGGGTGAGAGGGACCATCATCGTTCAAGCCCGATTTTAGCGGCGGAGAATTTAAGAAAAAATTTTCGCCGGCCCAACGGGGAATACCTTGAGGTTCTCAAGGGAATCAGCCTGGAAATTTATCCGGGAGAAATGGTGGCCATCACAGGGCCAAGCGGGTCGGGTAAATCCACTCTTCTTCATATCCTCGGATTGATGTCACGATCGGACGGCGGAACGCTGTCTTTGTTCGGCAAAGATACCGGTTTACTCTCGGAAAAAGAGCGCGACGACGTCCGCCGGCGGCGCATTGGATTTTTATTCCAGTTCGACAGCCTTCTTGAGGAGTTAAGCATCGAGGAAAATTTGCGCCTCGTGCTCAAGCTCCGCAAAAACGGCGTCAAGCGAACCGGGGTCAAAGATATAAAGGAGATGGCCGAACGCTTCAACATCGGCCATCGCTTGGACGTTTATCCTAAAGATCTTTCCGTAGGGGAATGTTGCCGGGCCAATCTCATGCGCGCGGTTTTGGGAGAGCCGGACATCCTTTTTGCCGACGAGCCAACGGGAAACTTAGACGGTAAAAATGCTAAACAACTGCTGATGGAGTTTGAGGCGCAGATTAGCGTTAAATCCCGCGGACGGGCCGAAGCGCCGGCTGTTATTTTGGCGACCCATAATATCGAGATCGCCGCTCAGGCGCATCGGACCTTAAATCTTGAATCAGGAATTTTGATGGAGGTAAAATGAGCAAAATTTACATTGACGGCGAATGGTTCGACCGCGACAGCGCGAAGATTTCCGTTTTTGACCATGGCCTGCTTTATGGGGACGGAATTTTTGAGGGGATTCGATCTTATGGCGGACGAATTTTTAAGCTTCATGAGCATGTCCAGCGGCTGTGCAACAGCGCCAAGGGAATCTTGCTTGAGATGCCGCTCACCCAGGAACAGTTTGAGAAAATCATCGTCCAGGCCGTGCGCCTGAATAATCTTAGGGACGCGTATATCCGCGTGGTGGTCACGCGCGGGTTCGGGGACCTGGGTCTGGATATGAGAAAATGCAAAAAGCCGACCGTCATCGTTATCGCCGACAAAATTGAGCTGTTTCCGGCTTCCGTTTACGAGCACGGCATAAAGTTAATTACCAGTTCCATGCGGCGCACGCCGCACGAGTGCCTGCCGCCAAATATCAAGTCGCTCAATTACTTAAATAATATTTTGGCCCGGGCCGAGGCGTCGCGCGCCGGCGCCCAGGAGGCGATTTTGCTCAACCTCCAGGGTTGCGTCGCGGAATGCTCCGGAGACAACATTTTTTATCTCAAGAAAGGAGAAGTCGTGACACCCCCCGTGTCGGCCGGAATTCTCTCAGGCATTACGCGGGCCGCGGTCATGGAGATTCTGCGTGACACGATGGGCGTGCCGATTTCGGAGAATCTCTTTACGGTTTTTGATCTTTATCAGGCTGACGAGGTTTTTTTGACCGGGACCGGCGCTGAGATCATTGGGGTCATTGACGTTGACGCGCGTAAAATCGGCAATGGAAAACCTGGGCGCATGACGCGCGATCTCGAGAAACTGTTTCATGAGCATGCTCTCGTCCATGGCGTTCCGGTTTACGAAGAGCCTAAAGCCTTGGCGAAACGATAGCTGTTTTTATTTTTATGGATAAATGCGAATCCTGCGGCCAAAATCCGGCCAATGTCTTTTTTAAGGCCGTGATCAACAGCAAGAGCACCAAAATGAACTTGTGCGAAGAGTGCGCGCGGGAAAAAGGAATTTTGACGCAAGAATGGAATTTGGCTGACCTCGAAAAACCGGGTTTTTCCTTGTCCGACATGATCGGCAGTCTTTCTTCTCAGAGCCAGGAGAGTCTGGCGAAATCGTTTAAAACCGCGGCCCGGCCGACCTCGGGCCGATGCCCTCGCTGTCAAACTTCTTTTTCCGATTTCAAGACCAGCGGTTTCGCGGGCTGTTCTAATTGCTACGAGGCTTTTTATCCCGCGATGCGCCAGATTATCAAACGTATTCACGGAAGCAACGTGCATACCGGCGCCAAGAATCAAGGGTCCGCACAGATCGGCGCTCCTGCGGCCTCGCCGGTCCATACGCGGCTCGATATAGACCGGGAACTCGTCAAACTCAAAGACGCCCTGCGCGATGCGGTCCACAAAGAGGCCTATGAACAAGCCGCCATCCTGCGGGATAAAATTCAAGACATGGAAAGCGCGAGAAAAAGCGATTGAGCGTGATAAAAGAGTTCTTTAATTCGCTTATCCGCTCAACCGCTTAGCCGCTCAGCCGCCATTTTTATGTTTCAACTTTCAAATCTTCTCAAAAATCCTATCCGATGGCTTGGCTCGGACGGCGAACTCAGCGATTGCGTGTTGTCCTCAAGAATTCGCTTGGCGCGCAATTTGGTCGCGGCGCCGTTTCCTCACGCCGCAAGTCAACGGGATTTAGGCTTGGTTTTGGAAAAAGTTACCCAAGCCGCCAAAAAATCCCACGCTTTGGCCAGGGCGGCCTATATCAAACTCTCGGAGATGGAAAAAGTAGATCAGCGCTTTTTGGTAGAGCGGCATTTGATCAGCGAAGACTTGACTCGCGATTCGCACAACCGCGGGGGTTTCATTTGAGAGAAGGATCTGGTCAGTCTGATTCTCCACTAGGAAGATCATTTGCGTCTGCAAATACTCTTGCCCGGCTTGGCATTGGACAGAGCCCTGGAGCAGGCTCAAGCGCTCGATGGAGAACTGGGCCGCGGGCTCCTGTTCGCTTATCACAAAGAATTTGGATTTTTGGCCAGCTGTCCGACCAACGTGGGCACAGGCTTGAGAGCGAGCTGTCTGGTCCATTTGCCGGCCTTGGTCTATACTCAAAATATCGGCGCCGTCCTACAAGAACTGGCCCGGGTGGGTCTTGTGGCTAGAGGTTTTTACGGCGAAGGTTCAAAGGTTTACGGGGACCTTTTTCAAATTTCTAATGCCACCAGCGTGGGCAAGACTGAACAAGAATTTGCCGAGGCTATGACCGCTATTTTAAAAAACGTCCGCGGTCACGAAATTCAAATGCGCGAGCGTCTCGTCAAAGGGGCGGCCAAAACAAAGACCCTGGACCGGCTTTGGAGGGCCTACGCGGCGCTGAGTTATTGCAGGCTTATTTCTTTTGAGGAGGCGATGCAGGAGCTTTCCTGGATTCGCCTTGGGTTTAGCCTGGGCGTCAAGTTCGATCATCTGGCCTTGGCCAAGGTTAACGAACTCATCGTGCTGGCCCAGCCGGCCCATATCCAGATGCACGCCGGCCGTGAGCTTGGTCCCCGCGAGAGAGACAGCGTCCGCGCCGCGCTCATTTCCAGAACGATCAAGGGGAAAGGCCAATAAAGGCAAGGTCAAGAAGGCCAATGACGCAAGAAAATTCGGCCCTATGGTAATTGTCTTCATTTTTCTGTAATAATTGGGCCATGGCAATGTTCTACAACCGCTTTTCCGAACGGGCCCAGCGCGCGATATTGATCGCGCAGGAGGAGGCCAAGCGCTTGAATCACGATTACGTGGGAACCGAGCATATTCTGCTTGGGCTTGTGTCCCTCAATGAAGGCGTGGCGGCCCAGGTGCTCAGCAATCTCGGCGTGGATTCCAAACGGGTCCGCGCGGAGATTGAAAAAATCGTGGGCACGGGCGACAATATCATGCAGTTGGGGGAAATTCCTTTTACGCCCAGGGCGAAAAAAGTTTTAGAGCTCGGCGTCGAGGAGGCCCAGAAGATGGGCCATACCTACGTCGGAACCGAGCATATCCTTCTGGGATTGATCCGTGAAGAAGAAGGAGTGGCGGCCCGCGTTCTTGAAAATTTGGGCGTGCGTCTTGAAGTGGTTCGCGAGGAAGTTTTAAATCTTCTTGGTGAAACGGAAGGGAAGGAGTCACAGCAAGGCGCCCCTTCTCATCCGCACGCGCCTTCCGGACCCAAGACGCGCTCGAAAACGCCGACTCTGGACGAATTCGGCCGCGACCTTACTCAATTAGCCAAAGAGCAAAAGCTCGACCCGGTGGTGGGGCGGGTCAATGAGATCGAGCGTGTTATTCAGATTCTTGCCCGGCGCACCAAGAATAATCCTGTTTTAATAGGAGAGCCGGGCGTCGGCAAGACCGCGATCGTCGAGGGCTTGGCTCAGAAAATTATGAGCGGCGACGCTCCGGAGATGCTTCTTAATAAACGCGTTATTACCATGGATTTGGCGGCCGTGGTGGCCGGCACGAAATACCGAGGCGAGTTCGAGCAACGGCTTAAAAATATCATCGAGGAAATTCGCCGGGCTAAAAATTCGGTGATCCTTTTTGTCGATGAGCTCCATACCGTCATTGGCGCCGGAGCGGCCGAGGGAGCCATTGACGCGGCCAATATTTTAAAACCGGCGCTGGCAAGGGGCGAGCTCCAATGCATCGGGGCCACGACCATTGATGAGTTCCGTCGTCACATCGAACACGACGCGGCCTTGGAGCGGCGGTTCCAGCCCGTTATGGTTGACCCGCCGAGCGTCGAGGATACGATCGCGATTTTGCATGGTCTTCAGGAGCGCTATGAACAGCACCATCGGGTCAAATACGACGAAGAGGCTCTTCGCCAGGCCGCGCTTTTGGCTGACCGCTACATTTCGGACCGTTTTTTGCCGGACAAGGCCATTGATTTATTGGACGAGGCTGGTTCGCGCGCCAGGCTTTCGACAGGCCAACTGCCGGCTCCTATTAAAGAAAAGGAAGGGGAACTCACCGTTGTCGTTGAGAACAAAAATCAATCCATTTCCCAACAGGATTATGAAAAGGCCGCCAAATTGCGCGACAAAGAGCGCGAAATGAGAAAGACCATCGAAGAGATGAAGAAAAAATGGAAAGCGAGCAAAGAAACCGAGGTGACGGCCATTACCGCGGAGGATATCGCGAACGTGGTTTCTAAGTGGACCGGCATTCCGGTGACGCGGCTGACGGAGTCGGAGCAAGACAAGCTTTTACACATGGAAATCGAGCTTCATAAGCGAGTGATCGGCCAGGAGGAAGCCATCAAGGTTATTTCTCAGGCCGTTCGACGCAGCCGCGCGGGCTTGAAAGACCTTAAGAAACCTATCGGAACTTTTTTATTTTTGGGTCCCACCGGCGTCGGCAAAACCGAACTGGCGCGGGCTACGGCGGAATTCCTCTTTGGCAATGAAGAGCATTTAATCCGCATTGACATGTCCGAATATATGGAAAAATTCAATGTCTCGCGCCTCATGGGAGCGCCCCCGGGTTATGTCGGCTACGAGGAGGGCGGTCAACTCACAGAAGCCGTGCGCAGGAAACCCTACTCGGTGGTTTTGCTTGATGAGGTTGAAAAGGCTCATCCGGATGTCTTTAATATTCTTCTGCAGATACTTGACGAAGGATCGCTTACGGACAGCCTGGGTCATAAGGTCAGTTTTAAAAATGCCGTGCTCATCATGACCTCAAACGTCGGCGCCCGGCTTATCTCGAAGGGAAAATCCATCGGCTTTGTTTCCAACGAAGACGCGGAGTCTATGAAAGATTACCAAAAGATGAAAGAAACGGTCACTGAGGAGCTCAAGAGGGTTTTTAACCCGGAATTTTTAAATCGTATTGACGAAACGATAGTTTTCCATTCGTTGACGCCGCAACACATGACGAATATTCTTGATTTAATGTTGGCCAGGGTTGACAAAAAGCTCAAGGAACAAGGCTTCAGCGCCGAACTTACGCCAGAGGCAAAAAATTATCTTGTGCAGACCGGTTTTGACCCTAATTACGGCGCGCGGCCGCTTCAGCGGACGATTCAGAAACATCTGGAAGATGCGTTGGCTGAGGAAATATTGATGAAAAAATTTACGCGAGGTTCGAAAATTTACGCCGACTTTGACGAAACGAACAAGAAAATTATTTTTGCCCTCGAACCCTTCCCGCCAAAAGTGAAGGCCGGGAAATAGGCTCCACGCGTTGGCGATCGCAACATTATTAATTTCATTGGCAAGCATTGCCTTTGCGCTTGATCCCTCCGCAACGGATTTTGTGCCTGTGACGTCGGCCGGCTTCGACGCGGAGCAAACGGCCCCGCCGCCTTTTCTGCCAGGTTTTTTATCGGCGCCCACGACGACCCAGGATGTTTTTTTAAGCGCCGAGGCGGTCGCGAAGGCCGAGCCTTCGAGCGTCGCCGCTTCAACGCCGACGGAAATTTTTAGCTTGGATAATCTTTTGATCCAGGAGATCAAGATTCAGGGCCTTCGCAACGTCAAGGAATCCTTGATCAGGTCCCAAATCAAAGTCCGAAAGGGCGATGTTTTTAACTCGGTTGAAGCCAGGGGCGACTTAAAGCGCCTGATGGGCCTGGGTCCCTTCTCTTCGGCCGACGTGGCCGCCTCCACCGTTTCGATCGGTGGAAAGACTTATCTGGCGGTTGTTTTTTTGCTGTCGGAAAAACCAAAAATTAAAAAAATTGTCATTGAGGGAGCCAGGGTTGTTTCCAAGGGAACCATCAAGGACGTCATGGCCCCGGCGTCTTCGCGCGAAGACCGCTCGGGTCATGCGGGTCATGATCAGGGATTGCCGGATCATCGCCTTGGTGAATTGAGGGTCGAGATTGACGAGGGCGCTTTTTTTGACGAGGCCAAACTGGCCGAGGCATTGAGCAAGATTAGGGAAAAATACGAAGAAAAGGCCGTTTTCGACAGTCAAATCGCGGTGGAGCGCAAGTTGGACGAATCCTTGGGAAGAATTAACCTGACGTTCAAAATCATCGAAGGCAAGAAAGCGAAGATCGTCAAGGTGATTCTTGGCGGATTTACCGGCTATCCCGAGAAAAAAATTCGCCGGCTAGTTAAAATTAAAGAAAAAAAAGCTTTTGACGCAAAAAAAATCAAAGAAGGCCTGGCCAAACTTTCAGAATTTTACAAAGAGGACGGATGGTTGGATTTCGAGGTCAAGTTCGCCAGTCGCCCTGCGACACAGGAGGAAATCTCTCGCGTTAAATTCAAAATTAAGCCGGCCCAGGTCCCGATGACGCTGTCTTACGATGCCGTTGAGGGAAAACGTCATTATTTGACCGGCTACAGTTTTCGCGGCCAGCAGACCACGACCGAGGAAGAGCTTCGCAAGCTCGCCGGCCTGAGCGTCAATGCCGTGCTTAAAGATTCCAAGCTGAGAGAATCGCAGGGGGCTATTTTGGATGCCTATCGCAACCGAGGCCATCTCTTCGCTTCCATAAACATTGAAAAAAATTGGCTACCCGACAATAGCGGCGTGGAATTGGTTTTTAATATTGACGAACGCCATTTGGTTTATATCGCCAATATCTATGTTGAAGGCCTGATGAAAACCAAAGACTACGTCATTAAAAGGGAAATCCTTCTTAAAGAAGGAGATCTTTTTAGTTCTAAAAAACTCTACAAATCAACCGACAAGATTTACAATTTGGGATTTATCGAGGAGGTCCGGCCTGACTACGAACCCACACCCAACCCGGGCTACGTGGACTTAATTTTTGACGTCAAAGAGGGGAAGCCGGGCATGCTCACCGCGGGCGCCGGGTTTTCTTCCATTGACGGCGTGGTGGGGCAGGTTTCACTTCAGCACTTAAACCTTCTTGGCCGCGCTCAACATGCCAATCTCTCCACGGAATTTGGAAAGCGCAGACAAAGCTACGATCTGAGTTGGACAACGCCCTGGACCTTTGATCGCAGAATGTCGACGACTCTTTCGCTGTTTAACACCAGCCGTTCGCTTCAATACGCGTCGGATACGACGGGATTTAAGCGGCGCTCCAAAGGCGGTAGCGTGTTTTTCGCTCCCCGGTTCGAGGAGGACAAGTGGATCGTGGGCGCGGGGTACTCTCTTCAGCAAGATGAAATTTACGACGTTTTGCCGGCCTATCAAGACCAGATACCGGCCTCTCTGGCGCGGCGCTCCGCCATCAATACGCGAGCGACTTATGACACGCGTGATTTTAAGTGGGACCCCAAGCGTGGCATGGCGCACACGCTATCTATGGAATTCGTCGGCGGTCCGGCCGGAGGCGACGTGCATTTCGTTAAACCCACGATAACTCATGCGTTCCATTTCCCGCTACTGACCCTCGGGAAGCATACCTTTGTCCTTTCCGACATCGTGAGATGGGGAATGTTGCAACCTTATTATCGCGACCGCCTGGTGCCTGTTTCCGACCGTTTTTACGTCGGCGGCGCCGAGACGGTGCGCGGCTATACCTATACAGGGCAAATCGGCCCTATTCAAGGCGGCAAGGCGTATGGGGTCAATAACATCGAACTTAAGGTTCCCTTGCTGATGGAAGGACGGTTTACGATTATTCAATTTGCGGTTTTTGTCGACGCGGGCGGCTCGTGGGGGGGAGCCAAGGAGGTTAATCTTAATTTTGGCCGGGCGGACAACAATCTTAAGGCCGGCGTCGGGTTCGGCTTAAGATTTAAAACGCCGGCTTTCCCGGTGCGGCTTGACTGGGGATGGGGCTTGCATCACGCTCAGGGCGAGGCCGTCAACCAGTTTTATTTCACCATCGGCGGCGTGCCGGAGATGTGAGAACAGCGCTTAAGCGAATGGGTAAAAAGCGGTTTAGCGGTTTAGCGGTCAAGCGGTTTGGCGCGAGGGGATTTCTTTGTTTTCACTTGACTGTTCAACTGTTCAACTGTTCAACCGCTTCATTTCTCTGGGCCGTTTCCGTTAATCGGGTGCAGGTGGCGCCTCGGCGGGGGGTTCTAATTGCCACGGTTGACCTTGATAAGGTTTTTCAGGCCTATCCCGGCACCAAAAAAGCCAAGGAGGACTTGGAGCGCCTGGTGTTGCTCAAAGAGAATGAAATTGCGGCCAAAAGGGCGGAAATTTTTCGTTTGACGGAGGAGCTTGCGCGTCTTAGGGCCACACCGGCCCTCACCCCGTCGTTGCCGGGCTTTGTGCCTGCGTCGGTGGCGCTCGACACCGCATCCGTGCAGGGTTCTACGGAGCCGTCCGTGGCGACGCCCGTGGCGCCAAGCGCGCCGATCGATTCGCGGCTCGAGACCATGGAAGGCCAAATTAAAACTAAAAAGAAAGAATTGCGTAAAATTGAAAAAGACGCTGAAAAGAATTTGGAAGATTTAGAGGAGGCTAAAACAAAAACCCTTCTGGCCAAAATTTATTTTTCCCTGCGCGAGCTGGCGGAAGAGAAAAATGTGGACATGATCGTGGATAAAAATGCTATTCTATGGGGGTCATCCAGGCTTGATTTGACCGATGATTTAATGCGTAGACTCAAGAGCGCGATGATTGAGGCTGAGTGATTCTTGGAGCCTACCTATGCCGGCAATAGAATGTCAATATCAATAGCTAAAATTTTAGATGCTATAGGAAATCATCAATTCCAGGGTGATCAAAACTATCTAATTGAGGCGCCGGCCACGCTTGGGGACGCGGGACCGACTCATATTTCTTTTTTTGGGCAGATTAAATACAAAGAGCAGGCCGCGGCGAGCAAAGCCGGATGCTTGATTGTCGAGGATGGTTTTAAAAACCAATTAGATGGTTATGAAGGCCTTCGGATTTATGTTCCCAAAGCGGTCCCGGCTTGGCGGCTGGTTCTCAAACTCTGGGAAAATGATCTTGTAGACCAGCCTTGGGGGATTGACCCTGCGGCGCGAGTTTCCAGGACGGCGCGTTTGGGAAAAAATGTTTCCATCGGGGCGCTAGCTTTCGTTGATGACCGTGTCATCGTGGGCGATGGCACGGTCATACATCCCCAGTGTTATATCGGCAAATCCGTCAGTATTGGAAAAGACTGCGTCATTTATCCCGGGGTTGTGATTAGGGAGCGTTGCGTTATTGGGGACAGGGCGATTATTCATCCGGGCGCAGTCATCGGCGCGGATGGTTTTGGGTTTGTGACTATTGATGGCAAGCATGAAAAAATTCCTCAAATTGGAACCGTGGAAATCGCCAACGACGTTGAAATCGGAGCCAACTGCACGATTGACCGGGGCACGGTGGGCCCCACGCGCATCGGCGAGGGCTCTAAATTCGACAACGCGGTTCATATTGCCCATAATGTCGTGGTGGGACGCGGGTGTTTGTTCGCCGCCCAGGTCGGAATCGCCGGCTCCACTACCATAGGAGATTACGTAATTTTCGGAGGACAGGTCGGCGTGGCCGATCATGTGGAGGTGGCTGAAGGAACGATAGTGGGAGGGCAAAGCGGCATTATCGGAAGTATCAAAAAGAAGGACATTCTTTGGGGTACGCCCGCGCGCAATCACCGCGAAGCGCTTAAGCTCCAGGCTTTATACTCTAGACTGCCGGAAATTATTGAAATAGTCAAAAGAATGGGCGAGAGAGACCCTCAACGTCATGGCTGATCACCTTCAGACTCAATGCACGCTGAAAAAAACATTCGGTTTTTCCGGAGTTGGTCTTCATAGCGGACGGCCTGCCGCCGTTGTCTTTCGGCCGGCGAGCGCGAACACGGGCATTGTGTTCTGTTCGGGGCAAAATAAAATCGCGGCTATTCACGAACATGTTATCGAAACACAACGGGGAACGACTCTCGGCAAAAACGGGATCGTTGTGCGCACCGTGGAGCATGTTTTAAGCGCGCTCAATGGAATGGGCGTGGACAATGCCTATGTTGACTTCGAAGGCGATGAAATGCCCGCTATGGATGGCTCCGCTTGGCCCTGCGTTAAGGCCATTAGGGATGCGGGGCTTGAGGAAATTCCCGGTAGCGTCAAGCCTGTATTGCATTTTGGCGATCAGGGCTCATTTGTTTTTACCACCGGATTGTCAAGTTATAAAGTGATGCCCGCGGACCGCCTGATCTTGAGCGTTAGCATATCGTTCCCCAACACCCCCATAGGAGTTCAGGATTTTGGTTTTGTGGCCAATGGCGCTTATCCCGAAGAAATCAGCAGGGCGAGAACGTTTTGCCTGGAATCCGATGTGCCTAAACTGCGCGCCGCAGGGCTTGCCAAGGGGGGGAGCCTGGCCAATACCATTGTCGTTGGAACGCAATCCGTTCAGTGCGAAGAGCCGCTACGGTACAAGGACGAATTTGTCCGGCATAAAATTTTAGATTTATTAGGAGACCTGAGCCTGCTGGGGATGGGGAGTTACCATTTTAATTGCATCGCCTTTGCGCCAAGTCACACGGCCAATTGGAAACTGGTGCAGGAACTGGCCAAACGATTGAAAAAAAGCGGCTGAGCCGTTGGGCGTATTTAAGAAAATCGTTCATTGCGCTCTGTCATCTGCTTGTCCGCGAAACCGCTATTAATTGGAGGATTGCATATGTCCGAAACAAAGGATGCTTTAGTCGCGGGACCGCCTGCCGGAGCCGCGATTCGGGAGATGGATATTCTTGAGATTAAAAAAGCGATCCCGCATCGCTGGCCTTTTCTTTTGGTGGATAGGGTTAAAATTCTTGAAGAAGGCAAAAAGGCCCATGGATACAAGTACGTAACGGCGAACGAAACATTTTTTGAGGGCCATTTTCCAAGTCGGCCTATTATGCCGGGGGTTCTGATTTTAGAGGCGCTAGCTCAAAGCGCCTGCGCTATGATGCTGGGCGCGCCGGCCATGGTCGGAAAGCTCGCCTATTTCATGGGAATTGACGGCGCTAAGTTTCGTTCGCCCGTTTACCCTGGTTGCTATCTCGAGCTTCGCGTGGAAATTTTAAGGGCAGGGTCGAGGGTCGGCAAGGCCAGGGGCGAAGCTTATATTAACGGCGCGACGCTGGCCTGTGAAGCTGAGTTTACTTTCGCGCTGGTGGACCAACCGTCTTAGAATAGAGGCCAATGAGGTCAACGACGATTATGGACGTTCCAAACATTCACCCCACCGCCGTTATTCATTCGACGGCGCGCGTGGACGAAGGGGTTGAAATCGGCCCCTATGCCGTCCTCGGGGAGAATGTTGCGCTGGGCCTGGGAACGAAGGTGGGCTCTCATGCTTTTATCGAACACGCCATCATCGGTCAAAATTGCGTCATCCATCCTTTCGCGGCTGTCGGCACGCCGCCTCAGGATTTGAAATATCGCGGCGAAGCGGGCCGGCTTATCATGGGGAACGAATGCACTGCGCGAGAGTTCGTCACCTTAAATCGCGGCACACTCTCCGACGGCGGAGACGGCGTCACGCGTATCGGAAATAAATGTTTTTTTATGGCTAATTCCCACGTGGCCCATGACTGCCAGGTCGCAGACGGGACGATTTTGATTAATTCCGTGGCTTTGGCCGGACATGTCACGGTTGAGGAGGGGACTATTTTTGGAGGTTTGAGCGCCGCGCATCAATTTGTCCGCATCGGCAGGTTTGCCATGATCGGCGGGGCCACGGGCGTGGAACGCGATGTGCCTCCATATGCTTTGGTTGAAGGAAATCGCGCCCGTATTATCGGCGTCAATATAGTGGGATTAAAGCGTCGGGGAACGACTCGCGAGGAACTTTCTTTAATACGCCAAGCGTTCGACCTTCTTTTTTCCTCGGAACATCCCTTGGCGCAGGCCATTGAGACTCTCGAAGCTCAACAACCCAAAGGGATTGTTCTGGAGCTTATTAATTTTCTCAAAGCGCCTTCTAAGCGGGGAATAACCTCAAAAGAGAAAGGCCTTTCTCTTTAAATGGTCCTCGGAATTCTTGCCGGTAGCGGAAGTTTCCCTTTGCTGGCCGCCAAGAATGCCAAAGTCAAGGGAGTTAGGGTCGTGAGCGTTGGCTTTGAGGGGATTACTTCTAAGGATATGGCGGCCCTTTCGGACAAGCATTGCTGGATTGGCCTGGGCC
>CAYHKQ010000052.1:0-18597 GCA_964357255.1 uncultured Elusimicrobia bacterium
GCTCACCACGAGCGGCCTTCCTTGGCCACTTCGATTGGCTAAAGAAATTCCTTATTTAAGCAAGGTTGGTTCGCCGTCGAGGGATTGCTTGAGTTGCGCGATCGCGGGGTCGTCAGGGATGTCTATGCCGAGCGGCACGAGTTCGTAGTCGCTGATCGAGACCATAGCGTCCTTTTTGGCGAGCAAGGCTTTGCCCACGTATTGTCCGCTGGGACCGGCCTGGATAATGAGAGTCTTGCCCACGGCTAGAGGGCTTTTGACAAGGTCTTGGGAGTGGCCGCCGACGATAAGATCAATGTCCGGGAATTTTTTAGCCAAGGCTTGATCTTGACTCATTCCGCTGTGGGACAAGAGAATGACGATGTCGGCTTTTGGCCGGACCTCTCTGAGGGCCGACTGGATTTTTTTCTCGATAGGGAAGATTTTAAGTTCCTTGCCCAATCTCGCCGGCGCCAAGGCGATGACGTCCTCATGAAAGACGCCGATCAAGCCGATTTTTAAGCCGCCTTTTTCAATGATCTTGTGGCCGCCGTAGGGAATGGCGCAGGTTTTTTTGTCCGGGCATAAGGCGAGATTTGCCGTTAAATAAGGACGATCAGGCAGTAAAATTTTATCCAGGGCGAATTTGGCGCCGAGAAAAAATTCTTGTTCGCCCGGAACCATCGCGTCATAAGCGATTGCGCTCATGGCCTCGTTGACCGCCAAATATTTTTTTTCATCGCCCTTAGAGGGCATATTGTCGCCCGTGTCAACAATGAGGAGGGGTTCTAACTCATTTTTTTGCTGTTCAATAAAGCTGGCGCGCCGGGCAAGCCCCCCTATGGGTATATTGGGGCAGTTGCATGAGGTGAGCCAGCCATTGGCGCTATTGGTAAAAAGTAGCCAAGTGGCATTGCTCGGAGCTATATTTTTTTTAACAGGGGTTCCCTTGGCCGCCTCTGTTTGCCATTTTGTTGCTTCAGCCAAAACATGCGCCGACAAATCTTTGTCCAGGCCCCTGTGATCCCAAAGCATTGTCCCTTGAGGGCTGATCAAATATACATGCGGAATGTCGGCTCTGCCGCCTCCAGAAACCACGCCATAGCGCTCCCCGGCAATTCCCTTGGGATCGAGGAGAACCGGAAGATGGCTTACGGACCTAGAAGAAACCCAAGCCCCGATTTCCTCGGTGGACGCGTCCGTATCGAGACTGATCAAGACAACGTTTACCCTGCCTTCTTCGGCGATTTTTTTGACGTCCGGAATTTCCGCATTGCAGGGCTTGCACCATGTGGCGAAGAAGGAAATCAGCAGAGGCTTGCCGTCTTTGAGCAAGCTTTCCAGAGTAACGCGTTTGCCGTCTAAAGTGTTTAGCGCAAAACTGGGCGCCTTAGCGCCGGGAGTCAGGCAGAAGGCGATGAGGGCGGTAGATGCGATGAGGGCGGTAGAGATTAGAAGGCTTTGAATAATTTTATTTTCTTTCGTCAAAAGGGACATCAATTTCATCGTAGACCCTTACTTTGTATTGAGTTTTTCGATCAGCAGTTTTGCAATTTTGTTTGCCGTTTTTTTGACTTTCTTAAAGGACGGGGCGTCCTCAGAGGAAGCGGCTTTGACCTCGCCGGTTTCCACGTCGAGCAATTGCACGGATAAGTAATAGCGTTTCTCAATCATGGCGAGACTGCCCATCACCATCATGTTGGCTCCGGCGATTTTGCCCACGCGCACAGCCACGTCCACGTCCTTGGCCAGGGCCAGGTCCATTTTAAGATCAGCCAGAATGGTCCCGATGGACTTTCGATCAATGATTTTGTATTTACCTTTTGCATATTGGCTAAGGCCGCTACGCAAAAAGTCAGCGGCTGCGTCGGCGTCATCCTGCGATGTTTCTTTTGCTTTTAAATTCATTACGGCAATGTTGAGCATAGGAGCATGTTCATCGGGCTTTGGCTCGCTATATAAAAAGGCGGGAACCAGCAAGCAGGGCAGGATGACTATAAGGCCTCGGCAATTTTTGACGTTCATTTTCCCCTCCAATTTTTACCGTTAGAAACGGTGTTCTGGTTTTATGGCTGAGACGGCGTGCTCTCCGGCTTTTTTTCTTCCGGCTTTTTTTCCTTTTCTTCTTCTTTTTCTCTGAGCGATTGAATAAATCGCAGGCCCAGGCTTGTGGCTGTGTCGGTTAATTGTTTGACGGAGCCGGCCTCGCCGCTTCTGGAACTCTCCACCTCGGATGTGCCCACGTTGAGGAAGCGGACCGTGAGGACATAAGTGCCTGAAAGCACTGAAATACTGCCGGTGAACATTCGCTCGACATTAAGAATTTTTCCTATCTGGACGGCGCATTCCTCCGTCGTGCAACCTGTCTGCTGAAATTTTTGCTCGGTGAGAATTTTTTCCATGTTGCTTCGGTCTACGAGACGGAAAACATTGGCGTTGACAATGGCGTTGCGGAAGTAGTCGGTGACTGCCTCGGCTTCGATTTGAGAGATGCCTTTTGCGTCGAAGTCGCTGACCGCCACTTGGAGCTTGCGTCCCTTGGGGACGAAAATGACGTTGTCCCCGGCTTTAGGGAGCGGGGCCCCGCCTTCATCTTTGGCCTGGGATCGCGCATGCTTTTGCGCTTCCGCTTGAATTTTTCTTTGGCGGGCCTGTTCGCGGGCCTCGGCTTGCCTGGCTTTGGAGGCGGCAAACCATTGTTCCCGGGCCGCGAGTTTATCCTCGGGCGACCCGCCGAAACCAAGCCTTAATGTGGCCCTGTGAGAGAGGCCGAAATCCGCGTTAGGAAGAACCGCGTAATCGAACGATACGTCCTTGATCGTAAGTCCAAGCCCGGCCACGGGCGAGGATTGGTCTAAGCCACCTCGTAGCGCGATGATATTGAAAAGCCGGTATTCCAGCCCGGCATGCACGGAAGAACCGGCGTCATTGTTTGAAGCTATGTCCGCGGCCGCGAGTAAGGAGCCGAATAGCCGCACCGAGGCGCCGGCCTGCCAGCCCATGGGGAGGGTGTCATTCCCCCCCTCTCTGGCAAGTTGTCCTCCCAAGAGATTTTGAATTTTGACGCCGAATTGGACCGCGTCGAATTTGAGCAATAGTCCGGTATCAAAATCCATGGCGTTGGCGGAAACTCCGCCCACGCTTTGATTGACCATTTTTCCGGTGGCTCCCCAAGACCAGGATCTCGAGGGATTCCAGGAAAATCCAAAAAGATAAGCCCCTTTTTTATAAGTGGATTCCCCCAAGGCGGCATTAGAGGCGTCCCGTTCTTCAACCTTTGGCGACTGATACTGTATAACGCCGAATCCAAAACCCACCGGCGCCGCGGCGGAGTGAACAAAGCTCAGGCCTTGGAGAGCGGCTCCTTCAAAGAGGGTGGAGTAACCCACGGACAACTCGCTTTGATAAGGCATGCCAAGTCCCGCCGGGTTCCAATAAAGGCCTCCCGTGCCTTCGGCTACGGAACTGAAGGCGCGCCCCAAAGCCAGCACGCGCGCGTCAGAGGCGTTTTCAAGAAAAGCGCCCGGAGCGCCGCCTGTAAATTGGGAAGCAAGGGCGCTCGATGCGGCCAGGGCGATGGAGGCGAAAAAGGTAAAAAAAGTTTTCATTTGACTCCGATGATTCTTTTGCCTTTGACTGATCCGGCTTTAAGAAGGCAGATATACGCGTCCGCGGCTACGACGCGTCCGGAATCCCCTGTTTTGCCGTCCCAAATAACCTCGTTAGGCCCTGCATGGCCGCCGCTTGCGCCTGCGGCGTAAATTTTTTCCCAAACCAATCCGCCGAAGGCGTCAAAAATTTTAATCGTGACCTCTTGATCTTGATCCATGCTGTAGCGGATTCTCGTTGTTTCGCCTTTTAAGGGCGCAAAGGGGTTGGGGTAGTTGCTGATCTCGGCTAGGGCCGAAGCCGGAGTCGAGAATTCCATAATTCTGAAGACCGTCAAGTGATTTACCCGGCCCATGACTGATTTATTGGTTGTGTTAACGGAAGAATTTGGAATAAGAACCCAGTACCCATCGGTTTCGTCATAGAAGAAAAGCTTAAGAGCGCTTTCGTTCAAACCAACGATGTCGGCATTGGTGTAAGGCAGAGTGATCGTGATCTCTTTGGCGAAAGTTTTGGTCCCGTCTTGCAATTGAACGTCACGGATGACATTGGTGGCTTTGAGCTTTGCGTCCGTTACGGGCGCAGGCGCCGTGACGCTACTTCTGATGATCAGGCGGGTGGACGTGGCAATGGCCCCCGCCGGGATTTCAACCTTAACGCCGTCCGCGCTAATGAACGTGTTGTCCGCAACCGGGTCAATCGAGGCTTTCACTATAAATTTATAATTCAAAGACTCTGTGCCGACATTTCCGGCTCCGTCGCGGCAGACAACGAGAAAATACCATGTGCCGTCCGAAGCAAGGCTTGAAACGTTAATAGCGCCGCTACTGGAATATGTTCCCGTAATCGAGGTCGGCGCCGTTGTGCTTGCGTTGGCCACAATCCAATAAAATCCGGAAATTCCGGAAGTATCGCTGACCCCTGCGGTGGACACGGCGAAGCTGGCCCTTGAGGCGGGGTAAGCCGTTGTTGTGGACGGGTGCGACGTTGACTCAATGGCCGAAGGCGCCGCCGGGGGCGTTAAATCCACGACAATGCTTGAAGGGTCGGAGTAATCGCCATAAGCGCTAGCGCCGTTTTTGGCTCGGACCCGGGCATAATAGGTCGAGCCTTCAGCCAAGGTTGTGGACACGGATACGGTGAGCACGTTGCCGGCATCAGCCTGGTAGATATTACCGAGACCTGGCCCTGTGCCCACTTGCACATAATAACCGGCAATGCCGGACTCCGGGTCCGACGATGTTCCTTGAGTCCAATCAAAAACAAGGGTTGTCGAGCTGTTGGTGAAGGCCGCGGGAGCTACGAGTGCAGGCGCGCCTGATGGCGGCGTGATTTCAATCGCAATCCCGTTGCTGGTGCTCGAATAGACGCTAAAGAATCCCATTCCATTGATCGCCTGAACGCTGGCGTAATAAGTAACGCCGGCCGAGGCTCCGCTGACCGTGGCTGTTGTGACATTGCCGACATTGCCTTCAAATATGTAACCCAGCGTGGAGGTGAAAACTCTTAAGTAATAGCTGGATATGCCGGATTCCGCGTCAGCCGCGGTCCCTGGGTTCCAATAAAAGTTTAACGTTGTTGAACCAAACCAAACGCCGTCGTCCGATGGCGTGCCAGGGATTCCTCCCGGCGCGGTAGTATCTCCCTGGCTTGTTACCGCGGCAATCGGCGTGTTATAGGCGCTATCCGTATCGCTCGCTGTTTTAACGATGAAATAGTAGGTGCTCATTTGCGTGAGATTTGTGAAGATGGCCGATGTCGAGGCTGTTACTCCCGAAGAAATGACATTCGCAAAACCAAGATCGCCGGCCAGCGCCGTCGCATAAGTGATTCCTGAATTAGCCGACCATTCAAACTTAAGCGTTGAAGAGGATGATTGCACAAGGGAAGGATTCAGGCCAAGATTATATACGCCGTATCTTATAATTCGGTTCCTACCGGCATCCACCGCATAAAGACTGCCTGAGTTGTCAACGGCAAGGCCGGCAAGGTAACTGGAGGGCGATTGCTCCATATCGGCCCAGGAAGCCAAGAAACCGCCGTTCGCATCGAACTTTTGAATACGGTGGTTTAATGTGTCGGAAATATACACATTGCCGAATATGTCAATGGCAATGCCCTGGGGATTGTCCATGAGGCCGTTGGCTGTCCCGTTTCCGCCCCAGCTTGAAAAGGCGACGCCATAGGGGTTGAATTTTTGGATTCTATCGTTGTTTTCATCGCAAACATAGACGTTCCCCGTGCCGTCAATGGCCAGGCCGCCGCCGCAATTGTAGCCAGAGATCGAGCAGTTGTAGGAGTTATAGCCCGCGCTGAATTGCCCTAAGTCAGATCCGCTCGCGCCCCAACTCATGGCAAACGCGCCCGTAGAGCTGAATTTTTGAATGCGTGAATTGCCGCCGTCAAAAATGAAGACATTGCCGGTAGTAGAATCAATGGCAATGCCGTTGGGGTTGGAGAACTGACCGCCGCCGTTCCCCTGAGCGCCCCATCCGCCCGCAAGGTTTCCTGATACATCGAAAATTTGAATTCGGTGGTTGATATTATCGAGAGCATAGAGCATGCCCCGTCCCATGGTTAAGGCCGTGGCGCTCGAGGTCCAAGATGTCACAAAAGCGCCATTGCCCGTGAATTTCTGTATGCGGCTATTTTGGGTATCCGTCATAAAAATATTGCCGGTGGCCGTATCCACGGCAATGCCGAAAGGCGTTTGGAAAGCTCCAGTGGACGTTCCCTGGCTTCCCCATAAAGCCGTGACTGTCGGCGTTGAAGTTCCACTGCCGCCATAGCTGTTCAGGGGAGCGCTTGCTCCATAGCGCTTGATTCGATGATTGTCCGTATCCGCCACATACACATTGCCCCACGCGTCCGCTACAACGCCACGAGGCCAGCTTAAATTATTCTGGCCCGAGCCGATTGATCCCCATTTGGCGAGGAAGCCGCCGTTTGCGTCAAATTTCTGAATTCTTTTATTGTCGGTATCCGCCACATAAACATTGTTGTTTTTATCCACGGAAATGCCGTTGGGATTGTTGAACTGGACATTGCCTGTGCCAACGTCGCCCCAGGCAATCAAGATAACTCCATACGGGCTGAACTTTTGAACGCGGTTGTTGTTGGCATCCGTGACATAGACATTGCCCATGCCATCCACCGCTATTCTTCCGCCTGACCAAGTGTCTAATTGGCCCGGGGCTGTGCCGCTTTTTCCCCAGGTCATGAGAAAGGTTCCGTTCGCGTCAAACTTTTGGACGCGGTAGTTCCTATTATCAAGGACATAAACATTGTTCGTTGTGGTATCCACGGCTATGCCATAGGGAGTGTTGAACTCGCCTGTGCTCGTGCCATTGGATCCCCAGCTACCCAGATAGGTTCCGGTGGAGTTAAATTTTTGGATGCGGTGATTGCCGGAATCCGCCACATAAATATTGCCGGCGTTGTCTAAAGATATGCCGGTAGGAAGGAGAAAATATCCCAAGGTGGTTGTGCTACTCGATCCCCAGGTGGTGACGAAGGTTCCGGAGGAGTCGAATTTTTGGATTCTATGATTGTATGTGTCCGCCACATAAACAAAGCTCATAGTGTCAACGGCAATGTCATGCGGGTATCTGAACTGACCCCGGGCCGAGGTTGTGGATCCCCAAGCGGATGTTGCGCTTTGGCCCCAGAGAGCCGTTACAACCGGCGCTGTTGTGCCCGAGCCGCCGGTGGAGTTGACCGGGGCGGCGGGGCCGTACTTTTTGACCCTATGATTATCCGTATCCGCCACATACACATTGCCCCACGCGTCCGTTGCAACGCCGGCAAGATTGCTGAAATTGTCCTGACCCGAGCCGTTCGATCCCCATTTGGCGAGAAAGGTCCCGTTTGCGCTAAATTTCTGAATTCTATGATTGGATCTGTCCGTCACATAAACATTGTTGTTTTTATCCACGGAAATGCCGTTGGGATTGTTGAACTGGACATTGCCTGTGCCAACGTCGCCCCAGGCAATCAAGATAACTCCATACGGGCTGAACTTTTGAACGCGGTTGTTGTTGGCATCCGTGACATAGACATTGCCCATGCCATCCACCGCTATTCTTCCGCCTGACCAAGTGTCTAATTGGCCCGGGGCTGTGCCGCTTTTTCCCCAGGTCATGAGAAAGGTTCCGTTCGCGTCAAACTTTTGGACGCGGTAGTTCCTATTATCAAGGACATAAACATTGTTCGTTGTGGTATCCACGGCTATGCCATAGGGAGTGTTGAACTCGCCTGTGCTCGTGCCATTGGATCCCCAGCTACCCAGATAGGTTCCGGTGGAGTTAAATTTTTGGATGCGGTGATTGCCGGAATCCGCCACATAAATATTGCCGGCGTTGTCTAAAGATATGCCGGTAGGAAGGAGAAAATATCCCAAGGTGGTTGTGCTACTCGATCCCCAGGTGGTGACGAAGGTTCCGGAGGAGTCGAATTTTTGGATTCTATGATTGTATGTGTCCGCCACATAAACAAAGCTCATAGTGTCAACGGCAATGTCATGCGGGTATCTGAACTGACCCCGGGCCGAGGTTGTGGACCCCCAGACAGCATTGGCCTGTTGTCCCCAGAGAGCCGTTACAACTGGCGCTGTTGTGCCCGAGCCGCCGGTGGAATTGGCCGGGGCGGTGGCGGAATAACGGTGGATGCGGTGGTTGTCAGCGTCCGTTACATAGATATCGCCCGTGGTTGTGCTTGCCGCAAGAGCCCAGGGACTATTAAAGCGGGCGCTGTCCCATCCGTCACCACCGCTTCCCCACATCGTCACAAAGGTTCCGTCAGCGGTAAATTTTTGAATGCGGGTATTCCCATCATCAGCCACGTAGACGTAATTTGAAGAATCCACAAATACGCCTTGAGGATAATTAAACTGGCCTTGATTCCCGCCATTGCTGCCCCAGGACAAAAGAGGATTTAACGAAGAATCCAGTTTTCGGATACGGTGATTGTCGTAATCGGCAACATATACATTGCCGTTTCCATCCATCGCAATCCCACCGCCCGACCAGGTATCAATAGCGTTGCTATCGCCCCATTTGGCGAGGAAGATTCCGCTCGGGTCAAATTTTTGGACGCGGTAGTTCCTATTATCAAGGACAAAAAAATTGCCTGTGTTTGAATCTACGGCAACGGCCATTGGATAATTAAATTGGCCGTCGCCGGTTCCCGAGGCAGTGCCTCCAATCGTTGCCAGTGAGTTGCCGCTCGCGTCGAACCTTTGAATCCGGTTATTGCCGGAATCCGCCACAAGGATATTCGTGGTAGAAACAGCGATTCCGGAAGGAGAGGAAAAAGCGCCGTTGCCGGTTCCTTGGCTACCCCACTGGCTTATAAATTCTCCCTTGGCGTTAAATTTTTGAATTTTGTGATTCGAGGTATCCGCAACATACACATTGCCCGGGCCGTCAATGCCGATTCCTTGAGGGTGATTGAATTGACCGGCGCCGTTGCCGTTATTTCCCCACATGCCAAACAGATTCGGCGGCACGCTCTCGCTGGGCGCGCTCGAGCTCAAATCAAATCTTTGAACGCGTGAAGTGACCTGATCGAGGACAACTGCCTGGCCGCTACCCGGAACAACAGCAACGGCCCGTGGCGTTATGAACTGCCCTTGCAAGGTGCCCGAGCTTCCCCAGGTTGTTTGAAACGTTCCCGTCAGGTTAAAACGTTGCACCCTGGCGTTGTTGAGATCCGCCACATAGGCTCGACTGTTTGTCGTATCCACGGCAACGCTGTATGGAGAGTTGAACTGGCCGTTGCCGCTCCCTAAACTTCCCCATTGTGCGGCGTAGCTCCCATCGCTGTTGAATTTTTGGATTCTGTTATTGCCGGTGTCAGCCACATAAATAGCGCCTGTGTGGTCAATCGTAATGCCTCTTGGGTTGGAGAACTGGCTATTTGCACTGCCGCAACTTCCCCACTGGCTTTGATAAGCCCCGACAGAGTTGAATTTTAGCACCCGGCAATTGTTGCCCCCATCCACCACGTAAACATTTTCTGAGGAATCAACTGCAATGCCGTTGGCGCTCGAAAACTGTTCGTTCCCTGAGCCGGACATGCCCCAGTTGGTTACATAGATTAAGCTCGCGTTGAATTTTTGAACCCGGCTATTTCCGGTATCCGTGACATAAATATTTCCTGAAGCAGCCACTGCAATGCCCTGAGGACCGCTGAATAAACCGTTATTGCTACCGTTGCCTCCGAATCGGCCCGAATAGCCTCCTGCCGAGTTGAAGACCTGAACAAAATTGTTGCCTGTATCAACGACATAAATATTGCTTGATAGGTCAACGGCAATTCCGGCGGGATTGTTAAAGAAGCCGTTATCGCCTGTTGTGCCGTATGCCCCCAGATTCAGCGTGACCTTGGGATCCGCCCAGGAGGTGCTTGCCGGAAGAAAAGAAGCCAGCGTAAAAACGAAGGCAAAGGTTATTTTTCTTATCACGCTGGTTGATGTTTACAAAAAGGATTAAAGAGTGTCAATAGACAAAATTTCTGGACATTAGGGAAAAATTTTGTAACTACCCAGGTCCCTTTGTCTTCGTCATACCGGCGAAAGCCGGTATCCAGATTAAGAGGGTCTGGATTCCGGCCTACGCCGGAATGACGAGGAGGGAGGACCTGGGTAGTTACAAAATTTTTACCTCCCTTATTCATTATGTGTCACTCCGCGTATATCTGCTTGTGCCGCGAGGCCATGATATTCGTTAGTTCCTGCCGAAAGTCCGAGCGCAACTCCGAACTGACGACCATTTCGCGCAGTTTCTCCTGCGCGTCCCGCAGTTTGCCTAGGATGTTTAAGGCGGCCTTCGGGTTGATCCCCAATCGGCCGGCGAAAATCTCGAAATCTTTTTGCTTGAGATTGTTCTGCTTGGCGTTGATCGTCAGCGCCGCGTCGGCCTCGTTCCTGATGTAGAGCCGCGAACAAACGAGGTCGTAGCAGGGCGCGAGCGTCACATCCTGCCCCGCGCCGAGCAAAGCCCAGTTCTTCAGGTGCATGTCCCCGTTGCCGGTCAAAAAACAAAACAGAACCCGCTCAAAAAAATCAATCATGTCCAAGCCGACATTGGCGGCGTAAGCGCGTATCGCCTTGCCGACGTTTTCGAGGGATCCCGAGTACTTGTCCGTTGATCCGAGAATTTGAAACATCGTTTCTTTCGCAATCCGCCGCCCATCCTCGGTCCTGTCGAAACGTTTGATGACGTAGCAGAGCTTTCCATCGGCCATCTCGAAGAGCCCGTGGGACGGCACGCGCAAGCCCAACTTTTCGGCCATGTTCATGCAGAGGTTTTCATTTTGCGGAAGTTGAGGAAACTGTTCTGGCTCGGGCTTTAAGATGTGCGTCCCGCCGGTCGCCACGGCTTGTAGCGTCCAATCCTTCTTGTCCAGCCGGATGGAAACCTTCGGCTGGACGCCGGAGATCGACATGCGGTTCTTGTCCTTCGTCACCATAGCCGGCAGGTCGGACGCTTTAAACGGAATTAAAGGATGTCGTGGATTTCCGAAGAGATGGCTCAAGCAGCGCGGGTGATAACGCCCCTTGGTTTGTAGCGATTTTTGACAGCAGAGGCATCGGCTTGCCATATCAATCCTCGATTGCTCGGACGCTGACGGCGCCGACCGGGTCTTGCCCCGTGTGCAGAAGCAATTTGAACTTATCGTTCTTATCGATTTTGGCCGAGGCGCAAATCAAGTCGAGTAGCCAGCCTTCAGGAAGCAGGCCGTCAAAAAAGGGAAACAAATCTCTCGACTCATATTTTTCGGCGCGCAAGGGGATGGACAGACTGATCGGCTGGACGCTGGAACCAGACAGATAGGAGATGTCGTATTCGAACTCGAAGCCCTTGCCGGTTTTGCGGAGCTCGCCCGCCCGCTTGTCGCCATAAATGACTTCGGCACGGTTGGCGCTCATAAATTATCCCCTTGACAGATCCACCGGCCCTAGCATCTTGCCAAAAAGGAAAAGCGCCTTATTAACCGTATCGGTGCGCAACGAAATTTTCCCTTGCTCAAGGTCACGGATGAAGCGCAATCCGACACCCGCCTTGGCCGCGAGTTGAGCTTGCGTGAGCCGGGCTGCGCGGCGGCGTTCCTTCACGAAATTAGAAATGGCGTTCGTTTCCATATTGTTGTCGTTATACCCGATGTCGCCATTTTATGACGCGCAGTATGCGATTGAGACGTTATCGGGTATAAATTTTAATAAATTATACCCGATAAAACCTATTTTATCAATATAATTATCCCTGGACATTAGGGAAAAATTTTTACCTCCCTTAATCTATCACGGACTTTAAGAAAATTTGCATAAAGAAAATTGCTTTAATGGGGCTGTGATTAAGGTTTTGGTCAGCGATCCTATTGATTTTGAAGGCTTGCATCCGCTCAGGGCGAACGCTGGCTTTGAGATATTGGACACGGCCGCGGCTAATGGCTTAGACGGCATCGAGGCGTGGCTGGTTCGCTCGGAAACTAAGATTACCAAGGAAAAAATCGCCCAGGCCAAGAATCTTAAGTTTATCGGCCGCGCTGGAACCGGGGTGGACAACATTAATATAGAGGAAGCCACCCGGCGGGGCATTCTGGTGGTCAATGTGCCGGGAGCTAACGCGATCGCCGTGGCGGAGCATGTTTTTGCTTTGGCCTTGGCTTTAATGCGGCGCATCCCCATTGCGGACAGGGCCGTTAAAATGGGTCTTTGGCGCGACAAGGCGATGGCCGGCTCCGAGCTTTACGGCAAGACCTTGGGGCTCATGGGCTTGGGCCGGGTGGGCCGCGAAGTGTTGCGGCGGGCGTTGGCTTTTAGCATGAAAGTCATTGCCTATGACCCTTTTTTAAGCGTTGCCCAGGCTGAGGATTTTGGGGTTAAGCTCGTCAATTTTGAGGATTTAGTTCAAGGCGCAGACCTGATGAGCCTGCATGTGCCGCTCACGGATGCTACTCGAGGCCTGATTTCCTCTTCGGTTTTGGCCAAAATGAAAAAGGGCGCAATTTTGATTAATACCTCGCGCGGAGAAATTGTTGACGAGGCCGCTTTAGCTCAAGCGATAAAGGAGGGATGGCTGGCCGGAGCTGGGTTGGACGTTTATCAAAAAGAGCCTCCCAAGGGCAGTCCGCTCTTAGAGTTGGGCGAGCGAGTTGTGTTGAGCCCCCATCTTGGCGCCTCAACGCGCGAGGCCCAGCGCAGGGTGGCCGAGCAATTGGCGCTTAGCGTGGTGGATTTTTTTGAGCGGGGCCTTGTGGTTGGCGGCGTCAATCTCCCCCCCGAGTTCGATCCAAAGACGTTTGAGCGCTTGGAGCGGCATTTGGCTTTAGCCGAGCGTTTAGGCCGTTTCCTGGGCCAGCTTTTACCCGGGGCCTGGACTGAGGCGGACTTGGCCGCGGCTACCAAATTTAGCGAGAAGGATCAAAAAGTCCTGGCGAATGCCGGGCTTCGCGGAATTTTATCGTGCGCCTTGGGCGAGACGGTCAATGTCATTAATGCCTCGTTTTACGCCAAAGAACGCGGACTGTCGTTTCAAACCGCCTCGCTTGACGCGGGCTTGGCAGGGCTTTTTGAGGAAATTATTTTGACTGTGCGGACGAGGGAAGGGCGCTATGCCTCGGCCTCCGGCCGCGTCGAACTTTCCGGCGAGCTTCGGATCGCGCGCATCGGTGATTTGTTGGTTAATGTCGTGCCCCATGGAGTGCTCGTGGTTATTGAAAATTTGGACCTACCCGGCATGATCGGCAAGGTGGGCACGCTTTTTGGGGCTCATCGCGTCAACATTGCCGACATGAGGGTTGGCAGAAAAGCCAAAGGCGAGAGCGCCATTATGGTGTTGACCTTAGACGGCGCCGCGGATGGGCCGGTTTTAGAAGAACTCTCCCGCCTCGAAGGCGTCACCCGCGCCACGCTGGTCAAGCTGTAAACGAATATATCTACCCAGGCCCCGCTCTCCCTGGCGTCATTCCCGCGAAAGCGGGAATCCAGAACGAATTCTTTGGATGGACAAGAGCCTGGATTCCGTCTATTTGAGGTATTCTTCCAGCAGTTTTTTCGGGTGCCCGATATCGGTTACGATCAATTCCCCAATGTACTGTTGGGCATAAGGCTTTAACAGCCCTGTTTTAGCGGCGCCCAGGGTGACGGTCCAGTTGGCCTGAATGTAGACTCCGCTGTGATACCCCGTGTCGGCGTCAATCCCCGAAGGAATGTCCAAAGCTAAAATAGGCTTTTTGGCTTTCATAATTTTTTGAATGATTTTGTGCGCCGGGCCCATGGGCTTGCCTTTGGACCCCGTGCCGAGCAACGCGTCCACGATTAGGGCGGTCTGGACCAGGCTTTCGCTCATTATCTCGGGATTATTGACAAATTTTGGGATAATGCCGTTTTTTTTGGCCTCCTTTACCTGCGCTTCATATTCCGGTTTCATGGGTTTGTTCTCAGGCAGGGGGACGCAATAAACCTCGACAGGGACGCCAGATTTTTTCAGATTAATCGCGGCGGCCAGGCCGTCGCCGCCGTTGTTGCCCCGTCCACAGCAGACGACGACGAGGGCTTCGCCCAGAGGCCGGCTTAATTTTTCGCAGAGTATTTTAATGACGGCGTTGGCTATCGCGCGGCCCGCGTTTTCCATCAACTGAAGGCTCGTGACGCCGAACTCGGTTTCGGAGCGCCGGTCTAGCGCGCGCATTTGTTCACTGGTTAAGGCTTTCATTATTCCCGCTTCCCGCTCTTGGCCGTAACAAACGCGTCAACGATTGAATAGCACCAAAGGGTGAGAAATGTCCATTTGAACGCGTCGAGCGCTTTTTTGTTGTCGTTTAGGATTTTTTTGGCCAGAGTCATTTCAATCCCTGGCTGGGACAAGGTCTCAACATTCGCCGTAGCAATCGTCGAGACCGTTTGTTTGGCGGCACGGATGAAAACAACGGCGACTGCAAGGATCAGGACCAGGGCTACACTAGAAAGGATCGCCCCTTTTTTCCATTGTTTATTGTAAAATTGGCCGACTCCGGGTCCGAGAAAAGCCGATAGCAGGGTTGCGATGATGGCTTTTGAATTGGGGCTTGCGTCTTGCGTCAATGGCAATTCCTATTTTTTCAAGGCCCCTGCGCCGTCGGTTTGAGGGACTTTTTTCCAGTCTTCTAAAAAAGCGGCCAGGCCCTTGTCCGTCAGGGGGTGCTTAAAAAGTTGCCGGAGCACTGAAAAAGGAATGGTGGCGACATGCGCGCCTAGCTCCGCGGCGCGAACCACATGCATGGGATTGCGAACGCTCGCCACTAATACCTCGGTCGTAAAATCATAGTTGCGGTAAATCTCCAGAATGGCGGCGATCAGGTCCATTCCTTCTTCCCCAACGTCGTCGAGCCGCCCGATGAAAGGGGAAACGTAGGCCGCTCCGGCCTTAGCGGCCAAGAGCGCCTGGTTGGGTGAAAAAACGAGGGTGACATTAACCTTGATTTTGTGTTTAACCGTCAGGACTTGCGTAGCGGCCATGCCCGCTTCGGTCATAGGGATTTTAACGACGACATTGGCTCCCCAGCAGGCCAGTCGCCGGCCTTCTTCCACCATGGCGTTCGTCTCGAGCGCCAACACTTCCAGGCTCACTGGCGCCGGCGCCGCGATTTTTAAAATTTCCTTGGCCATTTCCTCGAAATTTCGTCCGGTTTTCGACACGAGAGTGGGATTGGTGGTGACGCCGTCGAGAAATCCCCAGGCTTTAGCCTGCTTGATTTCCTCAATCATCGCGGTATCAAGAAAAAATTTCATTTTGAGCCTCCTTGCGACCACTTACGTCCGACGCGGCCGCCCGGTGGCGGACACGAGCGGTTTCGTCTCCTTGCAAACGATTTTGCTTATTTTACTCCATCGTATTTTTTTTCTTTCCTTTCCCATCATACGTCAAGACGAAAGCAAAACGGCCACAATAATGGCGGCAATCATCATAAAAAGGGCGGCAAGGCCGGCGAACACCGCGCCGATTAGAATCAGGCACGGGCTCAAGGTTAAGGTTAGGATTGAGAGTTCGCCTAAAGTCGCATAGCGTTTTCTCAAAAGCGCGTAGAGCGTGAAGAAGGTGGCGATCGGCAAAGCGCCTGAGACGAGCTGGCTCAAGCGAATCAGGGAATCCCCCCCAAGCCATTGACTCGCCCGAATGATGGCGATGGCCGCGGGGCCGGCGAAAAAATAAGGCGATTGCGCGCGAAGGCCCAGGCGCATCATTTCGCCGAAGGCGCCGGGTTCGCCGGGGACAATTTTGAGAATTTTGAGCATGGCGGTGACGCAGAAGGCGAGAAAACCAGCCAGAAAAAAGGCGTTCAGGGTTTCCCACCCAAAGCGCCCCAGGCCGGCGCTCCAATGAACAGGGGTTTTGCCGTGGTTTGAAAAGGCTCCGGCCAGAACCAGGCGGTTTAAGCCCAGCAACACGAGCATGACGGCCGATGGCGCCTTCCAGGGCTTGGCCAGACTTTCAATTGTGCGATATAGAATTTTATTCAGATTAATACCCCGGCCATAGATAGAGAAGTCCCGAGGGCAAGGGTCCGCCAGCAAGGCCCAAGTGTTTGAAAAGATTTGTTTGGCTGTCCATTTGAAGCAGTTCGTTCAGGAAATCATCCCGCAGGTCCCAGTCCCAGACGATTTTGGGTTCGCCCTTGATCTTGCCGAGATCCCTGGCCAGATTAATGGCGCCGCGCATTCCAGAGTCTTCGTCAATCAGGCGTAATTTTTTGGCTTGCGAGCCGAGCCAGATGCGTCCGTCCGCCAATTTGCGCACCTCCAGCGGCGACATCCTGCGGCCTTGGGCTACGGCCTGGACGAATTGTTCGTAGGCGCCGTCAATGAGGCTTTGCAGAATTTGCCGTTCCTCGGCCGTCATGGGCCTGTTGAAACTGCCGATGTCTTTATAGGGGCCGGATTTAATTGTGTTAAAACTGATGCCCCATCGTTTCATGAGTTCGTTGAATTGTCCGGTTTGAAAAATGACGCCGATGGATCCGGTCAAGGTTCCCGGCTCGGCTACAATGCGGTCGCAGGCCGATGCCACATAGTAGCCGCCGCTGGCCGCGACATCGCCCATTAAAGCGATGATGGGTTTATTGTGGGTCCGTCGGATTTGTCCGATTGCGTCGTAAATTTCTTGCGAACTCGCCACGGTGCCACCGGGAGAGTTGATGCGCAGGATGAGGGCCTTGATGTTTTTCTTTTTAGCCAGACGATCGAGATTTTTTTTAATCCGGTCCACCATGGTTTCTCCCAGGAATCCGCCGCGCCGTTCCATGGCGATGAGGCCGTCGAGGCGCACGATGGCGATCGCATCCGAGGCCGCTTCAAAGAAAGCGAGCGGCGATGATTTTTTGGATTTATCCGGAGCGGATGCGTCCCCCCTCTGCGCTTTGGGGGTGAAAAAAGCCAGGCCCAGGGCGGCTAAAAGGCAGGCCGAGTAAAGCGTTCCCAAAATAACTCCCCAGGGTTTTTTGGCCTGCACGCTTCCGTCGTGTTCAGGGAGTTCGTTGGGAGGGGGTTGTTCCGGTTGAAGGTTCTGCGTTTTCTGATCCATGGGAAGTATTGTCCAAATTTGCGGGAATCTTTTCCAGTAGAGCATTTTTAAGGACCAGGGCTTTGGAGCGGATGTCTTCGTAGGACAGATGGAATTGAGAAGCTATTTCTCTTAAACGCGCGCCGCGCGCGCGTTTTTTGGCCAATTCCTTGAGCGGCTCTTTTGAGTTTTCACTGATGAGCAAAAGAGTGATCAATTCGGTTCGGCCGAAGCCGCGGCGCGCGTACATGCCGAGGTCCATTGCAGGGTCTTGCGTTGAAATTCCAATTCGGTCGAAGTAATCGCTGGTTTTTGTGGCCAGGAGCTCGTTGGTCAAGGCCGTGGCGAATGGGTCCGGCTTGGCTTTGACCGGGGCGCTGGTTTCGCGCATCCGGTAATAATCCCCCGGCGCGGCCCCTACCCCGAATTCGAATTGAGCCGCCAGGGGTAAGGTCAAAGAGGCCACAAACGCCAAAGAGGCGAAGGAATAAAAATTTTCCTCATGGCCCTTTTGGCCTTTGTGGCTTCTTTGGCTTCTTTGGCCTTGTTTTTTCACCCTGTTTCAATTTGCCCGCGCATTGGCACGAAGGCGACGCTGATGAGCGGCTGTTGGACGATTTTTGGGGGATTCGGCGGATCCTGGACTTTATCGTAAAGAATAAATTGTTGCTTGGCGCGGGTGCCGATGGGAGCGAGCAGTCTGCCGGGGCAGTTGAGTTGGGCCATCAGGGCCTTGGGCACGTAATGCGCGGCCGCGGCGATGATGATGCGGTCATAAGGCGCCGATTCCATTAAGCCTTCAAAGCCGTCGCCTTGGCGCACTGTGACGTTTTTGATGTCCAGGCGGGCCAAGTTTTCTTGGGCAAATTGGGCGAGTTCCGCAAGGTATTCCACGGTGATGATTTCTTTGGCCAGACGGGAAAGCACCGCGGCTTGATAACCTGAGCCGGAGCCGATTTCCAAGATGATTTCTTGGCCGGTGAGTTCCAACTGTTCGGCGGCGTAGGCTACGATATAGGGCTGGGAAATCGTCTGATCAAAGCCGATGGGAAGGGCCCTGTCCGCGTAAACAAGGGCGGGGGCGATGCCTGGGGGCAGGAAGTTTTGGCGCGGAACCTGACGCATGGCTTCGAGCACGTGTGGATTTTTAACGCCGCGGTCCACGATTTGTTTGGCCACGGCGGCCAAGCGAATGCGCAACCATTCTTGTTCCGAGATTGGCCCACGGCGCATGACCGGCATTTAAGTCTCTGCCATTAAGGTCACCGGCCCGTCATTGGTCAGGGTGACGTCCATGTGGGCTTGGAATTGGCCTTTTTCAACGCGGGTGATTCCGCTGGCTTTGAGTTCGCCGATGAAGAGTTCGTACAGAGGCGGCGCCCCCCCCGGCGGCGCGGGCGCGGGAAAAAAACGGCGGCAGCAGTTTGGCCGGGGGGCCGAAAAACTAAAATTTGTAGCCAACCACCCC
>CAYHKQ010000052.1:18607-19086 GCA_964357255.1 uncultured Elusimicrobia bacterium
GTTGTTAGGGTCTTTAGCCCCGGGGTGGGGCTGCGGGTTGTTGTGTTGGCTCATTACGATCCTCCCCCCGGCGCCGGCCCGGCGGGGGCCGCCCCCGCCTCTGTAAAGTCCGGGCGCCTTCCTTTGGCCGTGTCGCCGTAAAGCGTAAATTGGCTCACCACCAGGCACTCGCCCTTAACGTCCAGAAGGGAACGGTCGAATTTCCCTTCCTCATTCGAGAAAATTCTCAAATGCGCCACCTTTTGCGCCAATTTTTTAGCCGTCTCATCCGTGTCCGTCTTGCCGACGCCCAGGAAGATCACAAACCCCGCCCCAATGGAGCGCGGCGCCTCTGCGCCATTGACGAGGACCGACGCTTCCTTCACTCTTTGGATCAAGGCTTTCACGAATACAGTTTAACCAATTTGCGCGGCATAATACTTTAGCGGATTGAAGTAGTCAAAATAGCCGCTCATGGGTGCAGTATAAGCCGCTCATGG
>CAYHKQ010000053.1:0-18770 GCA_964357255.1 uncultured Elusimicrobia bacterium
TTTTCAAATTCAGAGGGCAAATTTTATTCAACTGAACTTTTCGAGTTCATGATTGTTAAAAACAGAAATCCTTATGTTGGACAGGCTCCTAGAAACGCAGAAGAAAAACCCCGGCCGCAAGAAAGGCGGCGCCCAGCGCCTTGAGCCAGGTTATGGGTTGCGGCGAAAGTCCCATAAGTCCCAAATAATCAAACGCGGCCGCGCTCGCGGATTGAGCCAACACAAAAAGCGCCACGGTCATGGCCGCGCCCAGGCGGGGCATGGCGTAAGCGGCGGCGGCTACCACCGAGGCTCCGAGAAATCCTCCTATATAGTAATGCCATGGAAAAGAAAATGCCTGGTTCCATCCTGTTTCACCGCGGCGCGCGCTCAGGCAGGCGTAAAAAATAAAAGAGCCCGCAAAACCCAGGATGCTGTTGATAAGAACTGTTTTGCCCAGGCCGACACGCGAGGCCAAACCCCCGTTGGTTAAAAATTGAGCCGCGGAAAAAATGCCGCCGGCGAGCGCGATTAGAATTGCCATGAGTTTTTCTCCTTTAAAAATTTCATCAATATATTCTTGGATATTTTCAACCGGTAATGTGCGCTCGAGCGCAGATCATCAATGGGAGATACGTCCGTTCCGATAAGCTCTGCGGCGCGGGCCATGATTGAGGCGTTCAATTTTTTGCCTCGGCAGAAAGCCTCCAAGGCATTTAAGCGCCGCGCGGTAGGCGCCATGCTGCCGAGGGAAAATCTCAGCTCTTTGATTTCCCCGTGGGGGCCCAGCCATAGCAGGCCGGCCGCAACCACTTTGGAAATAGCTTGCGCCGCGCGGGTTCCCACCTTGCGAAAAATTTGTCTTGCCGGCGGGTATTTCAAAAAGAGAATTTCCACGCACTCGATTAGCTCGGAGGGCCGAAGAACCGTCGTTTTAGCTCCGGTGAAAAATTGGTTAATGGGAATCCGGCGTTTGCCGGTTTCGCAGACAAGATGAATAACGGCCTCGTAAACCAAAAGCGGAGGGAATGTGTCCCCCGCGGCAGAGGCATGGGCAAGGTTTCCTCCCAAAGTGCCGCGATTTTGAATTTGCGTCGCTCCCACGACCGAACAGGCCCGAGCCAAGAGTGGAAATTTTTTTGCGATTACAGGATGCCTTTGGATTTGGGCATGGGTCGTCAAGGAGCCGATTTTTAAGCCGTTCTTCAAAACTTTAATTTTCCGCCAGCCGTCCAGGAGAGATAGATCTAAAACTATTTTATTCCGGACTAGGCCGGCATTCCAGGCCACCATAAAGTCTGTTCCGCCGGCCAAGGGAATCGCTTGGGGATTTTTTTGCAATGCCGAGAGCGCCTCCGGGGCTGTCGTGGGTCGCAATAGGGTGATAGCGCGCGGATCCCCTCTCATAAGCGGGCCGCTTTTGTTGTTTTCATTTTGAGCGCCTTAATGACGGAATTCACGATATGTTGATAGCCCGTACAGCGGCAGAGATTCCCTCCTAAGTAGCGACGAATCGCGTCGGGGTCGCCGGAACCCCCGCGGCGCACCCAGGCCAGGGCCGTCATGAGCATTCCGGGCGTGCAGATGCCGCATTGCGCGCCGCCCTCTTTCCAAAATGACTTTTGAAGCGGACTTAACGCGCCGGGCGAACCCAAGGACTCCACAGTTTCCACCCGTCGGCCATCGGCATGACAGATGGGAATGAGACAGCTGTTGACCGGCTCGCCGTCAAGCAGGACTGTGCAGGCCCCGCATTCCCCCTCGCCGCAACCTTCCTTGGTTCCGGTAAGTTCAAAATTTTCGCGCAAAACGTCAATCAAGCGCTTGAAAGGGTTTCCCCTATAAATTTGTTTTTTACGATTAAGCGTCAAACGAATGGCGAGCATATCATTTCTGTGTAAATTCTAAGGATTTTGCGATTTTTTCAGGCAAAATCGGAAGCTCCGTAATCATCCGGCCGGTGGCGCAGTAAATGGCCGCGGCAATCGCCGGGGCCGGAGCGTTCATGGGCAGTTCTCCCAGGCCCTTGGCCCCGAAGGGTCCGCGCGAATATGGATTTTCTACGATCGTCACGTCCGTGGGCGCTACGTCCACGCTGGTAGGAATCATGTAATTGGTTAATTGCGAGTTTTGCATGACGCCGTTTTTGAACACGGAATTTTCCAAGAGCGCGTAACCGATCCCCTGGGCGATGCCTCCGATAATTTGCCCTTCGGCTAAAAGCGGATGAATCGCTTTGCCGATGTCCTGCGCTGTGGTAATTTTACGAATCCGAACCGCATAAGTGGTTTTGTCCACTTCCAAATCCGCGGCCAATGCCGCGTAACTGTAAACGCCGTAAGCGTCGCCTCTGTAGGCAGGGTCATCCCAAAGGAGTTCTTTGGGTTTTTTATATCCGGCCTCAAAGCGGCGCTCCGGTTTCTTGCCGCACAATAAGACGGCGGCCGTTTTCCAATCCTTCGCGTTTTTTGGAAATCGCCCAAGACGTTTGGCCGCATGAGATTTTAACGCCCCAGCCGCGCACTGAAGAAGCCCTCCCACGACCATGCAGGTGCGCGAGGCCACCGTGGGGCCGCTGTCAGGAACCTTGTGGGTGTCGGGCGTTTTAACGCTCACCGCGTCAAAGGGAATGCCAAGGGTTTCGGAAACGATTTGCGCCAATACAGTGTTGGCGCCTTGGCCAATTTCCGTGGAAGAGGCCAGAATTTGAATTTTGCCGTCGCGGGTCAAGGAAATAGCCGCGCGGCTGGCCAAGGAAATTTCGCCGCTTCCGGTAAACCCTGCGCCATGATGAACGACGGCTAATCCAATGCCGTGCCATTTGTCCCGGCTATTGTCGCGGTTCCAGCGCGCGTAGCGTTTTTTTTTGCGCAGATAATCGCTTTTTTTCGCCGTAATTTGAAGCGCCTCTTCGGCCCCGACGCTTTCTGAAAGCGTTTGGCCCGTGGCCGTGATCGAACCTGTTTTTAAAAGATTTAATTGACGAAGTTCAAGGGAGTCCTTCCTTAAAACCCGCGCGATTTTTTCCCAGTGAAGCTCCACGGCAAAAAGAGTTTGCGGCGCGCCAAAGCCACGGAACGCTCCGTTGGGCGGGGTGTTGGTGGCGACGGCCTTTGAGCGCACGCGCACATTCGGGCATTCATAGGGGCCTGTGGCATGGATCGTCCCCCTGGATAACACCACGGATGAAAGCGTGGCATAAGCGCCGCCATCCATGACAATATCGATCTCCTGCGCGACAAGACGGCCGGCGCGCGTCAGGCCGGTCTTATGCTTGATCCAGGCGGGATGCCTCTTGGTGGTGGCGGCCATATCTTCTCGACGGTCATAAATCATTTTGACCGGGCGCTTCGCTTTCCACGCGAGAAGCGCGGCGTGGCCGGCTAGAATGGACGGGTACTCCTCCTTGCCGCCAAATCCGCCGCCGGTCACGGCCTGTGCCACGCGCACCCTGTTGTCCGGCAAGTTAAAAATTTGTTTCAAAGTTTTTTGAACATAATAAGGGCATTGCATGGAACCCACGACCGTTAAGACGCCTTTCTTGTCCACATAAGCCGCCATGCCGTTGTTTTCGATGTAAGCCTGCTCTTGATGAGGAACGCGATATTCTCCCTCGACAATAACATCCGCCTGGGCAAACCCGGATTTCACGCTCCCTTTTTTAATTAAAAATTTTTTAAACACATTGTCCCGGCCGTAAATCACCCGTTTTTTCGCCAAGGATTCCTCCAGGCTCAGCACGGGTTCTTTGCATTCATATTCGGCCCGGATATAATTCAAAGCCTCGTAGGCCCGATGACGGCTTGTGTGCGCCACCAGCAAAATCGGTTCCATCGGGTGCATTGTTTTTTTGTCCGCCAACAGAGGCTGATCGTTTTCGATGAGCGAGACGAAATTATTTCCGGGAATATCTTTTGCGCAGGCCACAACGCAGTCTTCCCAGGGGAAGGCGGGGTCTAGTGTAATTTTTTTTATTAAACCGTAGGCGATGGAGGAACGAAAGGTGACCCCCCAAAGGCAACCAGGAAAAACAAAATCATCGATGTATTTGGCTACGCCACAGAGTTTTTGCGGACCCTCTTTTCGCCCCGGGCTGGTTCCAACGACGCCCACGGCGTTTATTGTAGAAAAATGGGCCGCGGTCCCTAAAAAATTATGGCCTGCGGCCGGCATTTTACCGTCGTATCTTGCTCTAAATTTTTATGCCATTTTGAACGCGCTTGGGCTTGGCGTATTTTTTGCCGATCAATCGGCCCCAGCGTTCAATGGCCTCGTACTGTGAGGCCCCGTCAAGACCGGCCTCTTTTAAGACCATCTGATATTGCCCACTGCCCAGATACCGGCCTGCGCGGAAAGGGTGCAAGCAATGGCGCAATCCCTCCTCGCTACGGACCCATCGCCACATGGTCGGCAAGGTAAAATCCGTAATGCCCATGGTGCGATAGGCCAGTTCCGAGGGAAAAATCAACTCGCGCTTGTCCTGCGGCAACATATCAAATAGCTCGGCGCTGGCTACATAAAATACGCTCACGTCCGGGCCTTCGCGGTTAAGTCTGGGTAGAACCTCTTCAATGAAAGCATAGGCCGAGGCGCTTCCCTGGAGGATAACGATCGCGCGTTCCCGGCCGCGGCGCAGGCAATAAACGCCTTGTTTCGCGGCGCAGGCAGGCGGGAGTCTTAAAGCGGCGCGATCAGGCACGGTTTCCGTTGGACGCGTGAGAAAAGGGGCAAGAACAGCCGGACGGCGCGCTAAGCCCGCGGCCAACAACGGCCAGACTTCTTGGGGATCCCATGGCGTCAAAGTAATCAGGGTTCCATGTGGAAAATTATTCTGGAGAAGTTGCAAAGCTTGAGGGTCGGCATGCGTAGAGCCATCTTCGCCGGTTTTTGGTCCGGCATGGGCATTAACCATAATCCATGTGCGATAAGGTTCGCCTAGGACATGTTCTCGGGCTTGCTGTGCGATCGCATGCAGACGCGCGGCCACGTGCTCCAAGGGAGCGATGAAAGAGGAGTAGGAGCTTGTCACTCCGATATGGCGACCATAGGTGGAAACGCCCGCCATCAGCGCGCCCATCGCGTCCTCGCAGATGCCGCCCACGGCCACCAAGCGGCTTTTTGGGTTATGGCGGGCGTGATAAAAGCCCGGCGCAAAGCCTTTATTTAAGGGTGAAAGGCTGGTTGAATCCAACAAATCCGCGGCGCATCCTAAGAGGGCCCCGCCCGTAAGCTCATTGATATGCCCTAGGGCCTGGCCAAGCGCCCCGCGCAACGTTGTTTTTTGTCCCGGCTTAAGAACAAGCATTGGCGGCGTGGTATCAGGGCGCAAATTTGACTTATGAAGCAGATCAAGGCGCGGCGAACCCCCTCGCGGCTTGAGATCGCGGGACCTGCATTTCGCGCTTGCGGCGCGAACCCTTCCGGCAAAGTAGCCGGTTAATCGCCTGCGGCTTTCTAAAACTTTGCGTACGGTTTGCAGGGTTTCCCAATGAGCGCCCTCGATTTGTTCCTGTCCCGAAAGTCCGGAGGATCGCGCGAAGCGGACGCGAAAGCGCTCCTCGAAAGAAGCCAGGGCTTTATAAAATTCATCGCCGCAGAAAGAGTGCCCGGCGCCGTGCGTTTTGCGGCCCTCTATGCCGTAGCGCCAGCCTTTTGTCGTGCGATAAACGACCGCCGTGGGCTGGCCGCCGCGAAGTTCCCCCGCTAGTTTTTGGGCTGATAAAACCGAGGGCCAGTCGTGGCCGTTGCCGGCGTCAATGACATTCCAATCGTGAAAATAAAAAAGCTCCAAAGGATTCCACTGAACATAATCTCCGGGGCGTCCGTCCTTGGCGCAAACCGCGTCGGAGTCAATGGAGGACTGATTCCAGTCCACATGAACAATAAGATTGTCGAGCCCCATGGTTGCCGCGGCGGCCAGCGTTTCTTGGACGCGTCCGGGTGTAAGCCCGCCTTCTCCTTCGATGACATGAACGCGGGGGGAGCGCGGCCCGTAGGCATCCCGAGCGCCAAGGGCCAATCCCGCGGCCAACCCTAATCCTACCCCGCTGGCTCCGGTGGCGGCCGGCACAAAGGGCGTGGCCGGGGTGGGGTGTCCGTCAAGCCGCTTGGAAGAAAATTTGCGCAACAATGGAGTATCCTGGACTGGATTTTTTCTAAATCCCAGCAGGTCTTCCAGGCGCAATTGCCGGTTTTTTGCCGCCAGCAGTTTGGGGGCGGCTATTCGGACAATTTCGTTGCGTAGCGCCCAAAGCGCGTACAGGCCCAGCGCCTTATGGCCCGCGGCGTAGCAGACAATGTCCGCGTCCCGGCGCTCGGGATCGGAAAAATCATAGATCAGGGCGTCAAAAACAAGGCCGGCCGCAATTCGCCCAGAAGAGATGCTACCGCCCGGGTGTCCGGAACTGGGAACAAAATTAAAAAGGATCGCGCAAAGGGTTCGATAGATGAGATCGAAATCCTCCCTGACTTCGAGATTGGGCGCTACGACAAGAGGCGCGACTTTAAAGAATTGTCCGCGGCGCTCGGAGAGCTTAAGGCTTCGACCAATGCGGGCTATTATGAAAACCTCCCGTGAATATGGGCCGCGCGACTACTGGCTCGTGTTTAAGGCGCCGCCGGCGATTTTTTCAAGAAGCCGTGGATTTACAATGTCGATGGCGCGGCGATCGCGGCGGCGGACAATTCCCTCGTTTTCAAATCGCCGGATTAGCCGCACGCAGGTTTCCGTCACGACGCCTGCGACCTGGGCAATTTCCTTTCGCGGCGTGACGACCACCCACTGATCTCCCGATTTTTTACCGAAACTCATCAACGCTTGGGCCATGCGCGCCTTGGCCGTGGAAAAGGCGATTTCCCTGGCCTTGTCTTCCCCCTCGCGCATCCCCTGGGCGAATTGGTTCAGAATCAACTTGGCCGCGGCCCAGTGCCGTTGAAGAAATTTCATGAAATTTTTCTCATCAATTTTGGAAATGACCGCGTCCGTGAACGCCTCGGCTGACGCGGAATATGGTTCATGGGCGAATAATGAACGGTGCCCGAAGACGCTTCCGGCCGGAAGAATCTTGGTGGTCAGACTTTTGCCCATCCTGGTGGACTTATAAATTTTAACCTTGCCTTCACAAGCCACGTAAACGTTCGTAGCCGCGTCTCCCTCCAAAAATATCGCCGCTCCCTTGGGATAAATCCGCGCCCGGCGCAGGGCGATCCATTCTTTTTTGGAAGACTCATCAAGAGAAGAAAAAAGACAGGCGCTTCGATAGGGGCAAATTCTGCAATTTGGCGGCGCTGTCTGGTGCATTGCAGTATTTTACTTAAAGGAAGGCGCTAAGGACCCGTCCACAAATAACCTATACATCTTGCATCCCATCTTTTGGTCATCTTTGAACGCGCCTCAATCGAAAAAGCCTCAAAATAGCCCTGCTATTCCTCGGCTTTGTCTCAATCGTTGCGTCCAAATCTGACCAAAATCCGGGCGCAATCTGTATAGGTTATTTGTGGACGGGTCCTAAGGGTCCGGCAGAGACCTTGCTCAGGCCCCGCCCGTTGCCTGTTGCGCTACGGGCGGGGATTTTGGAGTAGACTTGCTTTATTTGCTAACCATGCATCGCGGATACACGCAAGTTTCAAAGCCGGCGCTTGTTATGCTGGAAGCGTTGACCAAGACGGTCAATCCCAACAAGGCTCCTAAGATTATCGCCATTGTTTTCATATTTCCTCCTTTTTCGCGGCGCCTATCGCCGGGATTTATTTTGTTGATTTTATTTTTACACAAAGAAGGGATTTTTGAAATGACCGGGGTCAATAATTGCTATTGACCATGGTCATATCGGCTGGAGGGCGCTTTAACCTTATTGGCCCGTTGGTAATTCAAAATGATATTGAGCCAGAAAGGCTTTTCTTTCTTTGAGCAGATCAAGGGTAAGGCGTTCCAATAACGCCGGGCTGTAGTACGGTTCGGGCCGCATGAGCGTTCTCCATTCAGGGACGCCGGCAATATCGGCCGCGACATCGTAGCCCCAGCGCGGGTCCTTGATCCAGGGAATAGTCCCGCGAACCACGGCTTCGATAATTTTTGAGGAGATGACTTGAGTGATTTTGCGCTCTTTTTGATTCGGAATATCCCCGCCCTTGCCGAGCGAGCCGGTGTTGAGGAGATAACATTCAATATTATTGGCTTTGAGAATGCCGGCCAATCGCCGTCCTTCCTCTTCTTCGACGCCGACAATGAAGGGGTTGAATCCCACCTCGTGCTTGGCTTCTCCCGCCTTGGTCGGATCCCCGGCTGAAGTCTCGATGGATTCTCCCAGCATGAAATAGGCCCCCGCTTGTTCGCTATTGAGCCGGGCTACAGGCGGAACGACCGTGTCTCGCCGCGTGATAAAGAAAATTTTGTGGACCTTGGCGAGATTAATGCGGTCTGAAGATCCGCGGATTTTTTGTCGCATGACTAAGGCCCTTCCGTTGGTGCCACGGGAATAGTTGTTTAATTCGGGCTGTTTAGTGGAGCCGTTGACCGCCACGTTTTCAAACACCGTTTCGTCATTAAAAAGGGCGTGAAAAATCGTTGGTTGATTTTCCTCGTTGATCCCTTCTGTTTTAACATAGAAATTGTCTTCTGTGCCAAAGGCCTGGCCATTTTGCGTTAGCCAAACAATGTCGTCCTGGAGAAGCTCGATGCCCTCCGGGGCCCCAAGGCCGTGGCTGTCCAACGTTAATGTCGTTTTGCCGGTTCCCGAAAGTCCAAAGAGCAGAACGCCAATTTCTTCGAGTCTTGCGCCCGCGGACCCCAGGGCTTTTCCGCTCTTAATTTTTATGACCTTGCTTCCGGCGTGAAGACCCAGTCCGCCCAAGCGTTTCATCTGGTACATGGCTTGGCGCAGAAAAGACATTTTGACTTCGCCTACGTAATCCGTGCCCAAGATATATGTGCATCCTTTGTCCGGCAGGATAAAAATGCCTTTCGGCCCCAATGCCTTCATGTTGCCAAGGTTGTCAAAGGCTTCAGGCCAGTTGGGCAGGTCTATGGGTAAAAAATCGGGTGTTACCGCAGGAGCTCTTTGTCGGGGGCTTGCGGCAAAAAGCGTGCCGGACCACATCAGAGCGAGGCGGGCGTATTGCTTGGGAATTAAAAGGCGGCAATGCCAGTTTTTTTGAGTGTTATTGCCGATGACGCGGTCAATTTGAATTAGTTCCAGTTCTTTTAATTGGCGGTCGAGAAATTGTTCGACGTCAGCCGTCATTTTTGGATCGGCGGCCCGTTGGGATTTCCCCAAGGGACCGTCATTAAGGTAATAAGTAAATTGAGCGCTACGGCTGGCCGCTTTTTGAGTGTAATAGGCCGGCGCGTTAAAAGCTGTCGGCGTTTCATCCTCTTGGGCCAAGCGGCGCAATTCTTCACGGCTCGGATTGTTTAAAACATTAAGCGGTATTTTTAGGCTTAACATAGCAGGCTCCTTTACGTTTTATTAGACAGTAAATTTTATCTATTTGTAAATTTTAGCACACTCGCCCAAGGCCCCTAAAAGCTGGTCAGGTAGCGTATGTCAATGATGCGCTCGGGCCGGCGCAGGCCTGAGGAGTTGTTTTGGGTCCCGCTACCAAGAATATCTCGAATATGAACGCCCATTTGAATGAACGGGGAAAGAAACAGATTGACGCCGGCGTTTAAGCGGTTCCATTTGACGTTTCGGATGTTGTCGTATTCCGCAAAAGCGCCCAGTCCTCCGGTTGGAGCGACCCAAGAAACATTGAAAAATCCGCGCAAGGCGTCCCGTTCGAAATCCGAGATATTGCCTCCGGCCGTCCATTCCAGACCGCCGGCCAGCATTTCTTTGGTGAAGGCCAGGTAGAGCCCGCGCCTGTCCTGCAGGTATTCTTTTTTGCTCTTGTCATAGAAGTAACCCTGGGAGTCGTAGCCCACGGTTGACGCGGGCAGGGCGCCGTCGCCGTCGAAGAAACGGAACTTGATCTGAAGCTCGGGCCGCTGGAGATCAATTTTGCCATGCCCGATGTAGTTGTCGAGCTCCCAGGAGGCGCCGATCATCAGGCGCTGGAAAACGCCGAAGGCGATACTGGGCAGAAGGCCCCCGTTGGCGAAAAATCTGGTGGTAAACGCGAAACTACCATAGTCCAACACTTCGGCGTTTGGTGTGTCAATGACGTTATAAAGGGAGGCAGGGCGGCCCGCGCGAACGGTTTTGGGCGAGGATTGCCCAGCGAGCAACGGGGCTGATCCCATCAGCCAAACAACGGCCAACGCCCAAAGAGCCGGGGCAAAATCGCCCAGCCAAATGTCAAAATTATTATGCGACGGCTTTTTAGCGTCTTGAATGATTCTCGCTCCCATGAGCATGTGCGAGCATCATACTATTTTGCCCTAAAAGGCCCTCCAATTTTTCCCAGGCTGTTTTTTCCAGGGTTATGGTTTTTGGAAATTCCACCCAAGCCGAAGGCGTTTTCCCCCTTCCCAGGGCTTCGCCGGTCAAATGAATTTGAGTGGATCCCTCGGGAAATGATTCCAACGTCCGGCTCAACTGTTTCCAATCGTCCTCAGTCTGGTTATGAAGGCGGATGCGGAGGGTTTTAGTTTTACTGCGTAGAAATTCATTAAATATCACGATTTCTTCCACTAGTATTTCTTCCTTAAGTCCCGATGGCGTTGTTTCGGAATTCTCTTGTTCTGCGGGCATGGTCCTGGATAGTCGTCCGTAAACCATCACCAATGTTCCTTGCTTAAAGATTTCAGGGTTGGCCTGGGCGTATGTTCTGGGGAAGACCACGGTTTCGATTTCCCCGCTCAAGTCTTCCACTCTAAGCCGGGCCCAGGGCTGGCCGGTTTTTTTGGAGACCTGCTTTTTGATTACATTGACCATGCCCATAAATTGCACGCGTTCGTCCGCGGCCTTGGCGCGCAGCCCTTCAATGGACGGCAGGCCGCAGGCGTCGAAGAGCCCTTGCCAGCGTTGCATGGGGTGGATGGAAAGATACACCCCCAAGACCTCGCGTTCCCAATGCAAAATGTCGTCTTCAACGGGCGGAGCGCCTCCCGGGGCGGACTTTGGCGCGGCGATGTCAAGCTCAAAGAGCATCTCGCCCTCTGTTTTGGTCCAGAGATTCATGTGAAAGTCCAGATGTTGGATAAACCGGCCCCTCTTTTCAATGACATTGGCGCCATCGAGAATGCAGTCTAGAGCGCCCGCCTTGCCCAGGGATTCAAAGACCTTCTTATTAATGGAAAATTTTGAGGCGCGTCTCATGAAATCCTTGAGCGCTACATAGGGGCCCGCGCGCCGCCGTTCCTCAACAATGGCCCCGGCCGCGGATTCCCCGACGTTTTTGACGGCTTCAAGGCCAAAGCGAATGCCGCTGCCTTCCCCGCTGAATTTTTCTTCGGAATTATTGACGCAGGGAGGACGCGTCTCAAAGCCCATGGTTTTAGCCTCGGCGAGATAGGTGGCGATTTTGTTTTCTTTATCCTCGGAGCCCACGGCTGAACGGCCGATTTCGCTGTTGACCAAGGCGGTCATAAACTCGATGGGAAAATTAGCTTTGAGATACGCGGTTTGATAGGCCACGATTCCGTAGGCCGTGCTGTGGCTTTTATTGAAGGCGTAGTGCCCGAAATCCTTCAAGTCCTCAAAGAGCTTTGCGGCAAAGACAAGGTCAATCTTTTTAGCCTTGGCTCCCTCGAGAAACTTGGCCTCCATTTTGTTCAATTCCTCCGGCTTTTTTTTGCCCATGGCTTTTCGTAGTTTGTCGGCCTCACTCGCCGTAAACCCCGCTAGTTGTTTGGAAATTTCCATGACCTGCTCTTGATAAACGCAGATTCCGTAGGTTTCCTTGAGAATGGATTCAAGCACAGGGTGATCGTAGCGGACCTGGGAGGAGCCGTTTTTTCTGGCGCAGAATTCGTCAATCCATTTCATAGGTCCGGGACGAAACAGGGCGATTAAAGCGATGATATCCGTTAATTTAGCCGGCTTAAGCTTGGTTAAGAGCTCGCGCATGCCGCTTGATTCAAGTTGAAAAACGCCGCCGGTTTGCGCGCGGGACAATAGCTCGTAGGCCTTGGGGTCGTCGTAGGGGATGGATTCCATCTCCAGCGTGACGCGCCGCGTTTTGGCCACAAGCGCGACCGTTTTTTGAATCACGGTCAACGTGCGAAGTCCCAAGAAATCCACTTTCAGGAGCCCTAGCTTGACCAGGGACTTGTCGTTGAAACCCGTGGTCACGACGCCGCTGTGCGTGTTTTTGACCAGGGGGGCATACTTGGTCACCGGTTCCTTGGTGATGACCGTGCCGGCCGCGTGCACGCCCGAGTGCCGGCGCACGCCCTCGAGCTTTATGGCGATAGCCAGGATTTTATTAACCGTCGGGTTTTCCTCGGACATTCGCTTAAATTCCTGACTGGATTTTAATGCTTGCTCAATGGTCATGCCGTGCGGGATCGCTTTTGCGATCCGGTCCACCTCTTGAAGCGGCACATCCATAACGCGCCCCACATCGCGGATTACGGCCCGGCTTTGCATGGTTCCAAAGGTGATGATTTGGGCCACGTTGGAGAAACCATATTTTTCCCGAACGTACCGGATGACCATGTCCCGCCCTTCATCGGAAAAATCAATGTCCAAGTCCGGCATTTCCCGCCGGTCGGGATTTAAGAAGCGTTCAAAAAGCAGACGGTATTTCAAAGGGTCAACATTGGTGATGTTGAGCAGATAGCTTACCAGGCTGCCTGCGCCTGAGCCACGGCCCGGCCCCACCGGCACGCCGCTTCTTTTGGCGAAGCGAATAAAATCCCAGACGATCAGGAAGTATCCGGGGAACCCCATTTTTTTGATGATTTGAAGCTCATATTTGAGACGTTCTTGATATTCGCCGGGCGCTCCGGCGGGGAAGCGGGTTTTCAATCCCTCTTGGCAGAGGTGATCGAGATAGCTTTCCTGGTTGTAGCCCTCCGGGGCGAGGTAGTCCGGCAGATGGAGTTCGTCAAAGGAAATTTTGACATTATCGCAGGCCTCGGCAATTCGAAGCGTGTTCGCAATAGTTTGGGGGTAAAGATGAAAGAGCTGGGCCATCTCTTGCGGGGTTTTGTAATAGAACTCCTGCGTGGCGTAGCGCATACGAACGGAGTCATTAATTTTTTTACCGGTTCCGATGCACAACAGCGCGTCATGCGCGGCGGCCTCGTCTTTTTGAAAGTAGTGGCAGTCGTTGGTGGCCACCAAGGGCAGGCCGGTTTTGGAGGACATTTCCAATAGAGCCTTGGCGACTTTTTTTTGGGCCTCTAAGCCGTGATCCATGACTTCGAGATAAAAATTACCGGGGCCGAAAATTTCAGCCAAGGCCGTGGCGCGCTGGGTGGCCAAATCCACATTGTCCGCGACAATGGCCTGCGCCACCTCGCCCTTTAAGCAACCGGAAAGGGCCAATAGGCCATCGGAGTGTTGCGCTAAAAGCTCCTTGTCCACGCGGGGCTTGTAGTAAAAGCCCTCGAGCGAGGCTTTGGTGACCAGTTCGATCAGGTTTTGATACCCAGCGTTATTGCGGGCGAGCAGGGTCAGGTGATGGATCCCGGTTCTAGGAGAGCTGTCTTCGTCCGAGGACGCGCCTTTTTTATCGAATCTTGAACCGCTCGCCACGTAGATTTCGCAACCCAGGATCGGCTTGATGCGAGCGGCCTCGCAGGCTTTATAAAATTCGATGGCCCCGCACATGTTGCCGTGGTCGGTCAGGGCCTGATGGGTGAACCCCTGCTTGGCCATTTTTTCCAACATTTGGGTGGGCTCGCCTTTTTCATTGGAGAATCGCGCCATGCCGTCGAGCAGGGAATAATCCGAGTGCGCGTGAAGATGAACGAATTGTTCCTTGCTCATGGACTATTTAAGATTCTCAGGAATGGAGCCTAGATTAAACAAAAACTCGGCTAGATTTCAAAATTCTCCTTTTGAACCTTTTTTTCTAGGCCAGGAATCGCGTGGCCATTTTAATGAGCCAGCGAACCTTCGGGGTGTAGGGTGGGTAGAATGTCTTAAGAGAATCGGGCCAGCCTTGCCTTAACACCGCTCGTTCGTGGGAGAAGGTTTTAAATCCATAGTAACCATGGTAGTTTCCCATGCCGCTGGCCCCCACGCCTCCGAAAGGAAGGTTTGTATTCGCCAGATGCACGATAAGACTATTGACGCAGGTGCCCCCGGCCGTCGTATTGGCAAGAATTTTTTCAATCGTCTGGTCGTTGTGGCTGAAAATATACAGGGCGAGCGGTTTGTCTTTCGACCGGATGATTCGGAATACATCGTTGAGCGTGCGATAGCTAAGAATCGGCAAAACAGGTCCAAAGATTTCTTCCCGCATAATTGGCGATTGCTCGCTGACCCCGGTCAACAGCGTTGGGGCCAGATATCGCTCCTCGGCCTCCATCGCGCCGCCGATTTCAACCCTGGCGCCTTGTTGCACCGTTTGATCTAAAATTTCTTTAAGACTTTTAAGGTTCCCCGCGCTTACAAGCCGGCAAAGGTCCGCGCTGGTCCGGCGCGCATCCTCCGTCCGGCCGTAGCGCTCGCCGATGACCCTTTTGGCTTCGCGGACGAATTCTTCCTGCCGGCTTTCGTGAATGAGCAGATAATCCGGCGCAACGCAGGTCTGGCCCGCGTTGATGAATTTCGCCCATACGATGCGTTCCGCGGCCTTGGGAATATCGGCTGTTTCGTCCACGATGACAGGGGACTTTCCGCCGAGCTCAAGCGTCACTGGGGTGAGGTGGCGTGAAGCTGAGGCCATCACTTTTTTCCCGATGCGCGTGCTACCCGTAAAAAAGATGTGATCGAAGGGCAAATCAAGAAGAATATCCGAAACCGACGAGCCCCCCTCAAAAAGAGCGACATGCCCCTCATTGAAAAGGCTGGAGATAAAACTTTTAAGAAATCGGGCGGTATTAGGCGTTTTGCTTGAGGGTTTGAGCATAGCGCAGTTCCCTGCGGCAATCGCTGCGGCCAGGGGATTGATCAGGAGCCCAAAAGGATAATTCCATGGCGATAGAATTAATACGACACCTTTTGCTTCCAGTCGGACCTCGCTTCGCGTGCCCAAGAGGGTGAAAGGGGTTTTTACCGGCGTTGGCCGCATCCAATTCTCAAGATGCCGGATTATATGCCGGATTTCAGCGACCGCAGGGTAAATTTCGGTGAGGTCCACCTCGCCGGGATTTTTTTTGTAGTCTTGATGGATAGCCTGCTGAAGCTCTTCGCGGCGGTCTAAAATCGCGTCTTTGAGCCGCTTGAGTTGTTCGATTCGCTCTTTGGCCGTGGTTTGGGCCGTTGCCCAACGGTTTTTCTGCTGTTTTTCAAAAACGCGTCGCGCGTCGCGCTCTGTCGCGTCCCCTGTAATGTCCGGCGTCTGGTCTAATTTTTTTTCAATGGTTGTCATGGCGTTTTTGGAAATTTTTACAAATAGGCTGTTTCGATCGTACAGCGCATCTGCAGACCGCAGGCGTCCGGCGATCCGAGGGCGATCGACTCCCCGCAAACCCCTTTTTCTTCGCCGTTTTGCCGGCGGGCTTCAATAGCCAGCCTTATTTTATCCGTAAGGTCAAAGGATCCCTCGCCCGCGCACCGGCCGGGACAGGGCACCAGAAAATCGCAGGCGTCGGCCGGACCGAAAACCCGGGTTTGCGATTCCAGCGGATATTGTTGAGGGGTTATGAAGTCAAGATGTATGGATAAGCGCGATACGGAAGGAAACATCTCCGCGACCAGGCCGGCCGAGCGCTTAACGCGTTCGGCCTCTTGGTGACGGAGAATTTTTTTCTCGTTTTTATTTGGTCCAGCGTGACCCGCGCGCTTTTTTCGCCGAAAAAATCCCGCCATCATCGCTACGCGGGAGACGTCGCTCCCGGTTTAATCCGACGTAGGAGGGACGCTTTTACCAGCGTCCGTATCCTCCGCCACCGCCACCGCCACCGCCACCGCGTCCGCCCCCTGATCGTCCTGCGCCACCGCGTCCGCCTTGATCGCGTCCTCCGCCAAAACCGCCGGTTCGTTTTTCTTGCGGTCGGGCCTCGTTCACGGTCAACGTTCTTGATCCAACGGTGCTACCATTGAGTTTCTGAATGGCTGCCTGGGCTCCCTCGTCCGTTGTCATCTCGACAAATCCAAAGCCCTTGGATCTTCCGGTATCTCTATCAGTAATCAACCGGGCGCTCGCTACTGGCCCATGTTCCGTAAACATTGTGCGAAGTTGCTCTTCGGTCACATCGTACGGAAGGCCGCCAACATACAGTTTTTTCTCCACTCGTACCTCCGATTTATAATATCGCCCACATAAAACCCCAGGGTTTACCGCCCAGTAGGCTATCGGGCTTTAGCACACTAGGATTGTATTATAGCACTATACTGGGAGTCGGCACAAATTACGTTTTCGCTTGAGCCGGCGCAACGCATGCCGGATTCAATCCTGCTATCATAGACGCGTGGAAAACGTAGAATTTTTTTCTGATCTGCCCAGACCGGCGATTATGTGCACCCTGGTGCGCAGGCAGGGTTCCGCGCCCGTGGGCGCGGGGGCTAAAATGTGGGTTACCGGCGATGTTTTTTATGGGACGTTGGGGGGCGGCGCTTTTGAATACGAAGCGCTACGGCACTGCCGCGAACTTTTAAAATTTCGCGCCATCGAGCCGCATCTTAAGGAATTTTCTCTTTGTAAAAAAACAGGACAGTGTTGCGGCGGCCGCGTGGAGGTATTTTTTGAAATGATTCCAAAACCTAAAACAGCGCATCTTTTTGGGGCCGGTCATGTGGGCCGCGCCACGGCAGAGGCGCTTTGCGGGATGCCTTTTGATATTCGTTTAATAGATGAGCGCGAGTCGTGGGCCTGCCCCGGCGGACTGCCCGGGGAGGTGCGCGTTATTCGCATGGACCCATTGGATTACGCGCGCCAACGCGCTTGGAGCGCTTCGGACGCGGTCTGTATTTTTACCCACAGCCATGACCTTGATTTCGCCCTGGCCCAATTCTTCCTGGGCCGCCCCGTGGGCTATTTGGGGTTAATCGGCTCCGAGCATAAAGCCCGTATTTTTCAGGCACGCCTTGCCTGCGCGGCGCAAGGCGAAGAGCTTCAAAAACTTTGGGATGAAAAGATGAAATGTCCCATCGGAATACCGCTCAAAAGCAAGCATGTCAAGATTATCGCGGTGGCCATCGTCGTTGAAATGCTGGAAGCTTGGGGTTTAGAATCAAAAAAGCCCGCGTTGCTCCAAGCGGGGCGCTAGACGCTTTTTATGAACGCCTGCGCCTTTGTTCTGGCGGCCGGCCGTGGCCGTCGCTCGGGCGGCCCCAAGGCCTGGCAAGCGCGCGAGGGCCGCTCGCTGATTGAAAAACAGGCGCATTTTCTTCTTGGATTATTTTCTCCGGAACTTATTTTTTTCTCCATTCAAAAAGAATGGCTTGGCCGGTGCAGGAAAATACACCCGCGCATAAATTGGGTGGCGGTTGATCCGGATGCCCCGGCCATGGCTTCTTTTTTAACTCTGTTAAGGATTTCCTTGCCGGAGCAATGGATTTTTTTTCATCATGTGGACATGCCCGTCTGGAGCAGGGGTTTGTTTAGAACTTTAATGCTCGAGGCTTCCCGCGCTGGCGGCGAGGACGCGCTGATTGCCTGTCATAAAGGCCAACGAGGCCACCCCGCGCTATTGGCGCCCCACTGCGGGCCGGCCCTTCTGAAGCTCAACCCGTTTAAAGACCGTTTGGATTATTGGCTCAAGGGTAAATTTGTGCGTCTAGTGGAAATTCCTCACAAACGCGTTCTTTTGAATTGGAATCACGCTGTTTAACCCAAATTCCGAAGTTGAGTTGTCACCCCGGTGAAGGCCTGACTTTTACCCATAACCAGGGTTACTGGACACGGGGGGTATTAATAGATGTGGCGCAAAATTGGCAACCATAAATTTCCACATAGCAGTCAAATCATCAAGACGTTGGATCCCCAGCCAAAGAGACTGGGTTCCAGGTTCCCCGTCGCTTTTTCGTCCAAGAAAACCACCAAGGCTGGCGGTCATATGAATCGCTTCTCGCAACGTCGGCGGTTTTTCTGGTGGGATAGGATTTTTCTCAACGTAAGAATAGAGAGCTTTCCATTCGGCTTCTTCAAAAAAAACAGTGCATGGCACATTGGGCGTCTCACGTCCCAGCTTGGTCAAGTGGAAAATGCGCTGTTCCAGAACCCCATCGCCTTCATCCCCCTCTGGGGTCCGGGTTTTGTTGCTGAAAAGTTCGTTCGGCAGGGGCAGATCCACGTTGACCCAATTGTATCCCCCCATGGGGTCGAAAAGGCCGCCGTTTAAAAAAGGAATCTTGCAATTGAACCGGCTATAATAATTGCCCTCACGGTCTGGCGTGGCGAGGGCTTCATAAAAAAGCGGCTCCAAGATGTCGTTAAAAAAATTTGCGTAATCTGCGTAACGCTTATTGAAAAGTCCGCTCAAGAAGTCCTTGGGCCCCATACCCCATTGGGCGTCACGGGCTACGCCAAACCAACCCTTTTTTTGAAGGAAATAAAGAAAAACAATCTGTCCGAGCAATTTCTTGGAAAATTCAACGACACGGACCTTCTTCTCGTCGAAGTCTTTCTTAATCGGGGGGTTCTTTTTAACGACGGCCTCCAGGGTGTCGCGGATTCGCAGAAACAGGCCACGGTATTTTTCAAAAAATTCTTTTGTGACTTTTTCGATATTAAATGCATCCTCTACCTGAATAACGGTTAATTTTCATATCTCCCAGAGGGAAAAACAGAAA
>CAYHKQ010000054.1:0-18117 GCA_964357255.1 uncultured Elusimicrobia bacterium
CAGCGGTTGTTTTTGTGCAGGTTATTTTCGTTTTGGGTTTTTTGCCCTGCTGTTTTTACCGGGTACTCCGCGCGCGCCTGTGGGGCTGGGGGGGCCCAAGGCCGGAGGCCTTGGACCCTGCCGGACTGTCCGGAGTCGGTCTTTATGCGCACGCCTTGGGGGCGGTAGGTTTTTTTGAGAGGAAGATTGATGCGCAGATGGGGGTGGGCCGGGGTTCCCGCGACCAGGCCGAGATAAGTTTTTTCCACCAGGCGGCGCGCGAAAAGTCCGGTAAGGTGATCGTAGGTTTCCTTGGTCTTGGCGACGAGGAGAAGGCCGGAAGTCCCTGCGTCGAGACGATGGACCAGGCCGTAGCGAGGGACGTGTTGATTCTTGGGGAATCGCTTGACGATCCACGCTAGCACGCTCGGCTCTTGCCAGAGTCCGAACTGGCTCGCGGTATCCGTTGACATGTTGAAGGCCAGGGCTGATTTGGGATGGGTGATTAAACCGGAGGGCTTATTGATGGCCAGCATCTCTTTGTCTTCATAAAGAATTTCAGGTTGCGCCGCTATCGCGACCGATGGGGTTAAGGAAGGGTTTAAAACCGGCCCGCCCGGCGGGGCTTCCAGCGTTAACGTTTCGCCGCCCTTGAGCCTGAAAGCCGGATCGTGAATTTTTTGAGCCTGACCGTCCGCCGTAACCAGCCGTAACCAGCCGTTTTTGATCATTTTTTGAAGGACCGAGCGGGAAAGCCCTTGCCGGGCCAGACCGCCCGCCAGATAAGCGTCCAAGCGGGGCGGCCGGGGGTTGATTTCTACCTTAATTGAAATGGGTTCCATGTTAAAAGAGATTACCAACAAGCAGGGCAACAATTTTCAGCTTCGTCATTCCCGCAAAAGACGGGAATCCAGGCCCGGCCCGCGCTTTCGCGGGGGTGACGACGCTTGTGGATAATAGCAAGCCAGTATAGCTGTTCGGTGAATTTTTGCCATGGGTCCAGGCGGGCTCTTTTATAGCCGGGCTGAATCAGGCAAAATAGGGAGCGGCGTGAGGCGAGGGATCAATAGCGGCAAAACAAATGGCCAACGAAAAAATTTTGATCGTCGAAGACGAAAAGCATCTCATTAAAATTTTAACCTATAACCTGGAAAAGGAAGGCTATCGCGTATTTTCCTCCAGCGATGGCGAGTCGGGGTTGGCGCTTTTTAAAAAGGAAAGGCCGGACCTGGTCATTCTCGATATCATGGTTCCTAAAATGAGTGGTTTTGAGTTCTGCAAAGCCGTCAGGAGAACGTCGGGGGCGGCAATCCTGATGCTGAGCGCCAGAAAGGATGAGGTGGATCGCGTCCTTGGCTTGGAATTAGGGGCCGATGATTACGTCACCAAGCCTTTTAGCGTGCGGGAGTTATTGGCGCGAATTAAAGCGATTCTGCGGCGCGGATTTCAGAAGGATTTGCCGAGGCCTTTCCTGCGGGCCGGGGATATCGAGGTGGACCCGGAACGCTACGTTGCCCGCGTTGGCGGCAAGCCCGTTGCTTTGAGTCCCTAAGAATTTGAGTTTTTGAAGTGTCTTTTTGAAGCCGAGGGTCGGGCGCTGACACGGGATCAAATTTTGCAAAAAGTTTGGGGGCATGACCGTGCCTTGGAAATTGACACGAACACCGTTGATCAGCACGTCGCCCGTTTAAGAAACAAGCTGGGGGCCGAATCTTCCCGTATCGTCACGGTCAAAAATGTCGGCTACCGGTTATACTCGGAGCGGGCATAAATTTTATGCCCGCTCCGAGTATAAAGGCAAGCTACTGAGCGATGCGCCGTTGGGTGAGCCGATTTTTTACCCGGCCTGTCTCGGAACTGGCCAAGGTCGCGCGGCAATTGGCCGAAGGTAATTACGACGCCCGCGTCGTCTCGCGCTTGAGTGGCGAACATGGCCGTCTTGGGGCGACCTTAAATCTTCTGGCTGAAAAATTTCAGGAGTCCATCAGGGAGCTTTCCCTGGAAAAAGGCCGTCTTTGCGCTATCCTGGCCAACATGGTCGAAGCGGTGGTGGCCATCGGCGCCGAGGACCGGATTCTGGCGGTTAATCCCGCCTTATGCCGACTTTTTGGCGTGAATAGCCGGGAGTGTATCGGGAAACCCTTTTTGGATGTCTTTCGTCACAGCCAACTTAATTTTTTGCTGGCCGCAACGAAGGAAGGCCATGGAGAGAAAACCGCGGAAATAAAAGTTTTTACTCCCGAGGAGAGAACCTTTGAGGCTCATGCGGTTCCCCTGGTTCTGGAGGATGGCAAGCCGGGCGCCCTCTTGGTTCTTCATGACATCACGCGCCTGCGCGCCTTAGAACAGCTTCGAAGGGACTTTGTGGCCAATGTCTCCCACGAGCTTCACACCCCCTTGGCTTCCATCAAGGCGTTTGCCGAAACCTTGCTGGCAGGAGCTCTTGAGGACCCGGACCATCGCAGGGAATTCGTCGAAGCCATTGAGAAAGATGCCGACCGAATGACTTCTTTGGTTGAGGATTTGCTTCATCTGGCCTTCATTGAATCGGGCCGCCAGGGTCTTCGTTTAGAGCCCGTTTCCCTTGCCGATCTGGCCCGGGACGAGACCGCTCGATTAAAGCCTCTGGCCGAGAAGAAGAAGATAAAACTGGATTGCCAATGGGACCCCGCTATCCCTTTGGTCAGGGCCGATAAGAATCAAATCCGCCAGGTTGTGACGAATTTCTTAGATAATGCCATTAAATTCAATAAGGAAGGCGGCCGAGTCGGCATCTCGGCTGATGTCAAGGATGGCTTTGTCGCCCTTTCTATCGAGGACACGGGCATAGGCATTCCCAGCGAAGACCTGGCTCGCATTTTTGAGCGTTTTTATCGCGTGGATAAGGCCCGGTCTCGTGAGTTAGGCGGCACTGGCTTGGGATTGGCTATCGTCAAGCACATCGCGGAGTCCCACGGCGGTTCCGTGAGCGTTGAAAGCGTGGAAGGAAAAGGCTCCGTCTTTCGCTTGACCCTCCCCATAAATTTTTAGTAGACATGGCGATAATGATTGATTCTGTGATTCGACTAGCGCTAGCGCCGGCGGTTTGCTGGGCGCTTGTGGCCGGTTCCCTGGCTTGGGCCGAGCCGGCGAAAAGTTGCGTTGGGTCTGCGTTGACGGAGGACCCCAAGGAATTTTTGGACCTGCCGGAGGGCTATATCTATGAAACGCTCATGGAGTCAGGAAAGCCCATGAGCGACGGCAGGATTTTTCCTTGGCGACCGGACCTTAATGTTTATATTCCCTTGATAGGCCCGCGCGCGTTTTTAGTGACCAGCCATGAATTGGCCCAGGATAAAAATCCGGAGTGGGGCACGGGCTCCTTGACACGCTTGTATTTGGTAGACGACAAAATTGAGGAGTCCCGGATTTTGGCGGAGGGGATGCGAAATAATTGTAGCGGGAGCCTGACGCCTTGGGGCACGGTGCTGACCAATGAGGAATACCCGCGTGAACCTGACGAGGAGTTCTCCGGGGAGGGTTTTGTCTGGGAGGTTGATCCTCATACCGGGAAAAAATGGAAGCTGGAGAAGTTGGGCCGTTTTTCTCATGAAAGCGCTGTCGTGAGCAAGGAGGGGGTGGTGTATATGACCGAGGACGCTCCGGGCGGTCTTCTCTACCGCTTCGTTCCCAAACGCCCCGGGAATTTGAAGGAGGGTGTTCTTAGCGCCTACAACTATCGCCGCAAGATATGGATAGAAATTCGCGATCCCTTTCACGCCCGCCATGAAGCCGTCACTAAATTGGCCACGGGATTTAACCGGCTCGAAGGCCTGGCGCTAAGTCACGACGGCAGATTTCTTTATTTTGACGCGACCGGCGACCCTGACGTCACGGAGAAACCCGATCTCTATGGACGCATTTATAAGTTAGATATTAAAAGCTCCAAGCTCAAGGTTTTTTATGAGGGCGACGGCGATGTGTTGGCGAATCCGGATAATTTGATTTTTGACAAGAAGGGCAGGCTTTGGATTATGGAGGATCAGGGGGAAGCTAATTTGGACAGGTTCGGCAATAACGAGATTTTGGTGATGAAGCAAGATCGTAAAACTTGCGTTTTCGCCCGTTTGCGCGATTTTAGTTGCGAGCCTACCGGCCCGGAATTTTCATCGGACGGAAATAGTTTTTTCTTGAGCGTTCAGTGCAAGAAGCAGACCGACCGGCTACTTAGAATTAGCAACCGCAATCCGAAAAAAGGCTTGTTACCCTGACCCCGGTGGCCGGAGCCCCGTTTCATCTTCGCTGTTCCTATCGTTTCTGGGGAACGACGTGGAAACGCTTTAGCGTCCTGGCGGAACGGCTCATCAAGCCCGGCGAGCGGGCGCTGGCCTTGGTTTCGGGCGGGCCGGATTCCATGGCCATGGCCTGCTGGTTGGGCCTTCTGGCTCGCGAGCGCGGGTTTTTTTTATCCCTGGCTCATTTTAATCATGGCCTGAGGGCTCATTCGGCCAAGGCCGAGGCTCTGGCACAAGGCTTGGCCGAGCGGCTCAACGCGCCTTTTGTGTCGGTGAAAATTGCGGTGCAGAACGCGGCTGAGCGCCGCGGCCAAGGCTTGGAAGACGCGGGCCGTTTTCTTCGTTATCGAGAGGCGGCCCGGCTGGCCACGCGTCTGGGGGCCTGTAAAATCGCCGTGGCCCATACGATGGAAGAGCAGGCGGAGAGCGTGCTGATTAACATTTTACGCGGCGGCTCGGCCCAAGGGATCTTAGGGGCTCGAACCGAGCGGCCCCTCCTGCCGGGCTCGAAATTAAAGCTCATCCGGCCTATGTTGGAAATTCGCAAAGACGAGGCGATTCGATTTTTAAAGGACAACCGGATCGTTTATTTTGACGACCCCATGAATCGTGATCCACGTTTTCTTCGCTCCCGAATCCGCCATGAACTTCTGCCAAAGCTCATTGAACTTCATCCCAAGGCCGTCGAGCACTTCGCGCGTTTGAAGCGGCGATTGGGCGGTTTAGCGATTAAGAGATTAAGTGATAAAAGGTATTTCCTTTTTTTACTTACTTGCTCAAGCGCGCATCTATATATGCGCCCCTGTCTTTGGGCGGCTTCGCCGAGCCAGGTGCCGGTTTCCTCAAGCCCTTTGGTTATCGCAGTTCATTATCCTAAGGAGGGAGCCTCCGTAGGCGCGGTGCGGAGCATGTATCTTTTGGGTAATGTCCAGCCCCCGTCGGCGCAATTTAAAATTAACGGCGAAGCCGTGGTCCTTTACAAAAACGGCGCCTTTTTGGCGTATCAGCCGGTGGCGGCCGGCACGTTCACGTTTCATTGCGAGGCATCGTGGTCCGGCCAGAGCGTAAGCCTGAATCGTCGCATACAGGCGGCTAAACCTTTATCGGCAAGCTCCACGGACGCGATGGTTCTTGAAGAGGATTTTTTAATGCCTAAAAAGGACGCTGAACTTAGAACGGGCGACTGGCTCAATGTGCAGGTTAAGACCGCCGCCGGCCTGAAGGGATTTTTTAAAATTAAAGGGATCGGACGCGAGGTTCCATTTGTTGAGGTTTCCCCGGCCGGCCTTTATCAGGGGGCCTGTGAGATTCAACAGGGGGATGAGACCGAAGGGGCTGAAATTCGGTTTGTCTTAAAGGGCAAGGCCGGCAAGATTAAAGGGAAGGTTCCCGGACTACTGACTATTCTTAAGAATGATCCCCGTGTGGCCGAGGTCAATCCTGGAAAATTTGATTCGGCGGTCATTCGCACCGGGCCGGGCCGGGGTTATTATTGGTTTTTGCCTTCGGGAACCAGAGTCCTGGTGGACGCTCGCTCCGGCGATGAGACAAGGCTTCGCTTGTCGGACAACGAGACGGGATGGACGGATTCGTCCAACCTTGAGTTTTTGCCCGCCGGCACGCCCCCACCCTCGGCCGTTCTCTCCATGATTCGGACTCAGGCGGGCAAGGATGGGGGTTCCGTTCACTTGGTCTTGGGAGAGAGAATTCCCTATTTGGTGGAACAGCCCCGGCCTGATATGTTAAAGGTTAAGCTCTACGGCACGTACGGCCATGTCAATTGGATGATTTACGCCCCGCAGGATCATTTCATCCGTCAAACCCGATGGCGTCAGGAAACGACGCAGGTGGTTTCGGTGGAGATCGAGCTGGAATCGCCATTGTGGGGCTATGAAGCCTTTTATGAACCGGGCGGCTTGCGGCTTGAGTTGAGAGCGGCGCCGACCCTGGCGAGCCTGCCGGCGAGTTCCCTGAAAGACCGCACCATCGTCCTTGACCCCGGCCACTCGCCTTCCGACCCCGGCCGCGTCACGCCCATGGGTTCAACCGAGCGCGAGTTGAATTTTAAAACCGCGTTGGCCTTGAAAAAATTGTTGGAACAGGAAGGGGCCAAGGTTGTCATGACCCGGGAGGCGGACCTGGAGGTGAGCCTCACCGAGCGCGTGCGAATAGCGGTCCGGGCCAAGGCTGACGCCTTCATCAGCCTTCACAATAACGCCTTGCCCGACGGGGACAATCCCTTTGACGGTCCGCGCGGGTTTTCCGTTTTTTATTACAACCCCTTGAGCCTGGAACTGGCCCGGCATATTCACCGGAGCTATCAAAAAAATATTCCCCTGGCCGACGAAGGTTTGCGCTACGGCAATTTAATGGTGGCCCGCATGACGGCCATGCCCGCCGTTCTGGTCGAATCCGCCTATTTTATTTATCCCGAGCAAGAGGAAATGCTGATGGACTCCTTGTTTCAAGAACGCCTGGCCCAATCCTTGCTCGATGGATTAAGAGGATTTTTCGAGGGGGCGCGTCGCCAATACGGCGGAGGGGGAGGTATAATAGAATCTGTCGCACCCGATAGCCCGGCGAAGACAACCGTTCCTGAGGCCAAGGTTTCCGAGACTGAACTTTTGATTTCTTCTCCTGTTTTGAAAACGCCGTCCTTGCCCCGGCGTGAGCGCAAGCGCCGCAAGTAGTAGGGGCGGGTATTTTTCTGAATTTTTCGACCAGAGGGGTAGTTTTAGGGTTGATTTCGCGGTAGAATAGATAAATGCAAGTTCTTCTAAAGACCAGAAAGGCCAGGATTCACCCGGATATTGAATCGGCGCTTTATAGCGCCGGTCAAATCGCCGCTCGCACGAATGCGCTGGCCCGCCGAATCAACAAGGATTATGAAGGCCGTGATTTGGTGATCGTCGGCGTTCTCAAGGGAAGCTTTATGTTTTTGGGGGACTTGCTCCGGCGTTTGACGGTGCCGGTGGAGGTGGATTTTTTGAGCCTTTCTTCTTATATAGGGGAACGCTCCACGGAAATGGTGAGACTTAATTTTGACGTGCGCCTTGATTTGAAGGACAGGGACGTGCTTTTGATAGACGATATTGTGGACACGGGGTTTTCCCTGGCCTTCGCCAGAAAGCATATTCTGTCCAAGGAGCCGCAGGACGTGGAGGTTTGCGTTTTGCTGGACAAACCCGAGCGGCGCAAGGTCCTGGTTCCGGTGCGTTACACGGGCTTTGTCGTGCCCGATCGTTTTGTGGTGGGCTACGGTCTTGATTATAACGAACGTTACCGCGAATTGCCCTATATCGGAATTTTGAAAAGCAGGAGACTGGAACCATGAAGAAAGGGCTAAAGAAGAAAGGGTTAAAAGTTCAAAAGGGTCAAAGGGCAGGGATTGGAGAAGGGTTAAAAGGGTAATGGACACCCGTCTGATCCGCCAGCTCGCTTTATGGCTCCTGGCCTTTGTTTTTCTTATTTTTATTGTCCATGCCTTCCAGGGAATGCCGGCCAGCGAGACGTTGGCGTATTCGGATTTCAAAAGACTTGTGGCCAAGGGCAAGGTCGAGCGCGTCGTTGTCCGCGACGACGTGATTCGCGGCGAGTACCAAGACGAGAAGGCGCAATCCCGCCGTTTTCGGACCGTGCCTTTGCCGGATCCAAAGCTTATTGAGTCGCTCGAACAGGCCGGGGTTAAAAGTTATGAGGGCGAGGTGGAGCGCGGTTGGGTGACCAGCCTTTTGTTAAATTTTGGCTGGATCGTTCTTTTCTTCGGCGCGTGGTGGTTTTTGATCGCCCGGCAAATGCAGGTTGGCGGCCGTCAGGCCATGTCGTTCGGCAGGAGCCGCGCTAAGCTGGCCAACCCCAAGAAGCAGAAGACCACGTTCGCTGACGTGGCCGGTTGCGACGAGGCCAAGGAGGAGCTTCAGGAAATTATTCAGTTTTTAAAAGACCCCAAGAAATTTCAGCGTCTGGGCGGCCGGCTTCCCAAAGGGGTTCTTCTCTATGGCGTGCCGGGTTGCGGCAAAACATTATTGGCAAAGGCCGTAGCCGGCGAGGCCGAGGTTCCTTTTCATTCGACATCGGGCAGTGAATTTGTCGAGATGTTCGTGGGCGTGGGCGCAGCCCGCATCCGCGATCTTTTTGAACAGGCCAGGAAAACCGCTCCGGCCGTGATTTTTGTGGACGAGTTGGACGCCGTGGGCCGCTATCGTTTTGCCGGCATTGGCGGCGGGCATGACGAGCGTGAGCAGACCTTAAACCAACTTCTTGTCGAACTCGACGGTTTTGACACCAAGGATGGCCTTGTGTTTATCGCGGCCACCAACCGACCCGACGTGCTCGATCCTGCCCTGTTGAGACCAGGGCGTTTTGACCGGCATATCAGCGTGGCGGCCCCTGACATCAAAGGCCGCGAGGAAATTTTGAAGGTTCATTCTAAAATCGTTACTCTCGGCCCGGGCGTAGACCTTCAGATCGTGGCCAAGCGCACCCCGGGTTTTGTGGGTTCGGATTTGGCCAACGTGGTCAATGAGGCGGCGCTCTTGGCCGCGAGGAATGACAAGGATGCGGTCGGTATGCCGGAAATGGAAGAAGCCATTGACCGGGTGATCGCGGGACCGCAGAGAAAGTCAAGGCTTATCTCGGAAAAAGAGAAAAAAGTGGTGGCCTATCACGAGGCCGGCCACACCTTAGTCGCCAAAAGTATTTTAAATACCGACCCAGTGCATAAGGTTTCTATCACGCCGCGCGGCCCGGCCCTTGGTTATACTTTACAGCTTCCTATAGAGGACAGGTATTTGACCAGCCGCTCTGAGCTGAAGGACCGCATGGTCGTTCTTTTAGGAGGACGTTGCGCGGAGGAGATGGTTTTCGGCGATGTGACGACCGGCGCGCAAGACGATTTAATGAAGGCGACCAGTTATGCTCAGCGCATGATTATGGAATTTGGCATGAGCGATAAATTGGGGCCGGTGACATATAAGAAGAAAGACGAGGAGGTCTTTTTGGGCCGCGACATTGTCAGGAGTCATCAGTATTCCGACAAGACAGCCCAAAGTATTGATGAAGAGGTGCGCTCCCTCGTCGAGGAGGCCCGGACTCGGGCCAACCAGATTTTGAGCGTGGGGCGCAAAACGCTTGATCTTTTGGCCTCCCGGCTTGTGGAAAAAGAGGTTTTGGACGGTAACGAAATCGAAGAAATCATTCGCGCTATTCCACCGCCGTTATTGCCGCAACAAGCCTAAAAAAATGGCGTTCGGGGAACCGAAATTTGAAATTCGGGATTCGATAACATCGAACCCTAAGATCATGGGCATTCTCAACGTCACGCCGGACTCATTTTATGACGGCGGGCGTTATGCCGGAGGCGATGGCGCTTTAGCTCAACTCGAACGCCTTGTGGCTGAGGGCGCGCAGATTGTGGATATCGGCGGGGAATCCTCCCGGCCCGGTTCGCCCCGGATTTCTTTGGAGGAGGAGCTCTTGCGCGTGGGGCCGGCGCTCCGGCGTTTACGCAGTGAGCGCGGCCGCTGGGACGGCGTTGGATTTTCCATTGATACCATGAAGGCGCCGGTGGCGCGCCTGGCGGTTGAATGCGGGGCGGTGATGGTTAATGACATCTCGGCCTTACGTCATGACGAGGCCGCTATGACTCAATTGTTGAGGGAGCGCCCTGACGTGCGCGTGGTCCTGATGCATATGAAGGGAGATCCTCTCACCATGCAACAGAATCCGGACTATGGCGATGTTGTCGAGGAAGTCGCCTTCTTTTTTGAGGAGCGCTTGGAGCGTTTGGAACAGCTCGGCATTGAGCGGGGCCGGGCGATTTTGGACCCCGGTATAGGTTTTGGTAAGCGCCTGGAGCATAACTTGGAGCTATTGCGACGTCTGGGCGAATTCAAATCCCGCTTCGGCTTAGAGATTCTGGCGGGGGCTTCCCGCAAGTCGTTTATCGGCATGATCGCCCAGGGCGCCCAAGCGCCGGAGCGCTTGGGGGGTTCTTTGGCCGCGGCTCTTTGTTGCGCCGCTCGCGGCGTGGATTATTTGCGCGTTCATGACGTGGGAGAGACCCGTCAGGCGCTTGAAGTGTGGCAAGCCATCAGCGCATGAAAAGCTCAATTTTATGAGTCAAGCCATCCGTATTCTTGTTGATTTGGCCCTGGCGAGCTTTTTGCTCTACAGGGTCATTCTTCTGATTCGGGGCACCAAATCCATGCAGGTGGCGGCGGGCTTGGTCATGCTGATGGTGATCACGTATTTCGTGCGCACTCTTGATTTGACCGTGACTTCATGGTTGCTCGAGCAGTTTTGGTTGGCCGGCATGGTGATGCTGGTCGTGGTATTTCAACCTGAGATCCGCCATGCCCTGGCCGATCTTGGAAAAAACCCGCTGTTGGCCAAGGTGCTGTTTTCCGAGCATGTCCGGTTTCTTGACGAGATCGTTTTGGCCGTTGAAGATTTTTCCGTCAAGAAAATCGGAGCCCTGATTGTTTTGGAGCAGGAAACGGGTTTAAAAAATATAGCTGAAACAGGCACTCCCATTTTCGGCGAAGTTTCTCAGGAACTTTTGAGCTCTATTTTTCAGACGTCTTCGCCGCTTCACGACGGCGCGGTTTTAGTCAGCCCAGACGGCAGGCTTGTGGCGGCCAAGTGCCTTTTGCCGCTCACCCCGGATTCATCTTTGGCCAAAAGTTATGGGGTGCGCCATCGCGCGGCCGTGAGCTTGGCTGAAGCCTCCGACGCGATTGTTTTGGTGGTGTCCGAGCAGACGGGCAGGGTTTCCATGGCAAGGAATGGTCGCTTGGACCCGGAAATCAACATTAAAGCCGTGGCGCGCGAACTCAAGGATCTTTATCAAACCAAGGCCAGAAAGAGCCTGCTACGCCACCCCCGCCCCGATTCCTTTGCAGGGGAGCGCCGGAGCGCGTAACCGTACCGTCAGACAGATGGTTGATTTGGCGATTTTCGGCACGGACGGCATTCGTGGAAAGCCCGGAGAGTTTCCTTTGGAAACGGCGATATTAAGAGGCCTGGGATCCGCTTTCAGGAAATTATTGCAAGAGCGCCGGCTTTGGCCCGGCCGGGAGCCTCTTGTGTTGCTATCGAGAGACACGCGCGAGAGCGGGCCCCGAATTTTGGCGGCCGTGAGCCAAGGTTTTGCCTCAGCCGGTTTTATTCCCCGCGATTTGGGCGTTTTGCCGACCCCAGCCTTGGCTTATTTGACTCCAGCGCATGAGGCGCTTCTCGGTTGCGTGATTTCCGCCAGCCATAACCCTCCTGAATACAACGGAGTCAAATTTTTTGGCCCCAACGGTCAAAAAATTTCTCAAGATTGGGAAAAAAGATTGCAGGAGTATCTCCCGGCCCTGCCGCGGTTAAAAGATTTTTGCCTGGCCAGAAAACCGCCGCCGCTGCAGGTTGCGGCGGCGCGCGAACGCTACCAAGATTTTTTGCGTTCGCAAATGTCGGTTGAGATTGATCTGTCCGGTCTAAAGGCGGTGGTGGATTGCGCTCAGGGCGCGGCGTATAAGATATTGCCCGAAGTCTTGAGCCGGCTGGGAGTCAGGGTGATTGCGCGCGGCGTTGAGCCCAATGGACGCAACATTAATGCGGCTTCGGGCGCTATGAACCCCGCCGCTCTCGGGCGGGCCGTCGTTGCGTTCAAAGCGGACATCGGCCTTGCGCTTGACGGGGACGGCGACCGCTTGGTGGTGGCGGACGAAAACGGGGTGGTTTTGGCCGGAGAATGGATTATGGCGAGCGTCGCCTTGGAGCGCAACCGTCTGCGCGAAAAGGGCTCGCGGGCCCTTGTGACCACCCAGGTGTCAAATCTCGCGCTCAAGTATTATCTTGAAAAACATCAGATCGGCGTATTGCAAACCAAGGTGGGCGACCGCTGGGTGCTCGATAAACTTCAGGAGGAGGGCCTTGGTTTTGGAGGAGAAAACTCCGGCCATTTTATTTGGGCGGACCGTCTGCCGAGCGCGGATGGCTCTTTGGGCGCGTTGATTTTGCTTGCCATGATGAAGAGTCGCGCTCGTAAAGCGTCTCAGGTTTTTGTCCGGTTTGCGTTATTAAATCAGGCCTCCCTTCAGATTCCAGCCGCCCCGGCTAAACCGCCCCTTGAGACTTTGCCTGATTTTTTGGCGGAGTTAGCTCAGACGTCAAAAGCCCTCGACCATCGAGGCCGGGCCCTGGTGAGATATTCCGGCACTGAGCCGGTGCTTCGGGTTTTATTGGAAGGTTCTCTTCCTAAAACCAGGCTTCGCGCAATGGCTTATAGTCTTGAGAAGGCTTATCGAAAAGCGGTAGAATGAATTAAATCCAAGTCCCATCGGACAGGGGTTAAATTTATCCCGAGCGTAGCGGGAGATTTTATGAAGGAGCTTCACTATGGTCAAACTTTCCGTTAACATTGATGGCTTCGCGGTTTTGAGAAAAATTTCAGGGACGCCGGATTTGATAGAAGTGGCCCAATTATTGGTTAAAAACGGCGTCAAGGCGGTCTCGACCCGATGGCATAACGAAGGCTGGCATCTTGAGGCTAAGGAATTGGCCGAAATCAAGCGGCACGCCAAGGTTTCTCTTTGGGCGCAAGCGCCGGTTTCGGCCGCCGGGGCCGTGGCCGCCAAGGCGGTCTTTGGGGCCGTTTGCTTGGAAGACGAAAAGGCCGGCCAAAAGAGCGGGAGTCTTGATTTGTCAAGGGCTGAGGTTGAGAGGGATTTGGTCGGCGCCATTGGGTTGTTAAAAAAGAAAGAGATCGGGGTTTTTCTTTTGTTGGATTCTCAGGCGCAGGCTATTCGCAAGGCCAAAAAGATGGGCGTCCAGGGAGTGGTCTTGTCCGGCCGTCGTTATTGCGAGTGCGCCCGATCCCGGCGCCAAGAGGTCCTGGAAGACCTTCATGTGGCGGGGCGATTAGCGCAGGAACTGGGCCTGGAGCTTCAGGTGGGTCAAGATTTGGAATCCCGGCACGCCAAGGCCTTGGCCGATATATCCGGCCTTTCTTTTTTGAATTTGGGCAGTTCCGTGGCGGGTCATAGCGCGTTTAAAGGATTAACTGATGTTTTTGAAGAGATTCAAGAGAGCATCCATGGCAATGACCCCATGGTCGCTTTCGCCGCGTTAAAAGCCCTGGGCTAGGAAGAAAATTTTGCCGCGCAAAATTTTGGTGAAAAGGGTCAAAAGTTCAAAAGGATCAAAAGGCCGGTTTGAACCTTTGGACTTTGCATTTTTTGGAGGACCCCTGATATGTGCGGTATCGTTGGTTATTTAGGCAAAAAAGAAGCGGCCGCCATTCTGCTCGAGAGCCTAAAACGCCTTGAATACCGCGGCTACGACTCGGCCGGGCTTTGCGTTGTCTCGCCTAAGGGCCGGTTTGAGATTGTCCGCGTTGTCGGCAAAATCGTCAAGTTGGAAGAGCGGCTCAAAAAAAGTCCGGTTGCCGGAACCTTGGCGCTCGGGCACTCGCGCTGGGCCACCCATGGCCGTCCTTCCGAAGAAAACGCCCATCCTCACAGCGATTGCACCGGTAATATCGTTTTGGTTCACAACGGCATTATTGAGAATTATTTAGAGCTCAAAGAGGGGCTTCTTAAAAAAGGGCACAAATTTCAATCGGAAACGGATACCGAGGTCATCGCCCACCTTTTTGAGGAAGAAATGGGCATTGCGGCCGGTTCGCCCAAGAGCCACGGCCGATCCATCGGCAAGGAGGCCCGGACGTGGAGCGACCGGGCCGTGCTCAAGATGATCGCTAGGGTCAGCCGGCGTCTTAAGGGCGCGTATGCCTTGGTCGTGCTGTGCAAGCTCTGGGGCCGCAAGATCGTCGGCGTGCGCAAGGATTGTCCCCTCGTCGTCGGTGTAGGCGAGGGTGAATGGTTTTTGGCGAGCGATATGCCGGCCCTTCTGCCCTTCACCAAAGAAGTGATTTTTATTGAAGAGGGTGAAACCGTGATTCTTAACGAGGGGATTCGCCCCGCTCTTTATTCGTTCCAGGGCCGTCCCGTGCGACGGGCCACGAGCCAAATTCCGTGGGATCCCTTAATGGCGGAAAAGGGCGGGCACAAGCATTTTATGCACAAGGAGATTCACGAGGCCCCCCGTTCCTTTGAGGACACGTTGCGAGGGCGCGTTTACGAGGAAAACCTGGATTCGTTCCTGGGGGAAGCCGGTCTTTCCGTCGCCGGGGCGCGTCAAATCCGCCGGGTGCAAATTTTGGCTTGCGGCACGGCGTATCATTCGGGCCTCGTGGCCGAGTATCTTTTTGAAAAATGGACGGGACTGCCTTGCCACGCGGAAATCGCGAGCGAATTCCGCTACAAAAATCGCGTGATCGAGCCAGGAACCTTGGTTATTGCGGTTAGTCAATCGGGTGAAACAGCGGACACCATCGCGGCCCTGCGTTTGGCCCGTTCTCATCCCGGGGTCACAACCTTGGGGATTGTCAATCAAATCGGCTCCACCTTGACCCGTGAAACAGCGGCAACTCTGTACACACGCTGTGGCCCGGAAATCGGAGTCGCCTCGACCAAGGCTTTCTTGGCGCAACTGGCGGTTTTTTATCTTTTAAGCCTTGCCTTGGCGCGCGCGGGGGGAAGGGTCAATCCCAAAGAATTCCAAGCCCTTGGCTCGGAGTTGCTAAGAGTTCCGGCCGCGCTTCATTCTATTTTAGCGCACATTGAAAATTTGACGCTGGAACTGGCCCATGAGCTTCAGGACGTCAAGAGTTTTATTTATCTGGGCCGGCATTTGTTTTACCCTATTGCCTTAGAGGGCGCCTTAAAGCTCAAGGAAATTTCCTACATCCATGCCGAGGGTTTTGCCGCAGGCGAAATGAAACACGGCCCCATCGCTTTGATCGAACTCGGCACGCCGGTGTTCGCCTTTGCCTTAAAAAATTCGTCCGTTTATCAGAAAGTGCGCTCCAATCTTGAAGAGGTTCGGGCCCGGGGAGCAAAAATTATTTCCGTGGTTCATGAAAAGGATCACGGTCTCGATGCCTTGAGTCACCGCGTTATCTCCATTCCAGCCATGAGCCAGGAATGGTTTGAGCCGCCTTTGGCCGCGCTCGTGACCCAGCTATTCGCTTATCACATGGCCGGCGTTAAAGGCTTGGACGTGGATCAGCCTCGCAATTTGGCCAAGAGTGTCACGGTAGAATAAAAATTTTGCGCGGCAAAATTTTTAGGGTCGAAAGGGTTAAAGGGTCAAAAGGCGAGGACTCCTGAGTGAGGATCATCGGCACGGGCATTGATATTATCGAGATCGAGCGCATTCGGAAGGTTTCCCAACGAAATCCCGCTTTTTTGAAAAGGGTTTTCAGCAAGGAGGAGTTGGGCTACGCTCTTAAAAGCAAGAAAAAGTGGGAGCGCCTGGCCGTGCGTTTCGCGGCTAAGGAGGCGGTGTGGAAGGCGCTTCGGGGCCGCCAACAGGTGGCGCTCAGGGGCATTTCCGTGTCCCGCGCCGCTAACGGCGAGCCGTGGGTGAATCTCAAGACGCTCGGGCTTCCCAAGGGTTGGAAGGCCAGCCTTTCGCTTTCCCATAACGACACCCATGCCGTGGCGCATTGTTTGGTCTACGCAGAATGAAAATTTTGTTGCGCAAAATTTTAAGGGTCAAAAGGGTCAAAAGTTCAAATTTTTTCTTTAACCCTTTTCACCCCTTTGAACCTTTTGACCCTGCATTTTGATGATCCGCATCACCTCAGCCATGGTCCGGAGGGCTTTGCCCCGGCGTCATCTTGAGGCTCAAAAATGGGATTTTGGCCACTGTCTAATAGTGGCGGGATCGAGAAATATGCTGGGAGCGGCTCTTTTAGCCGCCAAGGCCGCGCTTCGGGGCGGCGCCGGCTTGGTTACGTTGGCTCTTCCCAAAAGCCTTCAGCCCTTGGTTTACGCCCAGATTCTTGAAGCCTTAACCCTTCCCCTTGAGGAAACTCAAGAAGGCAGTATTGATTTTCGCGGGCTCTGCGAGATTGGGGACTATATAAAAAATCGGCACGTGACGGCCCTGGTGCTGGGTCCAGGTCTCTCGCGGCATGAATCCACAGCCGAATTGGTGCGCGCCTTGGTTCGTCAGGCGCCTCTACCCACGGTTCTTGACGCTGATGCGTTGGTCAGAGGCCTGGATTTTGGCCGCCCAGGTTTTCGATGCCTTACTCCACACGAGCGCGAACTCTCCTGTTTTTTGGGCGTGACTCTTGAGGAGGTTCGTGCCAAGGGTTCCGCTTTGGCCCAGGCCCTTGTCAAAGAGCATCCTAATTTAGCTGTGGTGCTCAAGGGTCATCACAGCAGAATTTTTATGGGCGAGAGTCTCTGGGTTAATCCAACCGGCAATCCCGGCATGGCCAAGGGCGGCTCCGGGGATGTTTTGTCCGGGCTTTTAGGATCGCTCCTCGCCCAGCGGGCCGCGCGAGAGGCAACTCCGGCGGATTTGATGGACGCGGTTTTAGCCGCCGTGTATCTCCACGGACTAGCCGGTGATATGGCGGCCAAGGAGATGAGCTCTTACGCTATGACGCCCCAAGACATGATTCAATTTTTACCACGCGCCATAAAATCCGCCGGCGCGCGTTAGGGTCTGTGACGGAATTCAGCGCACATTTATGATCTCGCCTAAATTGGAAAATCTCGGGGAATGGAAAATGCTCTGGCAACATATTTTGCCGGCCTTGGGTCGCCGAACTCCCTTGGGCGACGATTGCGGCTGGCTGGAACTTGGCGACGGCAAGGTTCTCTTAATCAGCACGGATTCATTGGCCGAGGATTCGCATTATCGTAAACGCTGGATGAGTCCGGAGGATTTGGCCGTTAAGGCGCTTCGCACCGCTTTAAGCGACGTGGCGGCCATGGGGGGAGCGGATCGTCTTGCCACGGTCGTGGCGCTCGGCGTTTCTAAAAAAACTCCCGTTTCCCATGTTGAGCAATTTATCCATGCCTTAAAGACCGAGGCCCGGCGTTTGAAATGCGATATTTTGGGCGGGGATATGGTGGAAAGTCAGGGCAAGGAATTTATCAATGTTACGGTTTTAGGAATTGCCGAGAAAGCTAAACTGCTCTTGAGGTCCCAGGTTCGCCCCGGCGAGACTTTGTGGCTCACCGGGCCGATGGGCCTGTCTAAGGCCGGTCTCGAAGCGTTGCAAGCCGGTCTTGAGACGGATTTTTCGCGATTGGTTTTGACCCATCGTCGCCCGCCATTATTGTTTCGAGAAGGAACATTGCTTAGCACGCGCAATCTTTCCCGCGCCGCCATGGACACATCGGATTCCCTGGCCTGTTCCCTCCTTTGGCTCGCTCGCCTGAGCCGCTTGAGCCTCCAAGTCAATCTCAGGCAATTTCCCGTGCCTGCGGACCTGGTTCGCTGGGCGCGGGAGCGTCGGCGGCCTCTTGCGGATTACATTTTATTCGGCGGGGAGGATTACCAGATTCTTTTTAGCTCGGGCTCCTCGCGCCGCATTATGGCCCGTCATCTGCCCGGCGCCTATCCCATCGGCGCCGCGCTCCGCGGCCCGTTCGGCGTCACGGTTTCTGATCTCGACGGCAGGGAGTTTATGTTAAGCGAAGACTCGCTAGGTTATCAGGCCTTTCGATAATCCCAGCGGAAACACGCTCAGAGTTTGCCCCCATCAAGAATCCCCGCCCTTTGAACTACCTTATCCGCCTCGAGAACATTGTGAGTGACGAGAATGACGGTGAGATTCTTTTCCTGACTTCCGCTTTGGGACACCCTGACTATTGATGGATAATTCCATAAAGAAGTTGCTGCTCCTCGTCCATTTTCAATAATTGCCTCTTCTTCTCGCTGGAACCCGGCAAAGTGTATTCCAACTCGTACATGGTATGCGTCAATTCCGATGCTCGTGCTGGACTCATAA
>CAYHKQ010000055.1:0-7601 GCA_964357255.1 uncultured Elusimicrobia bacterium
TGACCTAGGGCCTAAAGACCCAGGCAAGCCTGGGCCTTTAGGGGAAGGATTGGCTAGGACTAAAGTCCCTCTTAAATCAGGACTTAGGACCCAGGTGTGTTTTAGATGAGAGCTGTTATTCTAAAAATAGCATGAAATCTGGAATTATAAGCCTTGCTCTAACCTTCCGACTTGCGTTTTGCGCGTTTTCTGCCTTTGGACAGGACAACGAAGGCGTTGCCGCGCCTATTGTTTCTTTTGATTGGGGTCCTAATTCGCAAGACATTGTTATGGATGTCTATGCGCGGTTGCATCAGGCCACTGGTTTTAATGAGCCGATTGATTTTTTTTATGATTCTGAATATTTTGAACAGAATTCTTTGGCAGCCTTTGTCCAACTGCAAAAGGGCCCTGCCTACCATGCGATGGTGATCCAACGAAACGCTCTTGACATCTGCCGCAATAAGAATGAGCTGGCCTATATTATCGCTCATGAGCTTTCCCACATTGTTCTGCGCCACTTGGAAAAGATAGAAATAATGAAGGAGAAACTTTGTCGCAGTCTGGCTAAAAAGAAAGGCTGGCCGCCGCCAGAGACAAATCCGAAGACGTTGGAACATTGTTTTTCTTATCCAGTCTTCCAAAATGCTGTCCGGTTTTATCTCGAGAGCTTGGAAGATCAGGCGGATATCGAGGGGGCCAATTTAATGACAATAGCCGGATTTGACGCGGCAAGATCACGGAAAGTTTTTAGGCACGTGGCGGATTTTTTTTGGGCCACCTCCTACGGGATTGAAAGCCCTAGGGCGGCAATGTCAGCGGATGATTACGGACATTTTACTCTTCATGAGCGCGAGGCGCGCTTGGATCGCTACGTCGAGTATCTTTGCGCGCGCCATTAGAGATAGATATCCAGGATCTGCCCTCGCCATTAAAATCTGAATTTCATTGCGCGGGTTTTGTATCGTTATTGCGTACTTCATGGTTAAAAAATCGTAGCCTTTAGCAACGTGTTGTCTTGGATTGATCCCGAAACTTTGCATGAGGCCGCTATCGGCGCCCTGGATTTGGTTCAGCGCAGTTCCTTGGCGTTGGCTTTTCTTGAGCGGCGTTACCGCCGGGATTATTCCGGGCTCGCCCAGCGCTTTTGGGATATCGAATTCGACAATCCCCTTGGCTTGGCCGCGGGTTGGGATAAAAGCGCGCGCGTGCCCGCGGCTTTGGCCGCTTTTGGATTTTCGTTTCTTGAACTCGGCACCGTCACCCTGCGGCCGGAAAAAGGCCATCCCCGGCCCAGGATTTTTAAGAGCGCGCGCGGTCAGTGGATTTTAAACCGGGTGGGATTCGCTAACGACGGCCTCAATACGGTAGCCGGGCGACTGAGACATTTGCCGCATTTTGGCCGCACCGTGTTGGGCGTGAGCCTGGGCAAGATGCTCGCCTCGCCCCGCGAGCGCTTAGGCGAAGAAGTCGTGGCCATGATAGAGGCGCTCTACCCCCAGGTTTCATTTTTTAGCGTTAATATCAGCTCGCCGAATACTCCGCAAGGCCATCTTTTGTCTGAGGGGCTGTTTTTAAGACAGATGATCAAAGACATTAAAATTGGCAACCGCCGCATTGCCTTGCGTCTCGGCCGTGTTCCTAAGCCGGTTTTTGTTAAGATTTCATCGGTCGTGGATACGGACAATCTCAAAGCCCTGGCAAAAATTTTTATGGAGGAAGGAGTCAATGGCGTGATTGCGGTGAATTCCCTGCCCACGCCGCGCGGCGGTTTGAGCGGCCGGCCATTGCGCGAGACGGCCCTGGCAACAACGGCAGGACTTTTCCGTGAGATGGGCGATTCGATTCCCATCATCGGCGTCGGAGGCATTTTGACGGGCCGGGATGCCTGGGAGCGGATCACGGCCGGGGCGAGCCTTATTCAGATTTTTAGCGGATTTGTCTTGCGCGGCCCAGGATTGGTGGCTGAAATTCTTGAGTATTTAGAAGGACAGATCAAGCGCTCCGGCTTTCGCGAAATCGGCCAAGCCCGTGGAATTTATGCGGACAGATACGCTTGAGTCCCGCGTAATTCTGGCTCTGGACGTTCCCGCGTCCAAGGCCAGGGAATTGGTGGCTCAAACCAAGGACCTCGTTGGGTTTTATAAGGTTGGCCCGGTGTTGTGGCTGGAGTGGGGGGCTGAGTGTTTGAATTATCTGCGCGATCAGGGCGCTAAGGTCATGCTCGATTTTAAGTTTCATGATATTCCCAATACAGTCAAGGAAAGCCTCGCGGCGCTGGCTCGCGCTCCTGGTAGCGAGGCCGTTTGGGGGATCACGCTTCATGCGTGGGGGGGATTCTCCATGCTCAGGACCGCGGCTCTGGAACGAGATCGTCTCGCAGAGCAAGGGCATCGTTTCCAGCTTTTCGGCGTGACGGTTTTAACCAGCTTGTTGGAGAAAGATTTATATCGAACGGGAGTTAATCGTAGCGTGGAGGCTCAGGCCAAAAAATTGGCGGCCCTGGCTTTTGACGCCGGCTTGGACGGCGTAGTGGCCTCGGTCCATGAAATCGCCGCTATCCGTAAAGCCTGCGGCCGCGAAGCCATCGTGCTCACGCCCGGTATCCGCCTTGCGGCGAATCCTAAGAGGAATTTGGACCAAAAACGCGTGGCCACGCCTGCGGAGGCGCTTGAGAAAGGCGCGGACTATTTGATTGTGGGCCGGGATGTTTATCAAGACGCCGACCCCAGGGGGCGACTGGGGGATTTGATCGGTGCGATGAAAACAGCCAGAATAATAAGATAGCGGTTGAGCGGATAAGCAGTTTAGCGGTTAAGTGGAGAATTAAGGAAATACCCTATTGGCGCTTAACCGCTATTTTGGGAGGTAACATGTCGCATATTGGAAAATTGGATATCGTGGGACTTTTGGGGGAGCACGGAGCCCTGTTGCATGGGCATTTTCGACTTTCATCGGGCCTTCATTCTTCGAGCTATATTCAGACGGCTCTCATTCTTCAATACCCCCATATCGCCGGCAAGGTGGCCCGCGCGTTGGCCGCTAAATTTCCCCAGCAGGTTGACTGCGTTTGCTCGCCGGCCATGGGCGCGGTGGTTATCGGCCAGGAGGTGGCGCGGGCTAAGAAGTGCCGGGCGATTTTCGCTGAACGCGTTGCCGGCGGCATGACTTTGCGCCGGGAGTTTCACATTGAAAAGGGCGAAAGGCTTTTAGTGGTCGAGGACGTGCTGACCACCGGCCGCTCGACCGGCGAAGTCATCAGGCTGGCCCGTTCTCATGGAGCCAAGGTCGTTGGGGTCGCCGGCATTGTCGACCGCACTGTTTCCCCCCCGGGCTTCGATGTCCCGTTTAGAACCCTGATAACCTATCCTATGGAGGTTTTTTCTCAGGACAATTGCGACCTGTGCAAAAGAAACGTGCCTCTGACCTCGCCTGGCTCGCGCTATCTGGAACCTTCGATTTAGGCTACTCTACATGAGCCGTGTCACCTACTCGGCCGGCGGCGTTAATCTTTCGCGCGCTTATGGGGTATTAAAATCCCTGTCCAAGAAGGGGGGGATTTCTTATTTTGCCAGCGTTGCTTATGCCCATCGCAACGTGGGGGGGCCTCTGAAACTTGCTTTTTCAGCGGACGGCACAGGCACGAAAACAGAGCTTCTGCGCCGTCTTAATCTTGACTGGATCAGCGGTTGGGACTGCGTGGCCATGAATGCTAATGATCTTTTATGCGTCGGCGCTCAACCGCGATGGTTTCTTGACTATTACGCCCAGGGGCGGATCAATCAAAAGACATTTGACAAGGTTCTTTTTGGGATGAGGAAGGCCTTGGCTGTCGTGGGAGCCGAGATGACCGGGGGGGAAACAGCCGAACTTCCCGGCGTTTTTGCCGGGCCAGAGGTTTACGATGTGGCGGGGTTTTTGGCGGGGACTATTGCCAAGGGAGTGGTTCTTGATCCTAAGACTGCGCGCCCAGGCGATCTAGTGATCGGCCTTGCGTCTTCCGGGCCTCATTCTAACGGGTTTTCCTTGATCCGTAAGGCGCTTTCCTGGCCTGAGATACGGCGCTGGTCAAAGGAACTTTTGGCTCCGACCAGGCTTTATCAATCCCAGATCATCCGGTTGCTCAATAATGTTCGAGTTCGCTCTTTGGCCCATATCACAGGCGGAGGCTTTGTTGAAAAACTTCCGCGCGCCATGGGTCCGGCTTGCGGGGCCGCGCTCCGCTGGGGCAGTTGGCGCGTGCCCCCGGTCTTCGAGTATCTCAGAAAAAAAACCGGCCTTAATCCCAGGGAGAGTTGCGGCGTTTTTAATATGGGCATCGGTTTTGTCCTAATCGTTGATCCTGCCGGCTGGCCCGCTCTCTCACAAGAACTCGCAAACAAGGGCGTTGTTATCGGTGAAATTTACCGCCGCAAGCGCGCTCAGCCAGCCGTGATTATTGCGTAGAATTTTATGCCCGCTCCGAGTATATTGAAAATATCGCGTTTAGCGCCCGCAGTTTTTTTATTGGCAACTTGCTCGCGTGAGCCCAAGGGTCCCTCTGTGCGCTATGTGATCGATGGCGACACCGTTGTTCTCGATAGCGGCGTTCACGTGCGCCTCATCGGCATTGACACGCCGGAGAAAGACCGCCCCTATTACAGCGAAGCGAAGGAATTCAACCGCAAGCTCGTCGAGGGCAAGCCCGCGCGGCTTGACTATGACATTGAAAAAACCGACCGCTACGGCCGGACCCTCGCTTATCTCTATCTTGAAGACGGAACCTTCGTTAACGCTGAAATGATCCGTTCGGGTTACGCGAATCTTTACACCTTCCCGCCGAATCTCAAGCACACCGAGGAGTTTCTGGCGCTTCAACGCGAAGCGCGTCAAGCCGGACGCGGCCTGTGGAGCCTTAAGACTTCTCTGTCCTCGTTCTACCTTTCTTCCGCCCGGGGGCATACCTTCCACCGCCCTGAGTGCAAATTTGCCAAAAAAATCGGCAAAAGGAATCGCGTTCATCTCGCCGGACGCGACAAGGCCTTAGATCGCGGCCTGGCCCCCTGTCGCAACTGCCGGCCGTAGCCGTCTTGTTCGTTGTAGCGCCCAAACCTAATCCCTGTTAACCTTACGACGAGATATTTTTGATGATTGAAATTCAAAATTTATCCAAAGCCTATGGCACGCTCCCGGCGCTTCAGGATTTGACCCTGACTATTGCGGCCGGCGAGATTTTTGCGTTTCTTGGGCCCAATGGCGCGGGCAAGACGACCACGATCAAGCTACTCTGCGGTCTCTTGACGCCGGATCGTGGAACGGCGCGGATTGCGGGTTTTGACATTGTGGCCGAGTCCCAGGAAGCCAAAAAGCAAATTGGCTTGGTCCCTGATGAGCCTTATCTTTATCCCAAGCTGACGGCCTGGGAATTTTTAGAGCTTATTGCCGGCATGTACCGTTTAAGCGGCCAGTGGGCCCCCCAGGCGCAACATTACCTCGAGTTGTTTGAGCTCGCCCGCGTGGCTCACAGCAGGAGTCTATTGGAGGGGTATTCTCACGGCATGAAACAAAAAATCATTTTGACCAGCGTTTTGATGCGAAACCCAAAGGTTTGGCTTTTGGACGAGCCGCTGGTGGGGCTAGACCCTAAGTCCATCCGGATCGTCAAATCCTTGCTCCTGGAGAGCGCCAGGGGCGGGGCCGCGATATTTTTGTCCACCCACGTGCTTTCCATTGCCGAGGAAATTGCCGACAGGGTCGGCATTATCATGTCCGGCCGCCTTCAATTTATCGGGACCAAAAAAGAGCTGTCCGCGTATCTTCAAGCCAAAGACATTTCGCTCAATGTTCAGGAAAGCCTTGAGGATTTATTCCTTAAAGCCACGTTGCAAGGCAAATGATTTTCCAGTGGACGCTTTGACGCTTTCGCGCTTACGCGCGTTTAAGAATTGGTGGCGGGAGATATTGGCCAGCCGATGGGAGCTTTCCAAGCTGGGCTTGATCCTATTTTTTGGGTTTGTTCTTTTGGGAGGGCTTCATTGGTGGCTTTACCGCTCCATGGTTTACATCACGAACATTCCGGTGATCGGCAATCTTTTTTTACAAAAACTTCTGGAGATCGCTTTTCTTTCCTCTTTTTCGTTGATTGCTTTGTCCGCGATGGTGACGAGCCTCTCGACCCATTTCGGTTCGGCTGATCTGGGTTTGCTTCTGTCGTTTCCGGTTCATCATCGGCGTATTTATTTGCAAAAGGCCGTGGAGGCCATGATCCACGCTAGTTGGATGGTGGCCTTGATCATGATTCCTTTTTTATCCGTGTACGCGCGGATCAAGGGGGCCGGGGCCGGATTTATGGTTTTGGCCTTCGCTCTTTTTTTGCCTTTTACCATGAGCGCCTCCGCCCTCGGCATTGCCGCGGCCTCCGTGTTCGTCGCGGCATTTCCAAGGAGAAGGCTTACCGAGCTATTGAGCGTTTTGGGAGTTTTGATATTTGTCGCGCTGTATTGCGGCATCCGGCTGACCCTGCCCCATCGGCTGATGAGGCCGGATCAAATGAACGACGTCATCGAGTACATTCTTTATTTGCAAAGCCCGGCCGCTTCTTTTTTGCCTTCGCGCTGGTATGTCGAGGCGATCAGCGCTCTCGTCGCCGGCGATGCCTGGCGGCTCTTGCAGGCCGCAGGGGCCTTGGCGGGTTTTGCCGTTCTGGGCTACCTGTTACTTTTAATGTTGGCCGGCTGGGTGTTGACTCTTCGGCGATGGAGCCGGGCGCTCGAGGGTGGCGGCGGGCCTAAAGATGCGGATTTGGCCCTCACGCATCATCAGGGCGATTGGCCCCACACCCCCGCATTGTCCCTGCGCCGCCTTTTTTTTATTAAAGAATGGAAATTTTTTATTCGGGATTCTCAGCGTTTCTCCAACGTCTCTTTTATTCTGGCGGTTTGCGCTATTTATTTGGTGTCCATTTATCGCCTGCCTATGGATACGCCACAACTCAAAAATTTCCTTTCCTTCATTAATCTGGCCCTTGGACTTTTTATTATCGCGGCGCTTAGCCTGAGATTTTGTTTTTCTCAGCCGAGCCTGGAGCTTCAATACGCCTGGATTATCCGGGCCGGCCCGGCGCAAATGGACCATCTGCTGGGATCAAAGTTTCTTTTTAATTTGATTTTTCTTAACGCTATCGGCGGGCTGATCGTGTGCGTGTCGCCATTTTTGCTGGGAACCGACATGGCGTTGATTCCCATTTATCTGGCGGCCTCTATGTGTTGTTCCACGGTGTTTGCCGTCATGTCCTTGGCGCTGGGTAGCGCATTCCCTAAACTTCATTTTGAAAATTTAATTCAAATCGAAACCTCGTTCGGCGGATTTTTGTACGCGGTGATGACGATGGCCTTTTGCGCGGTTACGCTCGCCGTTTTTGCCTGGCCCATTAAGTATTTTTTTCAAGTACGTTACTTAAATTATCAGATGGCCGCGTTTGACTGGGCGTGGCTTGGAGTTCTGGGGATTTTTTTGACGGGACTTTCCGGAGGGGCTTCGATTTTTTTCTGGTGGCTCGCCAAGCGATCTTGGAGCCGTTTAGCCTTATAAAAATACTTGCCGGCGGAGGGAGTTTTTTTCTGTATCATGACTGCCTCGTCATG
>CAYHKQ010000055.1:7701-16317 GCA_964357255.1 uncultured Elusimicrobia bacterium
TGTTTCCCAGCGAAATGTCGCAAAGGTAAAAAAATACTTGCCGGCGGAGGGAGTTTTTTTCTGTATCATGACTGCCTCGTCATGACACAGAAAAACCGGGGAAGCTCGCTTTATCGCCCACCGGGCGCGCTCGCTTCCCTTCAACTCCCAGCGTCTTGGCAATTGTGGAGGCGTGTTTCCCAGCGAAATGTCGCAAAGGTAAAAAAATACTTGCCGGCGGAGGGAGTTGAACCCACACGGACCCAAAGGCCCACGCGATTTTGAGTCGCGCGCGTCTGCCAGTTCCGCCACGCCGGCGCTACAATGCGATCAGTATAACTCAAACCCCTGGCTTTGGGTATAATGCTCACATCCCTGTATTATGAAGAATATTGTTTTTGATTTTGACGGCGTTCTGGCGGACAGTCTGGACACGATCATTGAAATCACCAACCGCGTGGGCGGCGAGTACGGCCTGCCCAGGCTCGATCGCGGCGGCGTGCGGGCCATGGGGTTGACAGGGCTGATGAGAATGTCGAAAATTTCGACCCTTCGGCTTCCTTTTTTCGTCAGGAAAATTCGCCTGGGGTTGGCCGAAATGATGGGGCAGGTTCCGTTGCATCAGGGCATGGCGTCCGTCGTGAGCGAACTGGCTAGGTATTTCAATCTTGGAATTTTAACCTCCAATTCACAGGACAACGTCAACCGCTTTTTGGAACACCATTCCCTGCGGCGGCATTTTTCTTATCTTTTCTGCGGCAGTTCGCTATTTGCCAAACACGAATCCGCTGTCGAGCTGATCAAGGCGAAGGGCTTAGACCGTAGCGAGTCTATTTATGTCGGGGATGAGGTGCGCGACATCGTTGCCATGAAAAAAGCCGGATTGCCCATAATGGCCGTGAGTTGGGGATTTGAGTCCGAGGAGCTTCTCAGGCCCCATGGGCCTGATTTTTTCGCCAGGACTCCGGAGGAGTTTCTTGAAATCGCCCAGGGCTGGCGCGCGGCTAATGAGAGCGCGGCGCTCAGGTAGATTTGCAAAAAAGCGTCAGTGGAGTTAAAATCCATTGGTTATTAATTATTGTCTTAAGGGGAGGGAAATTACGATGAGGGGAAGTCTGCTGTTATTAGGCTTGGCTCTGGCGGTTTCGCCGGTTTTAGCCGAGGAGGCCAAAGCCCCTGCGCCAGCCAAGGGGAAACAGGCGCTTAAAAAGGGGGACAAAAAATTGGAACCAGGAACTTACGCTATTTTAGAAACAACGCTTGGCGCTATTACGATCAAGCTTTTTGAGGACAAGACTCCTAAGACTGTGGCTAACTTCGTAGGATTGGCCGAGGGAAGCAAGGAATGGACGGACCCTGCCTCAGGCCAAAAGACTAAAAAGAAGTTTTACGACGGCCTGGTGTTTCACCGCGTAATCCCGGATTTCATGATTCAGGGCGGCGATCCCCTGGGCAACGGAACGGGCGGACCGGGATATAAATTTGAGGACGAGTTCGAACCCTCGCTCAAATTCGACCGCACGGGCAAGCTCGCCATGGCCAACTCGGGGCCCAACACCAACGGTAGCCAGTTTTTCATTACGGTTAAAGAAACGCCTTGGCTTAGCAACCGCCACACCATCTTTGGCGAGGTCGCGGAAGGCCAGGATATCGTGGACAATATATCTTTGGTCAAGCGCGATGAGCGGGACAGGCCGTTGGAAGCGGTTGCCGTCAAACGTATCGTCATTAAGCGCGTTAAGGCCGGCAAGACAAAGGAAACGGTGAAAAAGTAAGAAAATAAGGAGGATATTCATGTTTGCAGAAGGCTATCTTGGCATTGCGGGAATTATTGGGGTCGGAAAATCAACGTTGACCGTTGATTTGGCCCAAGCGTTGAATTTTGATCCGATTTTGGAAGAGGTGGGGGGGAATCCTTATTTGGAGCGTTTTTACGCGGATATGAAATCTTACGCCGCTGTCATGCAAATTTGGCTTCTCAATCATCGTTTTCGCCAGCATAAGGAGTTTGTGGCCCGCATTAGTCTTGGGAAAATTCGGGGCGTGGTGCAGGACCGCACGATTTGGGAAGACACGATATTCGCCCGGATGCTAAACCGTCATGACGAAAAATTTATTTCCGATCTTGACTATGCGACCTATCTCGATCTTTTCGATAACATGGTTCTCCACGAGCTGGTTTATCCGCAGTTGTTGATTTATCTTGATTGCTCGGCTGAAACGGCGATCACTAGAATCAAGGCGCGGGGCCGTTCCATGGAAAAAACAATCACCCTTGAGTATTTGACGGCGCTTAGGGAGAACTATCTGCAATTTTTAGACGAAATGGAGGAGGCCGGGGTTAGAATTTTGAGGCTGGACTGGGAGAATTTTGTGCCGACTTCGGAAGTGGTGCGCTTGGTCCATCAGTTGAGCCTGAAACCTTCGCATTTCACCAAGTGGGTTCGGCCTTTGAGGGCTACAAAAGAGGCTTTTCCCGCTCCGGTTGCGATTGAGCGTGAACAAAAGCAACTTAGCCGCGTTTAGCGCCGGCGATAGTTGTTTGCGCGTCGAGTCTTGGCGCCGCGACGGCACAGGGCTTTGCGTGAGACCTCCGGCCTCGTTTGAGATCTGGGGCGGCGAACTCAACGCCCTGGTCACGACTAAAACCGCCGGCAATATGCAAGAGGAGGCCGAGCGGACTCGCTTGGCGCGCCGCCTTGACATTGACGCGAGTCATTTAGCCCTCAGCTATCAGGCTCACGAAAAAGAAATTCATATCATGAAAAGACCCGAGGATGTGCCCTTGAATCGGGTCGGCGGTATTGACGGTTGGGCCGCGGGCAAGGCGAGCGGGGTGAGCCTTGGAATTTTTGGCGCGGACTGCCTTCCTCTTTTTCTCATAAGCCTTGACCGGCCGATTGGGGCTCTTTTACACGTGGGCTGGCGTGGTCTCGACAGGGGCATTGTCGAGAATGGCGTGCGGGTATTGGAATCGGTTTTCAATGTTCCAGCGGCCCGGTTGGCCGGGCTGGCCGGTCCTCATATCCGCAATTGCTGTTATGAGGTGGGCGAGGATGTGGCCTTGAGATTTCCCGTTGAATGGACGGATTGTCGTGAGGGAAAAAAGTTTTTGAGCCTCGATCGGGGCGTTTGCGCGAAACTTCGGCAATCCGGAGTTGATTGGGTGATGAGTTCAGCCGACTGCACGCGTTGCTCGGATCCTTCTTTGTTTTTTTCCTACCGGCGTCAGGACAAAGGCAGTCAGCTTGCCTTGCTGATGTTCAGTTGATACCGGATGGATAGCCTGACGCTTTTGGGCCTTGCGGCCGCGTGTTGCACATCAGCGTCTTATTTTCCACAAGTCATCAAGAGCTGGAGAACAGGCAAGACTAAAGACATTTCCTTGCTGATGTATTTACTTTTGGCTGTCGGGATTATTCTTTGGCTTGTTTACGGAATTTTAAGACGCGACACCGCTTTGATTTTCGCCAACAGCGTCAGCTTAGTAGCGACCTTTATTATTCTTTTTTTGAAAGCCAGGGTTCATTAAATGATAGAAAAAACTGCGCGCGCGGTCCCGCTTGGGGGCGTTCGCGTTTTATTGCTTAGAGAGAAGCTTGGTCCGGAGAGGGAGCGACTTGAAGCTCTCGGGGCGCGCGTTGTTCATGCGGCGGTTTTAGCCAGGGTTGCCTCGGCGCCGCAAAAGGCGTTGGGGGGCGCGTTTGATTGGTTGGTGTTTACCAGCGCGAGCGGCGTGGCCGCGTATGCCCGAACCGCCAAAAGAAGCGATTGGGCGCTTGCCGAGATTGCGGCGATAGGCCCAAGCACCGCGGATGCCGTTGAGAGTTTTTTGGGAAGGATTCCTAGTTTTTTGCCGAGCGCCTATACGACTCGCGCCTTGGCCCGGGAATTGCCGAACCCTGGGGCGAAGAAAATTTTGTTGGTGCGTTCGGCCAATGCCGACGATGCGATGGACAGGGTCCTCGCGCGTCGAGGGGCCCGGGTCACGAGGATTAATCCCTATGGTCTTGTTTATCGGCCATTGACACTGCGTCTTTGCCGTATGCTCGAAAGGGGGGAGATTACCCATGTCATGTTTGGTTCCAAGAGTCAGGCCGAAGCGTTTGTCCGGACTTTTCCAACAAAAGAAATTTTTGTCTCCCGGCGCACCGCGGCTTTGGCCATCGGCCCGGAAACGGCCAAAGCCTTGAAGCGTTTTCGCCTGCCGTTCCTCCAGGCCAAGGTTCACACCTTTGACGGACTGATTGATCTGTTGTTAAAAATATGGATAAGAGACTGAAGATTATGATTGACGCGGCCATCGGGGCCGGCGTTATTGTGCGGCGGCATTTCGGCAAGGTGGGGCTGGCCCAGGCGGATTGCAAGAAGGGTATAAGATCAAATTTAGTGAGCAAGGTGGACCATCAATCTCAAGAGGCTATCGTAAGTTCCATTCGTAGAAATTTTCCGAAGGAATCTATTCTGGCCGAGGAGGGGGATTTGTCGCGCTTAAAAAGCGAGCAACGCCACGGCCCCCTGTGGGTGGTTGATCCCTTAGACGGCACGGTTAATTACCTGCACGGCTTCCCCTTATTTGCCGTGAGCATCGCGTTTTGTCGGGACGGACGGCCCGTTTTGGGCGCGATTTATGACCCGGTTCGCGAGGAACTTTTTTGGGCCCAGGACGGAGTTGGGGCTTATTTAAGGGCGCATGGCCGTGACCGGCGGCTTAGGGTGACCCCAACCAAGCGGTTGGCCAACGCCTTAATGATCACCGGCTTTGGTTATGACCGCAAGAAGCGCGCGAATTTTTATCTTTCTTACTACCGGACCTTCCTTGGCATCGTCCATGATGTGCGCCGAACAGGGAGCGCTTGCATAGACCTGGCGTGGATCGCGGCGGGCCGGGCGGATGGTTTTTGGGAGTGGAAGCTTAACCCTTGGGATGTGGCCGCGGGAACGCTGTTGGTTCAAGAGGCCGGCGGCAGGGTGTCCCACTTTGACGGCTCAAGCTATTCGATTTTTCAAAGCGAAGAAACATTGGCCACTAACGGCTTAGTCCACAATGAGTGCCTGCGCGTCATTGGCAGTCTGGCGACAAATTATGAACTTTAGGGCTTTAATGTTTGTGTTTTTGAGATGGCGATGTCCATAAGAATAAAGCCAGGGAAACGATCAAGAAAAGAAGCATTCCCTGAAAAATCAAGAAGGAACTAATTTTAAGATAGGCAAAACCGGGACTGACGAAGCGCACGAGCCAACTGGAAGTTTCATTGGCCAGGGCCGATAGAAACGTTGTCAAAATAAACGCGACTTTTGTCCCATTCTTGTAAGGCGCAAAGATCAAAAGATGCGTTAAGAGGAGAATCACCATTCCTATCATCGGCAGGTGAAAATGGGTTACCTCAAGCATGGATTGGTAAGTGCGCGGCGCCTTAAACTCAGCCTCGGAACCTAGGTAGTAACTGACGACCGATTGGGAAGTCAAATCCATCTTGGAAAAATAAAACAAGAGATTGCTCAGCCAAAGACCGATTAGGAAAAGGAGGGTTAGTCCAATGGTGAGCCTCATTAAAGGATGGTTTTGGAACCCCCCATCCTGCATATATTTCATTTGGCGTTTCCCTTTTTGACGGCAACCTCAAACAAAGCCAAGATTTTGCGGACCCCCTCGGTGATGGCCTGTGTGGTAAGCGTGGCTCCCGTGATATTGCGGATTCCCCGTTTGACCCAGAGTTCATTATCCAGCTTTTTTTTAGAAAAAAGGCCTAACCACTTTTTAGGCGGCAGGTAATCCTCGGGCTCATGGAAAGCAAGCAGTTCAACGAGACGAAGCGTCCCATCAGGATTAACAACAGCCATAAAGCTTTCCGGCATGGTGCGCACTATGTGGGTATCAAAAAAGGCGTAGCCTAAAATTTCCTGCGCGTTTTTTCCGATGTAGTAGGTTGCCAGCTGAGTATCCATTTTGGATTTGGCCAGCCCCTGGATCTCTTCGGCCTGCTTTTCTGTAAGGAATAGGGTTTTTCTTTCCACTGAGGAGGCATTAGGGAAAGCCACCTTCAGGGCCTCTTTTTGAGTCATAAACACCCTGGCTTGCGAAGGAATGGCAAAGAGAAGGAATAAAAGAAAACACGCTTTAATGTGGATCATGCTTTTTCGGCAATCATAACTATCTTTACTGCCCTTTTTAAGTTATATGGCACAGTAGAGTTAGAATAAGTAACCAATGGCTAGGTTAAATTGATCTATCCCCGTGTTGGCATCGTCTTTCATATTCTGCCAGTCAGCTTTAAGAGCCGTATTAGGATAAGGTTTATAGGTCAGGCCAAGGGTGTATTCCGTTCTCTTGTTGGCCGGATTTTTTAAGAAGCCCGCAGGCACTCTTTGCTGGCTGTCATATTTTTCGTAGCGGACAAAAGGCGCCAGATAATATTTTGAGCCCATCAACGACAAAACATCAAAGGCTACTTGCACGTATCCGCCATAGAACCGTTCGCCAACGGAGGCATCGCCAGAGAGACTGTTTTTGGAATTAATGGCAGACACATCGCCGATGGTTCCATTGGCATAGAGGACTTTGAGCTCTAAGCCTCGGTATTCGGCTGAGCCGTGGATATCCGAAAGGGTGACCGGAGCGTCAATGTCTTGGCCATCGGCGTCCGTGTTGTTCTGCCCTGCCTTGCCGCTATAGTAAGAAACTCCAAGCAAAGCTCCCGCAAAGCCTTTGTAATCAAGCCGTCCGACCCAGGCCAAATCCTCAGCCTGAGTTTTAGCTCCCTTAGATCTGGCGTTTCTTAAAGGGGCTGAGGCGCCAAATCCCTGCACCGGGCCTTTAACGCCGGCGGCAATATCCGCGTCTTTGATGGCCTGGAGTCCTGTGATGATATAACTGCGGTAGCTCAAAGGGCCAACCTCGCCAAAGATGCCTACCCCATTTTCTCTCCAGGTAGTGGGAATGATGCTGGATTCCACGTTAGGGCGTCTTGAACCGTGAAATATGGTCGGCTCATGAAGCTCATTGATGAAACCGATAGGCATCAAGAGAAGCCCGGCGCGCACGCCGAAAGGCTTGGCAAGAAAGAAGTCGAGATAGCCAAACTCGAGGCTTGCCTCCCCTCGCGCTCCTGCCCCACCCCCTGTCGTGGCGTGCTCAAATTCGATTTCGGAATTAAATAGGATATTGTCCGTGAATTTGAAGCCTGCGTAGAGGATGGCTCGCAAAAAGTCCGCTTCTCGCTTTTTGCCGGAGGCTACCCCATTGTCCTTTTGGGCTTTAAAGTCCTGGACCGTCATTTCTCCATAACCGCCGATGGAGACGCCGCGGTTGATGTGATAGACCTTGGCTGCCGCCGGGGCAAAGCCATAGGCGGATTCATACACCGGATCTGCCGCCTCTCCTAATTTTGATTTTTCCAACTCCCTGGTTAGGATGTCTAATTTCCTTTCCATTTCCTGTTTCCAAACATCTTGAGATTGATCCTGAGCCCAGGCCGCCGAAGTTAAACCCAAGATGCCCATCAATATTGCTTGAATTATTTTTTTCACTCTCGTTTCCTCCTTTTTCTTGTTTTTATTTGTCTTAAATTTTTTCTTTTCTGAAAAATTTTCTTTTCATTCCATAGAAGGCGCATCGGGAGGACATTCGCGCTTCCCAATCCCCGTTTCTGGAAGGCACAAGAAAGAAAGCGGCTCCTTCTTTCCGGTTTTCCATAAAAGTCAAACCATTCTCCGGCCCCATAACAAGCAGAGCCGTCGAAAGAGCGTCGGCTTCGGTCGCAGTGGGAGCGATGACCGTGACGCTTCCTTCGAATTCTACGGGCTTGCCTGAGCGGGGGTCGAAAATATGCCCAATGCGTCTACCCTTAATGTTTTTAGATCGTTCGATTTGAGATGAAGTGGAGATCGAGGCGTTGGAAACTTTAAGTTGCGCCAGGATGCCCTGGGGATTTTTTGGGTCGCTTACCTCAATCGTCCAGGCCTTTTGAAAAGGCGGGGATCCGACAACCAAGATGTTGCCCCCAAGGTTAAGGATGACGGCCTTGATGCCATGCGCCTTAAGGATTTCTGCCGCCCGGTCGAGCGCATAGCCTTTGCCAATGCCACCAAAATCAAGAGCCATGCCATTCCCAATGAATCGAACTGTCTTCAATGTCTCATCTAAAACTAGGCGGCTATACCCAATGCGGCTTAAGGTGTCGGCAATCTCCCCCTCGGTCGGAATCCGTCCTTCACTCTGAATGCCCCACAGTTGAATAAGAGGTCCAACTGTCACATCGAAAGCCCCTTGGGTTAACCGAGCGTAATGTTGAGATAATTTAAGAACGGCCATGAGGTCTCCTGAACATACTTGGGGGGAAAGGGCGGCTATGCGACTTATGCGCATGATTTCGCTGTCTTGGCGATAATTGCTTAAAACGCCTTCGAGTTTGGCTATTTCCTCAAAGGCCAATGTTACCGCTTGATTGATTTTTGGTTTTTCTTTTCCAAAAGCTCGAATCTCACACAAGGTTCCCATTAAATACTGAGCGCGGTTAATCTCAGCGGCAAAGACAGATGTCTGAAACAAAAGAAACGGGACGAATGTTTTTAGCCGGCCCCAAATTTCTTGAGTTTTCATGTTGGCTTTCACTCAGTTGAAATCTAATTTCATAG
>CAYHKQ010000056.1:0-10031 GCA_964357255.1 uncultured Elusimicrobia bacterium
GCCTATTGTGTTTTCCCAATGGTTGAAAGGGCGAGATAGTTTCGAGATTCACATTGTAGAAATCACCCAAGAAATGCGGGTCCTTAAAGTAATGGGTGATCGTGCATGGCTTTAAGGCGCAACCAGCGGCGCTCAACTTCCGCCTCAAAAGCCTCAAGGATACGCTCGTTGCCCTTGGAAATAAGATGCTTGGTCTTGCCCATCATGCCTAGATAGTCCCGGATCGCGGTTTTGCGGCCGACGGTCTCGGGGTCATAGGTGATGACTGTTTTGCCGAGCTCGATCTCATAGAGCGGAAAAAACAACGAATCAGCGGCGGCCTGCGTTACGGCGGTCCCCTGCGATTCCTCGCAAATCCAGTTAAGCGGACAAAACGACAGCACTTTACCGTAAGCCATTCCGATGTTTCTAGCGTACCATTGGGCCTTGGCGGCCTTGCGGATGAAATCTTCGGGATAACCTTCGACAGCGGAAAAAACATAAGGAATGTGGGTGGCCGCCATAATCTGGACGGTGTCTTTGTGATGGAAGGCTTTGCCGAATTGTTTGGTTCCAACGCCGCTGGTGCTCGTTTTGTGACCCATGGGCGTTGAAAACGAAAGCTGGGCGCCCGTATTCATATAAGCTTGATTGTCGTATTCAAGAATGATCATTTTATGATTGCGGTTGGCCGTTCCGATCGCAGGGCCCATGCCGATGTCCATGCCGCCGTCTCCGCTGACCATGACGAACGTAAAGTCCGATTCGGCTGGAAGCTCGCCGCGCCTTACGCGCTCATGATACATCTCTACCAATCCGGACAAGGTCGGCGCCCCGCTTTGGAAAAGATTGTGGATATAGCTCACGCGGTGAGCGCTTCTGGGATATCCCGTCGTCACGACCATGCCGCAACCCGTATGGAACAAAACAACGACGTTACCCTCAATTCCCAAGAAAAATTGCCTTAGGCTTGAAAAAATTCCACAGCCGGGGCAAGCCCCGTGCCCCGGAGCGACCCTGCTCGGCATGGTCGCCATCTTCCACAGAGGATCGAGGTCAACCTTGAGCCTTCCCGTTTGGGAATCCCTGCTGATCTTGGCCAATCCCTTAGAGGTTTCCTCTTTCGTCAGCGGCGCGATAACAGGCCTGGGTTTAACACCGGGCTTGCCAGGATAGACCCCATAATAATCAAACGGCACATCAGCCTTGCCTTTAGCCGCGGCCTCAAGAGCGATTTTGAAAAATTCCTCGGCATCTTCGCCGTAAAAATCCCTACCGCCAAGACCATAGATACGGGAAATGCAAATGGTCTTGTTGTTAAGGTCGTCTTTTAAAACGGATTTTACCTCATGAGCCATCGAGCCGCCGCCGGAACCATAGGAATCTCCCCTGTCGCCGATCAAAACGGCCTTGACGCATTTTAAGGCTTTGCGAATTTCATCGGCGGGAAAAGGCCTGATGACGCGCGGAGCGATAACGCCGACTTTATGACCTTGTTTTCTCAACTTGTCGGCCGTCGCTTTCGCCGTCTCGGCCGCGGAATTCATGACGAACAGAGCGCACTCGGCGTCTTGCATCCTATAAAGGTCCAACAGGCCGTAACGCCTTCCCGTCAATCCGGCATATTCGTCAAAAAGACCCGGCAAAAATTCCAGCGCCGCGCCAAACGCCTGATGAACCTGGTATTTATTGTTGATCAAATCGGGATCGTTCATGTAAGGCCCTACGGTAATCGGCCGCTTGGGATCGAGCGCGTGTAACATTTCGGGCTGTTTGCCGATAAATGTTGCGGCGGCCCTCGCGTCTTCAAACGTATAAATTCTTCTTTTTTGATGGCTTGTAAAAAAACCGTCGTAAGCGACAAGAACCGGAAGGCGAACCTTGGAATGTTCGCCGATTCTCACGGCGATAAAATTCATGTCATAGGCAACCTGGGGATCGGAAGCCATCAGGATGACCCAGCCCGCATTGAGCATAAAATAGACATCCGAGTGGTCGCCCCGGATGTCGAGCGGCCCGCTAACGGCCCTCATGGCGACGTTTAAAACCATGGGCGCGCGCGTTCCGGACTGAACGGGTAATTGCTCGAGGGAATAGAGCAGTCCCTGGGAACTTGTGACGTTTAAAACGCGCCCCCCGCCCAACGAGGCCCCGAAGCAAATGCCGGCGGCGCCGTGCTCCCCGTCGGCCGGAACCATGACGATGTCATGCTCGCCTTCCGACTTCATGGCGTCGAGATTTTCAGCCACTTCCGTGGACGGCGTGATAGGGTAGTAACCCATCAGGTGAAAGTTGATGTGTTTGGCCGCTAATGCCACGGCTTCGTTACCGCTTCGAAAATCAATAACCTGTTTAGTCGTCGGCGATGTTTCAATTTTTTTATCTAGAGAGGCTGTTTTCACGGTATTTTTTCCTTTACAAATAGGGCTATTCTGTTTTTGGCCGCCCAACCTTCCGTTTCCCGTTCTTGCGTCAAGGCGCCGCTGGGACATGAATCAACGCAACGCATACAACCCTTGCAATACATGTAATCAATGCCCTTTAAGCGCACCTTGATTTTTCCGTTGGAATCGGCGTTATTTGATTCGTCGTCCGCATCCCACGCAAAACAATGGTCGGGGCAAACTAAATCGCAGATGCCGCAATTGACGCACTTTTCCTGATGATAGGCGGGCAAAAAACCCTGCCGGGATGCGCTCAAGTCGTTTAATATCGTGTTTCCTGGATCAATAATCAAGCCTCCAATGGGAGCTGTTTCATATCCGTAAATAGGCGCCGGCCTGAGCGGCTTTGCGGCTAATTTAAAAGGATCAGCCCCGGGCCTTGCCGCGGATAAAAGTTTGAGTTCCTTCCCGCCGCGAACAAAAGCGCGTTTATTGGGCTCGACGGCGTGAGGATGCTTTTTTTGAAATTTCTCAGCCAGAACTTCCAAAACAGCATCCGCGCTTAAAAACCCGCTCGCTTTGACGACGGCGCCCATTAAGGCCGTGTTGACGCGGCTTTTTTCGGCTACGGCGATGCCTAGGGCGTCAAGAGCGTAAATGTTGCACCTTCCCTCAATATCTTCAATAAAGGGCTTGAGTTCTTTGGCCGGCTTAACGGTGTTAATGATGAGCGATCCGGCCTCACGCAACCCGGCAAGAACCGCCGGGTTTTTGAGCAAGGCGTCATGGAAGACGGCGATGATATGCGGCGTTTCAACCGGGCTTGCCGTTCTAATCGTCTGGTCCTGGGCGCATATTCTGACAAAAGACTTGATCGGCGAACCTTTTTTTTCCGAGCCGTACGATGAAAAATGCGCGGCGTTTAAATCCATTTTTAAGACAGCGGCCTCGGCCATGATCTGCCCGCCCAGATGAGCGCCCAACCCTCCGATAGATTCAAGTCGGATTTCGAAAAACCCTAATTCGTCCACAACCGGAAGCGCCGTCCGTTTAGGGCCTGCGACGGAATTACCCATAATTTTTGCATTCCCAGGCCGAGAGCGCCCTGAGTTCCTCTTGAAGATAAGCGCCGCGGCGCTTAATCAAATTTTCCCAGTCAACCTGGTGGCCATCGAACTCCGGTCCGTCAATGCAGGCGAATTTTTTCCGGTCGCCGACCATCACGCGGCAAACGCCGCACATGCCCGTTCCATCAACCATGATAGGATTAAGTTGAACCCTCGTCGGCACACCGCTCGGCTTGGTCGCATCCGAAGTGATTTTCATCATGTATGTGCAACCGACGCAATAGACTCGATCGAATTTCTGGCCGCTCTCAAGAAGTTCCCTTAGAACGTCCGAGGCATGGCCCCTTCTGCGACCGCTACCGTCAAAAGTGGCCGTCAACACCTTGTCACAAACCTTCTTATATTCATTTTCCCAAAAAAGCAAAAAATTACTTCTGGCCTCGATAATCGCGATGACCGTATTGCCGGCGTTTTTCAAGGCCATGGCCACCGGAATCAGCGCGCCGATGCCGTAACATCCGGCCACGCAGGCGACAGTGCCAAATTTGCTGATTTCCGAGGGATTGCCCAGGGGGCCGGCACAGCTGACAATCGTGTCGCCTGGCTTGAGTTTTGCCAACTTGCGCGTTGATGTTCCGATATCTAAAAAAACAACCGAGACGGTTCCTTCGCTAGCGTCCCAACCGGCCAATGACAAGGGGATGCGCTCGCCCTCAACGTCGGTTTTAATGATAATGAATTGACCGGCCCTGGCCTTTTGGGCGATCATCGGAGCCCGAACTTTTAAAAAATGAACGTTCGGAACAAGTTGCGTTTTTTCGACTACTTCGTAGCCTGCCCTCAAAACCATCGCGCCTTTATTTAGGGTCTGTTCCATCCTTTCACCTTGCAAATTTTTTCAACGCCTTTGATTTGGGACGCCAACCGGACGCTTCGGTAAGCAAAATTCCAAAGCTCCGGTCCAAGCGGCAGAATTTCACCCTCGCCGGGCCTGCCATCCGCCTCTCCCCTTCTTTCCCCCCCGCCGCCTGCCGTTATGTTCGTTTCCATCTCTTTGTTGATGTCCTTGGCCGAAGCGTAGTCAAAGCCCTCGGCCCCTAATTTTGACGCGAGTTGAGCGCTTATCCACCAATCAGGCTTGGAACCCCCCCTAGGTTCCACGGCCTTCTCAAACGCTTTAACACGGCCTTCAAAATCCGTCGTGCTTCCTTGAAACTCAAAATAGCCGGCCGAGGGCAAAACGACTTGGGCGATTTTGCCGGCCCGTTCGGGCAAAAACATATCCTGAACAATGACGAATTCCGCATCGTCCACGCCATCGGGCAAATCCTCGCCGATCAAATAAAAAAACTTCGTTTGCTTCCAGTTTTCAGGAACGTAGCCTTGGCGCTTGGACGCGTTTTCCTCGTTTGATTTTCTCCAGAAAGGTTCTTGCTGTGCGGATATCGGACTATAGGCGACGCTTGCCCCGATCGCCGTGTCGGCGAATTTCCAAAAAACATACATATCTTCATTCGAGCAATTGGCCGAATAAATCAACGCAACCGCCCCGCCTTTATCCTTTGCGCCTAAAGGACTGCGCGAGCGGCTGTATTTTTTTAGCGCCTTAGCAGCCTCGCTGATCGCCTCATCCCACGAAACAGGCATAAGCCTGCCGTGTTTTCTAATCATGGGAACGGTTATTCTTTTGTGGCTGTCATAAAGTTCCGTCGCGCAAAAGCGCCCGCGCAAGCATCCTTGAGCGTTAGTCAATGTTTCAATGACGCGGCCATTTTTAATTCCCGCGGTGATTTCACAACCAACGGCGCAAAAGGGACAAATCGTTTTAGCCTGGGTTTCGGGTTTGCCCTCCCAGCGGCGCTTTCTTTCAATTAAGCTTCCCGTCGGGCAATGGTCAACGCAGGCCCCGCAGAATACGCACCCGGCTTCAATATGGGACCTGCCTGGAGCCGTCGCGATTTCGGCCAAGCCGCCTCTTTGCATAAACTTAATAACGCCTCGTTGACATGCCCGAACGCAACGTCCGCAAAGAATGCACAGGTTGTAGTCCCTGTCAAAAAACGGATTATCCCTTTGAACGGACAACCCCTTGTAAGCAAGGGGCAGGGTTATTTCTTTGAGCTCGACGTGTTCCATGACCGTCTGAATGCCGCAACGGCCGTTCTTCGGGCAAAAATTGCATCCCGTCGCAATGCCGGCTTTTCTTGAACACTCGTGGGCCTCGCCGCATTTGCCCCGCTCAGCGCACACAAGGCAGGCATGCGGGTGTTCGGTCAAAATCATTTCTAAAATATTGCGGCGAAGCTCCTTGAGTCTTTGCGTATCCGTTTGAACTTCCATGCCCTCGAGAGCCGGCGTGGTGCAGGCCGTGGGACAACCGCGTGCGCCACCAATCTCAACGATGCACAGCCTGCAACCGCCAAAGGGCTCTAAATCAGGGTGATAGCAAAGCGCGGGAATATAAATCCCGGCCTTTTTTGCTCCTTTTAAAACTGTCTCGCCCTGCCGGACTTCGACCCGCTTGCCATTAATGGAAAACTCGACCAATGGGCCGGTTTTCTTGTCCACTATCGCTGTTTTTTCCGTAACGTTTGACATGATCAAACCTCGAGAGCCTCCAAAACAGGCACCGGGGACGCTTTTTTAACTGCGCCGACCTTGGCCGGACATAACTCAAGACACGTGCCGCACTTCGCACATTTTTCCACAATAATCCGATAAGGCTTCTTTGCAACCCCTACAATCGCCTGGGACGGACAATTTTTTGCGCACAAATTGCACCCGACGCATTTCTCGGCGACAATAACGTAAGTAATGAGGGTTTTGCAAGACAAAGCCGGGCATCTCTTTTCATGAATATGAGCCTCGTATTCATAGCGAAAATACTTGAGCGTCGTTAAGACCGGATTTGGAACCGTTTGGCCCAGGCCGCACAAGGACGCCTCTTTAACCGTCCGGGCCAATCGTTCGAGCGTAGCGATGTCCTCTGGAACGCCACGGCCTTCTTTGATTCGTCCTAAAATCTCATACATTTGCCCCGTGCCGACACGGCAAGGCACGCATTTACCGCAGGATTCGCCTTTTGTGAAACCGAGAAAATAGTGCGCGACATCAACCATGCAGTTGTCTTCGTCCATCACGATCATTCCGCCGGAGCCCATAATGGAGCCGGCCTTGGCCAGGCTTTCGTAGTCAATCGGAAGATCTAAAAGCTCTTTGGGCAAACAGCCGCCGGACGGGCCGCCAGTCTGGACCGCCTTAAATTCTTTGCCATTGGGTATGCCGCCGCCGATGTCGTAAATAATTTCGGAAAGCTTAATTCCCATGGGAACCTCGACCAGGCCGGTGTTATTGACCTTGCCGACCAGCGAAAAAATTTTCGTGCCCTTGCTTTTTTCAGTGCCGATTGACGCGAACCACCGGGCTCCGCGCTTAATAATCAGGGGTATCGTAGCCCACGTTTCAACGTTGTTAATATTAGTGGGACAACCGGCAAAACCGCTGAGCGCCGGATAGGGCGGCCGTGTTCTGGGCATACCGCGCCTGCCCTCGAGCGAGGCGATTAAAGCGGTTTCTTCGCCGCAGACGAACGCCCCGGCCCCCATATTAATTTCAAGGTCAAAATCAAAGCCGGAGCCGAAAATATTTTTACCCAGCAAACCGTAGTCACGGCACTTCTCAATAGCCAAAGCGAGATTCTCGACGGCCAAGGGATACTCGGCTCTGACATAAACAAATCCATCGTTAGCGCCGATGGCATAGGCCCCGATGATCATGCCCTCGATGACGCAATGGGGATTGCCTTCCATGACGGAGCGATCCATGTAAGCGCCCGGGTCACCCTCATCTCCATTGGCAATGACATATTTGGAGCTTCCTTCGGACCCGCGGCACAGTTCCCACTTAATGCCGGTTGCAAATCCCGCGCCGCCGCGGCCGCGCAAGCCCGACTTTTTAATTTCCTCGATCACGGCCTCCGGCGTCATTTCAGTCAACGCCTTGACCAGGGCTTCATAGCCACCGACGGCAACATAGTCAAGAATTCGCGTCGGATCGATGAGTCTGTTATTTTCCAGAAGTTCGCGCTGTTGCTTTTTATAAAAAGGCACATCACCGAGGAGTCGTATCTTTTGTCCCGACGTATGATCAACGTGTAAAAGATGGTCGAGTGTTTTGTTGCCGAGGATCGTTTCTCGAACGATATCAGCGGCATGTTCGGGCTTCACCCGCTCGTAAAAAATTTCTTTAGGCGATATGGTCACGAGGGGCTCGTGCTCGCAAAAGCCCTGACAGCCTGTAAACGAAACAACGGCCTTGCCGCGCAATCCCTGCCTGAGAATTTCCGTTTCCAGCGCCTCTTTTAATTGGGTGGCTCCGGAAGCGATACCGCAGGTTCCTCCGGACACCCTAATGACGATTTCTTCGTCGTTGCGTTCGTTCGCAATGGCTTTTTTCAGTTCCGCCAGGTCGGTTTTCTTTTTCATCGAAATTGCCGTCATTTTCCGACAGCCTGCGGTCCCTTAAACAGATTCCTGACTTTCAGCGGCGTCATTTGTCCATAGAATTTGCCGTCCATCATCAGCACGGGGCCGATGGCGCAACAACCAAGGCAGTTAACGGTTTCCAGGGAATACTCCCCGTCATCCGTTGTTTCGCCTGATTTAATGTTCAAAATACCGGAAAGCTCCTCGGCGATGCGCGCGCCGCCCCTGACGTGACATGCCGTTCCCAGGCACACGGTAACGCTATGTTTTCCCCTAGGTTGAAAACCGAAGGTTTTGTAAAAAGTGGCGACGCTATAAACCTCGGCCGGCGGTATCTCGAGCGACAAGGAAATTTGATCGAGCGCCTCGGCCGGCAGATAACTATAGTCGGATTGCACTTTCTGCAAAATCGCGATCAAGGCCCGCCGCCCGCGCTTTTCTTTTTCAACGATTTTTTTCGTCTTTTCAGCGATCATAACTTCTTTGCGTTTTTCCGAGATAAAAATTCATCAATGGCATCGGCTGCTTTTCTGCCGGCCCCGGCGGCCGAAATGACCGTCGCGGAACCCGTCACAATGTCGCCTCCGGCGTAAACCCTGGACTTGGAAGTCGCCCCTGTCGCCTCATCAATGATCATTCCACCCCATTGTTGAGTCTTAAGATCGGGCGTCGTTATGGCGATCAAAGGGTTCGGGCTCGTGCCGATCGCAGAGATGACCATATCGGCTTCCATCATAAATTTTTCCCCGGTCGGGACCGGCCTGGCGCGGCCGGAAGCATCCGGCTCGCCCAACTCCATCTTTTCCACCTCAACGGCTTTAACCCAGCCCTTGTTATTGCCGATGATTTTCGTCGGATTGGTCAGCCAATAAAATTTAATGCCCTCTTCGACGGCATGTTCGTATTCCTCGATTCTCGCGGTCATCTCTTTGATCGTTCTGCGATAAACAATGACCGCCTCATCGGCGCCGAGCCTCAGGGCCGAGCGCACCGAATCCATGGCCACGTTGCCGGAGCCGACAACGATAGTTTTTTTCCCAGCCTTAGCCGGCGTATCGTATTGCGGAAAAAGATAGGCCTTCATGAGATTGATCCGGGTTAAAAATTCGTTGGCCGAGAGGACTCCGTTTAAATGTTCGCCTTCGATTCCAAGGAAGGACGGCAATCCGGCGCCGGTTCCCAAAAAAACGACATCATATTCCTTGAGTAGCTCGTCAATGGTTTTCGTTCTGCCGACAATGAAATCGCAAATGATTTCAACGCCAAGCTTTTTGAGGCCTTCGATTTCAAAATCCAATATCGCCTTAGGCAGTCTGAACTCCGGTATTCCGTATCTTAAAACTCCGCCGGCCGCGTCCAGCGCTTCAAAAATAGTCACCCCATAGCCCTTGCGTATCAAGTCCCCGGCGACCGTTAAGCCCGCGGGTCCTGAGCCGATAACAGCGACCTTGTGGGGCTTCGCGGATAAAATATTCTCCTCGACTCTTCCGTTGGAGACCTCCCAATCAGCGAGGAAGCGCTCCAAATATCCTATCGCTACGGGTTTAAACCTTCCGCTGACATGACATTTTCCTTCGCACTGAGACTCTTGGGGGCAAACCCTGCCGCAGACCCCGGGCAGGCTGTTATATTTTTTAACGAGCCTGAGAGATTCTTCGATTCTATTTTGAGAAATTAATCGGATGAACTCGGCAATCGGAATGTTAACCGGACAGCCTTTTTCGCATTCGGCCTCCTGGCAACGAAGACATCGTCCGGCTTCAAAAAGGGCCCTGTTCAAGTCATAACCAAAATTGACTTCTTCGAATACCCCGGAGCGCTCTTTAGGCTCCATCGCGGGCATGTGAGTTTTATTGGAAATTTTTAGAGACATTTATATCGCTTGACAAGGGCAATTATTCCGCTTTTTCGCCTACTGATTTGCCGCGGGAGGGAATCCCCCTCCTGCGCGCCGCTGCCTCGCGGCGCTCCCCCGGGGCCAGGGACCCTCGCTGTATCACCCACCGGGTGCGCTCGGGTTCCCTTCGATTCCCTCCCACTTCGCACGATAGCAAAGCAAGTCTGCCGCGGGAGGGAATCCCCCTCCTGCGCGCCGCTGCCTCGCGGCGCTCCCCCGG
>CAYHKQ010000056.1:10131-12126 GCA_964357255.1 uncultured Elusimicrobia bacterium
TCGATTCCCTCCCACTTCGCACGATAGCAAAGCAAGTCTGCCGCGGGAGGGAATCGAACCCCCCACGCCAGCTTTTTCAGAGCTGCGCTCTACCACTGAGCTACCGCGGCATGTGGAAAATTAAATTATACCTTTTGCTCTCGTCCGCCATTTTCAAAAAAATTAAACTCGGATTCCGCCGCGTCCCAACCCTCTATAGCACGAAGACTCAAATTCTTGTTTTTTCGAGAAGATTTTTTGTTCGTCACACCGGCGTCCCAACCCTTTATTGAAATTGAGGGGACTCTCCCGTCTCCTGACGGGACGAAAGCCGGTGTCCAGACGTTGCCAACGAAAAAAAGGCTGGATTCCGGCTTTCGCCGGAATGACGAATTTGGTTGCGGCTGGGCCGCGCTATGGCGCGTAAGTCAGGGTGACAGCCTTGTCGCCGTTCATGACGACATCGCAAGTTGCCGAAGCGGCGACAGTTCCGGAGCAGGCCCCGCCCCAAGCGCCAGTGCTGGCATTCCCTTTGGTCGCCGTAATGGTCACGACGGAATGGGCCGTATAATATTTTGGACAGGCAGCCACGCAAGCGACAAGCCCGGCTCCGCTGTCCGCACCCGTGGCGGACGTGCCGGCCACGCCCGTCGTGCCTGCCGGCGTAACCGTCAGAGTCAACAGCGGCGGGTCGAACTTAGCCGATATCGTCTTACTCGCGTCCATGGTCACGGTGCAACCACCAGTTCCGGAGCAACCGCCGCCGTTCCAACCCATAAATGTCGAATCAGCATCGGCCGTTGCGGCCAATGTCACGGAGGCATTCGGCGCGTATTTCTCCGTGCAATCCGTGTTATTGCTATCGCAATTAATGCCGGCTACAGCGGAGGTCACTGTGCCGTTTCCGGTAACGAGGGTTGTCGCATTGGTCGTTTTATTCGTCGTTAAGGTATAAGACGTAAACAACGCTGTTACGGTTTTATTCGCGTGCATGGTCACGACGCAGGTGCCGGTTCCCGAGCAACCCTCGCCGCTCCAAGCGGTGAAAGCAGACTTGGAGTTCGCAACAGCCGTTAACGTAACCAGGGTATTGAGCGGATAGTACTCCGAATCGTCCGTATTGGCATAGTCATAATTAATACCCGCCGGCAATGACGTAATGCTTCCCTCGCCAGTGCTCGCACCCTTGCTCACCGTCAACCGGTAGGTATTAAACACCGCGCCTACGATTTTATCGGCGTTCATGGTCAAACTGCAGGTCCCTGTTCCCGAACAATCGCCGGTCCAACCCATAAAGGTCGAGTTGGCTGCGGCGGAAGCCGTCAGGACTACCGCCCTGTCAACATAATAATTCTCCGTGCAATCCGCAACGGCCACATCAGGTGTCTCGGTGGAGCCATTTAAACCGCAGTTTATACCGCCGACATCAGCCTTCACCACGCCGCCCGCCGCCCCCGCATTGCGTGTAACCGTTAACGTCAAGGTGGGCTGGCCGAAGACCGCTTCAACGTCCTTCTTATCATTCATCGTCACCACGCAAGTCGCGCCGGAGCCGGCGCAAACACCGCCGCTCCAACCTAAAAAGGTAGACCCTGTATCAGCCGCGGCAGTCAAGGTGACCGCAGTATCCACTGCATAGTATTCCATGCAGTCCACGCCACAATTGATTCCCGATGGCGAGGAAGTCACCGAACCACTGCCAACGCCGGACTTTGCAATAGTCAAAAGCGGCTTATCAAAGATCGCTGTCACTGCCCCTGCCCCAGCCATATCCAGATAGCAAGCTCCCTGGCCCGCGCACGAGGTGCCCCCGCCGGGATTCGTGTTGAGCGTCCAACCGGAAAAAATTGATCCGGCATCCGGCGTGGCCGTTAAATTAACGATGGCGCTCGGGGAACCGGACGAATAGGTTTCATAACAGTCGGTTGCGCCCGTGGCCGTTCCGCAGTTAATATCTCCCGCGGGAAAAGAGGTGACCGTGCCGGCGCCGGTGCCCGCCCTCGATACGATCAGCGC
>CAYHKQ010000056.1:12136-16224 GCA_964357255.1 uncultured Elusimicrobia bacterium
ATCAGCGCAATCCTGGTAAAGGTCGCAGTAACGGACTTAGCCGCGGTCATGGTCACTGTGCATATTGGACCTGTAAATGCCGCGCACGAGCCGCCCCAACCGCTAAACACCGAGTCGGAATCGGCCGTGGCGGTCAATGTCACGGTCATACTGCCGCTGGTGGCGCCATAGGTTTCCGCGCAATCCGTGCCGCAGTCAATTCCGGAGGGCGAAGAAGAAACCGCGCCGCCGCCAGTGCCCGCTAATTTCACGGACAATGCCAGGGTGTCAAATTTCGCGGTTACGCTCTTATTAGCGCTCATGGTTATATAACAGACAGGTCCGGTAAAAGCCGCGCACGCGCCGGTCCAGGAAGAAAAGTAAGAGCCGGCCTCCGGAATGGCCTTTAAGGTCACGGTCCCGGTGCTGGCAAAAATAGTTTTACACGTTGCGCCGCAATCAATTCCAGATGGGTTTGAGCTGACCTTTCCAACTCCTGTGCCATTGGTAGCCAAAACATTAACCACTAGGGTCCAAGTCGTGGACGGAGTGGTGGAGTTATAAACAACAAAAGGATACTGCCATTTCATCATCACGCCGGCGGAGGTGCTCACGGAAGTCACATAAAAACGGGAATACGTGCCATCATAAAGTTGCATGACATAGCCGTGGCCCGCCTGAGCCAGCATGGTCACAGCGCGACCGTCTTGTGGAATACCGGTCACCTCGACTAAGCCGGCCACCGCGCCGACATCAGCCATCCAGACCACATCGTCATTGCCCAGGGTCGCCGCATAAGCGGTTAAATCAATGTCATCGCTGTTTTTGCTCACAAGCAAATCGCAGTCACTGACGCCGGTGCAATTGATATAGCCTGTGCGGAAATTCAAAATATTGACAAGGGCTCCCGCCTTAAGCGGCAAATGCGTCGTCACCGTGCCGACCGGATCGGCCGGGGCCGCGGCAACCGCGCCGCCGCCGGAAGAGGTGACTGCCTCATCTTTTTTCTTATCGCAACCCACTAAGGCGTAAACGCCGAAAGCCGTTAATGCCGCCGCAACCGTAAAACTCAATGAGCGAATTTTCTTCATCTTATCCTCCAATTAAATTAAACACAACGCACGGTAAAAGTGGAAGCGGCAACCTTCTGGTTGTTCCAAAAAACTTCCACTTTCCAATCTCCGTCAAAAGCTTCGTCCTTAAAATCAGGCACAATCATATCCTCGAGCCCTTTCTTTTCCACATGAAACTTAAGCCACATAAAAAAACGTTTTCCCGCCTTAGAGCCAAGTTCCAAGGGGAGCTTGGTATGCTCTTGCAGTTTGCCGTCCGGCCGGTACCAAAAACCCTCAAGAACATTATTCCCCTTGACTCCTCGGGAAAGGTCTACGTTAGCATAAACCCGGTCATGCTGGCAATAAAAAAGCGCGGATGCCTTGGCGGTATCGGAAGATTTTTTGAGCGTGAGCGAATAGGACGTTTTCGTGGAAGCGGCGCGCGCCGGAGCAACGGCAAATACGGCGACTAGCCCCAGCGCTAAAGCTCCAGCGTAATACCGCATTGCGTCCATTGTTAATAAAAAAACATGATGTGTCAATAGCTCAACGAAACTTTTTTTGACCCTACATTTTCTGTTGGCAGGCCGCGCGGTCGGCCTGCTCGGTGATTTCGTCGAGCGCTTTTTTAAGTTCTGCCGCTTTTTGCTCAAGATCGTCCTCGGGCTTGATCCAGATGGGCGCTCCGTAAACCAGCACGATGTAGTTAAACGGCAGAGGCAATTGAAAACGATCCCAGCTCTTAAAAACCAGTTTGCGCTTCATGCCGTTGGTGACAGGCAAAATAGGGAGGCGCAATTTCTGGGCCAGATAAAGCGTTCCTTGCTTGACCTCGCGGCGCGGGCCCACGGGCCCGTCCGGCGTGATGGCCAGGCAATAGCCTTCCTTAATACGGCGCATCAAAGACATCAACCCTTTTCTGGGCTCCCGCCGTGAGGAGCCACGCGTGGCCGTGAAGCCGAAGAGCTGGAGAACCCGGGTCATGATATCGCCATCCTTGCTCGGCGAAACCAGGGGCGAAATTTTTAGGCCGCGGTGCGTATAGGCGAACGCAGCCTGGCGCTCATGCCAAAGGGCATTGATATAAAGTTGTTGGGCGGCTTCAAAATCAGTCTGATATTTTGCATTGATACTCGCAATAGCGGATGTCTTTCCGACGAAATAAATGTAGAGCCAGGGCAGGCGGGTTACGAAGGCAAATTTTAGAGCGCGCCACATATACCGACAAGCATACGAGAAAGTATACTCAAGAAACGTCAAATGAGAAAAAGGGCTTGGGGAGCTTTATCGCGTTTTGTAGACAACTTCCGCCTGGGCCAGTATGGGCCGGAGGTCAAAATACTTTTTCTCAGCCGCCTGCTTCTGTCGGCTTCTTTCAGCCTTTCCTTTGTTTTCCTGCCGGTTTATTTTGAGCGGCTCGGCATCAGCCTGGGGATCATTGGGATTTTAATGGCCGGAAATATTTTAATCAGCGCCCTGGGCAATCTCCTGGGCGGGCCATTGAGCGACGGGTTCGGCGCGCGAAAGACCATGGCGCTCTCCGTTAAACTGCGCGCCGTCACATCGTCGCTGGTGGCCCTGGTTGTGCATCTGCGCCTCTCGCCGATTCTTCTCGTCGTCCTATTTTACGCCAACACCTTTCTGGGCTTTCTGCTCCATCCGGCCGCGGATTCTTTTGTGTCCAAACGCGTGGGACATAAAAACCGCCAGGACGCCTTCTCCTTTATGAGGGTCGGCATCAACGCCGGCGGCGCCCTGGGGCTGGCCCTGGGCGGCCTCTTGGCCGCGCGAATCGGCTACGCGGCCTTGTTCGGCTTGACGGCCTTAGGAACCCTGGTCAACGCTTTTCTCCTGGAAAAAGGTTTGTTGCGCCGCCAAAGCCAATACGGCGAAATACCCCTTAAAGGGGAAACGTCGGACCAGACGCGGGAATCCACGATCATTAAAAAGCAGATTATCATTCTGCCCGTGGACATTTGGTCCAAGGCCGCCCGACAAAAAGTATGGTTCGCATTTTGCTGTTGGGGTTTCGTCGCCTCGATCGCGGTATCGCAATTATTCAGCATGCTGACCCTCTACCTGACTCACTACCGCGGCCAAAACGAATCCTCTATCGGATTTCTCTACACCGTCAATTGCTCGCTTGTGGTCATCCTGCAGGCGGCCGTCACCCGGCTTTTAGTTTCCTACAGTCTGGCCAACTCCATGGCCCTGGGCATGGCTTTCTATGGAGCCGGGTATCTCCTGGTGGGCTTTGCCACGAGCGTTCCGGCGCTGATAGTCTCCATTGTTATTATTACCTTAGGAGAGGTGATATTTCTGCCGGGATATCTGACGATGGCCGCAAACCTGGCCCTGCGCTTAGCTCCCACGCGCTTTCAGGGAACCTACATCGGCATGGCTCAGTTCGTTTCCGTCTTGGGGGGCTTAGCGGCGAGCGCCATCGGAGGCGTGTCGCTTCAACATGTCGGCCGAATCGCTCCCTGGCTACCCTGGACCATCAATGCCGCTATCGCCGTTGTCAGTTGCGCCGGATTTTTGAGCCTACATCGCGCCGTGACTCCGACCGAAACAGTCCTTGTCCCACAAGAAACCCAAACCCCGCCGATTAAACAGTAGATACGGCGGTCTTTTTAGCATTCGTAGCGAGTAAGAGGTAAAATTTTTCGTTATGTCGGCGATCATGAAACCTGCTTTAACCTCATCAACCGCTGAAATCCTGGGGAAACTTCTTAAGGAAAAAATACTCGTCGTGGACGGGGCCATGGGATCCATGCTCCTGGCGAAAAATCTCACGGCAAAAGATTTTGGCGGACCCCAATACGAAGGATGCAACGAGCACTTAAATCTCACGGCCCCGAGCGTCATTAGCGATATCCACGAAAGCTATCTCGAAGCCGGGGCGGATATTATTGAAACCAACACCTTCGGCGCCACGCGCATCGTCTTGGCGGAATACGGCTTGCAGGACAAGGCCCTCGATATAAACCGGTCCGCGGCACGACTCGCCCGGCAGGCCGCCGATAAATTTTCCAAAACCCCCTCGCCCCGTCC
>CAYHKQ010000057.1:0-16026 GCA_964357255.1 uncultured Elusimicrobia bacterium
TGGAAGAAGAAGCCTTAAAAGACTCGTACTTCCTCGAACGTAAGCTCTATCCCAACGTGGATTTCTACAGCGGCCTCATCTACAGGGCCATCGGCATTCCGACCGATATGTTCACCATGATGTTCGCCCTGGGACGTTTGCCGGGTTGGATCGCCCACTGGAAAGAAATGCATGAAGATTCGCAAATGAAAATCGGCCGGCCCCGCCAAATTTACACCGGCCCCACGCTCAACCACTACCTCCCCATCGGCCAAAGGTGAATGGGGGCGAGGCCAAAAAGGCCAAGAGTGTTCCATCTGGCCGTTTTCGCCTCGGGCAACGGAAGCAATTTCGAACGCCTGGTTGAGGCCTGCCGCAACGGCGATATTCCCGACACTCAGGTCGTCTGCCTAATTTGCGAACGCCCTTGTCCGGCTTTAGAACGGGCCGGGCGCCTCGGGGTGGCGGCCTATGCCGTGGCGCCCGGGCAGTGGGCCACGGCCCACGATTGGTCCGAGGTCATTCTCAAAAAAGTTCAAGCGCACGGCGTTGACATTATCGCGTTGGCCGGTTACTTAAAAAAAATCGAAGAACCGCTTCTTGGCGCTTACCGGGAAAAAATCCTCAATATTCATCCGGCGCTCTTGCCCCGTCATGGAGGCCCGGGCATGTATGGACGTCGCGTCCATGAATCCGTTTTAAGAAGCGGCGACAAGGAAACCGGCGTCACCGTCCACGTCGTCGACGGCATGTTCGATCACGGGCGCATTGTCCGGCAGGAAAAAATCCCGGTGCTCCCCGAAGACACCCCCTTGACCCTGGCCGCGCGCGTTCACGAACTCGAATATGAAACGTACCCAAAGGCGATCCGAGAATTCCTGTCGGAACTATGAAGAAAGACCAAAGACGCCAATGAGGCCAAAAATGCCAATAAGGCTCAAACGGGGAAAGACATTATTTTTTCGCCTCCTTCGCCTCTTTGGCCTTTGTGGCGTTTTTGGCCTCTTTGGCCTTTGTGGCGTTTTTGGCCTCTTTGGCCTTCCCCTGTATGCCCAAGCGCGAGTCATCTGGACCTCTCGCCAAGGACCAGCTACGGCCTGCGTCATTCTCAACCAAACGGAAATCGTCGTTGACAAAGCCGCCAATCCAGCCGCTCAAGAACTATGGATGTACCTTCATTTGCCCGAACGCCCGGCCCATGACGCGCCCCTGGTTTTAATTTTGCCGATTCTGGGAGGGCAAAACCTCTGGATTGAACGGCAATTCGCCCAGGCCTTAAACGAGCGCGGCTTAGCCGCGGCCATCGTTATTTTTCCCCAGCAATTTGAACGCCGCTATTTTTTAAGCCTGCCAAGCGGCTGGCTGTTTTTGGACCGCGATCCCAAGCGAATCGCCATGAATTTCCGCCAGGCGCTCAATGATTTGCGTTTTATTCTGGATTGGGCCGACGAGGGGGGCCTTGAAACCGTCGAGCCTCAATGGAAGCCGAAAAAAATCGGGGTCCTGGGAATCAGCCTGGGCGCCATTGTGGGCTCCATAGCCATGGCCCGCGACGAACGCTTCGCGGCCGGCGCCTTTTTACTCGGCGGCGCGGACCCGGCCCGCCTCATCATGGAAAGCCACGAAACAAATAAAATCGCCAAAAAATTAAAGGTCAGCTATCAGGAATTAACGCAAAGACTCGATGGGCTCGACCTTGGCGCCTTGGCCCGGGAGAAAGGGCCCGGCAATCTTTGGAAAGGCCGCCCACTCCTTATCGTTCATGCCGTCTGGGACAAGGTTATTCCCAAGGCATGCCGCGATCGCCTGGACCAAGCCATGCCGCATGCGCGGGTCAAAAAACTGTGGGCCGGTCATTTCAGCGCCATCTTGCGCATCGGCTCCATAAAAAAAGAAACGGCTAATTTCTTCGCAGAAAACCTAAAATAAAAACCGTGAAGCGGAAGGCGGGGGGCGGGGGGCGCAAAAAAATTATAAAAAATTCTCGCTTTCCGCTTTTTGTTCTTTTCTTTCTCGCTTCACTCTTCCCGCTTCCCGCTTCCCATGCCTTAGAACCCGACGACCTTGTCGCGGGCGCCCGCATTGGAGGCCTGGGCGGCGCCTACGCGGGCCACGCCGAGGGGTACCAAAGCCTCTATGTCAATCCTGCGGGTTTGGCCAATATGAACATGGAGGGGATTTCATCGGGCTTGGGCTTGTATTACGCTTTACCCGTTTCCAATTACCATTTTGCCTACGTTCGTCCGGTCTATGCCGGCATCACCGCGGCCGGGGGATGGCAAGGCACAAAATCAAGCTTGAAAAACACGGACCGCTTCTACCTGTCCTGGTCCCAGCAGGAAATTCTGCCTTGGATACCCAAAAACGAACACCGATTTTCCTGGGGCATGAGCTTTCGCGCCATCAGCCAAATAAGCCGCGAAGACATCGCCTCCAACTTTAACAATAAGCTTGGCGTCGGGCTCGACGCCGGCGTGCTCCTGGGCTTTCCCAGGTCGGGAACGCAATTCGGCATGAGCGTCACGGGACTCGATAGTGGCAACCTTCATCCGCCGGGGCCATTTTTGAATACCGGCGTTCTTCAACGCCGGGGTCCTTACGCCCTAATGATAGATTACCGGATACGGCCGGACTTTTCAACGTTCTATCCTGCGGCTGAAATAGAGCTTTACCACGGCCTCGCGTCGGTGCGAATCGGGCGCGGCGACAATCTTGGAGCCTTGGGCACCGTGGCTCTGGGATTCGGCGTGGACCTGTCCCCGCTGACGGTGGACATGGCCCTCGATCTGCCCTACGAAGGGTTTCATCGCTCCGAAGGCGCCGCGATGGTGAGCGTGGGTTACGCCTTCGGCGGTAAACGCTTCTATGAAAAATTCGTGGGCCGCGCCGCCACCGAGGCGCAGAACCTTTCCAAAGAACTACTCAACCTTGAGGGAAGAAAGCGCTTGGCGCTCAAAGAAGTCGACGACGCTGAGTTTAATTCCAATATTCTGCGCGCAGAGATCAGGGCCATGGAAGCGCGGCGGCGCGAGGAAATCGGAACGACGGAACTGCGCCGCGCCGAAGCCGAGCGGCGCAAGGAGGAATCGGCCCCAAAGCCCAAGCCCAGGCCGCAACCCCCGGAATGGCCCAAGCATCATCGCGCCTCGGAAGGCGACACTTTGCGCGGCATTGCCGGCCAATACTATGGAGACCCGGAACTCTGGGAGCCGATTTATAAAACCAATCCCGCCAAAATCATCCGCGGCCTCCCCAAGGTAGGCGAAGTCCTCGAGATTCCAAAGCCGGAAAAGTAAGGTGAATTTCGCCTCCATCACTCTCCCCCTTTTCGCCTCCATCGCCTGGGTCGCCATTCCACTGGGTTGCTCTAAAAAACCGGCGCCCCAAGTCAGTCTTCCCTCGATTCCCAAACGCGCGCTAAAGGATCCGTCGAGCCTCGCCTTTGACGGAGAAAAATTTTATATAGCCGACTGGACCAGCGCCGGACTTTTCGAGTTAGGGCCTTCGGGCCCCCGCTTCCTGCGCGCGCCGACTCCGGCCCAAAACAGCAGCCGGTTTATCCAAGCGCTCGCGATCGGCGCGGGCCGGCTGATCGTGGAAACGGACGAAGGGAAAATATTTCTCTTGGACACCGCCGAAGAGTCGAAGTTCCCCCTGGAACTCCATCCGGATATTAACCGAAAACCCGGTAGCCTTATTTGTTGGGACGGCATGTACGTCTGGCTTACCGACAACGGCCAAGCCCACGCAACCTCGCTGTTGCCCAGCGGCGAATTAGCCGGCCACCCCTCCTTAGCGCGAGCGCTCGCCGGCTCATCTGGTGAGTCCGGTTCAGCCCTTTCCTTCGCCTGCGGATGGGAGGCTTCCCATGTTCTGGTCAAAGAAAAGGAAGATTATGCCATCATCAGCCAAAGCCGCGGCCGGGAGCCGAAAAAATATATTTGGCGTGAACAGGATTTAATTCCCCTGGCCATAGCCGCCACCGGAAAAAACACGCTCGCCGCTCTGTGCCGCCGCCGCGGCCGCGAAGGCTCCTTTGAAATCATAGCTTGGACTCCCAAGGGAGCGGTGTAATATGGCCGGTAAAATCCGCGTTCACTACCTTTATCCCTTTGACCTGGGCATGGACCTCGATCTCGGCCTCAATCACAACCGCTACAACAAGGAAGTCCTCAGAAAGCCGGATGCGGGCCAAGTTTTTTTTGAAGGCGAATCGCTGGGCCCGGCCACGCTCGTGGCGGACCTCTATCCCTTTGGCATAGGGATGATCGATCTCTCCTTTAATTTTCCCAGCGACTTGACGGAAGCTTCCGACCTGGCCGTATCCAATGAAAAAGTCCGCGTCGGCAAATACGCCCTGCCCGTTTATCTCTTAGGCCAAATTGACGAGACGTTGGCCAAGGCTAGGCCTTATTCGCGCTCAGCCGGCGTCGAACGCTTGGAACCGAGTCATGAAATTTTTAATCTTCTCATGCTCACCCCCTGGCAGGAAGACCTGGAAGCCGAATCCTTCCTCAAAAAAAATCGTAAAACGCTTTTCGGCATCGTAACCGGAGAACCCTCGTACGCGAGGCTCTCCGACTATGCCCTGGAAAAAGAAAAACTCAAAAACATCGGCTATTACGACGGTGAAATCATCCTCGTCAACCGATACGGCGCATTTTTACATTCTCGCGAGGAGGAAACGTTAAAAGACCTGCTCTCCCTGGCCTTGGCCCAACATTTCAACGCCCGCGCGGCCAACGCTTTCCTCGAACGGGCCCTGGGCCGGGCTCAAAAAATCCTGGAATCTCAGCCCCCCTACACCCGATTCTGGAAAATTCCGGCCGCCTATGAGCGGCTCAGCCGTGAACGCACGGAGTTCGATAAGGCCAAGGTGGCGCTGGTTGAGAGCCTGCACACGGTCCACACCCAAATCCCCCACATCGAATCGGACTGGCACTTAAAAAGCGTTCACCGCGAACTCCTCGACGCCTTTGAACTGGAGGAACAAACAAAAACGGCCATGGTTAGACTCGAGACCATTGACTCAATTTACGCGCATCTAGCCGAACAAATCTCCACTGTCTTCTTTATCTTTCTTGACTTTGTCTTTCTCGCTTGGCTGTTCGTTGACCTGATCAGCTGGTCCATCCTGATCACGATAGAATGGAAAAAATTATAGGCCGCCAGTGTAGTGTCCCCAACGCTTCTTTAGATTTCTGGGACACTACACTAGGGAAAAGGCTTTAGGCGTTCAACGGCCAAGCCCTCGGTAATCCTGGCTGGTTAGATTCCCGGCCGTCAAAACCAAGGGGATAGACAAAAGAACGACCAACGACATGGCTAAGGCGCTCGCTTGAGAAAACAGCCCGTCGCCGATGTTGCGGCCGATGATTAGAGAAAGGGGATAAAAACGGGGCGGGGCAATCAAGATGGCAAGCGCGATATCCTGAACCGATGACACAAAAATCAACGTAGCGCCGGCCATAAACGCAGGGCGCAGTTGAGGCCACGTGGCCCAGCGAAAACGAAAAATCGCGGAAGCGCCCAGACCCGAGGCCCGAAATTCCCAATCCGGACCCAAGGCGCGAGCGCGCGCGCCCACAATACTTAAGGCATAACTCATGCGCGTGGCGATCAAAGCCAAAATTAGCAAGGCCGGGGTGAAATGCAATAGTAGCGGAGGGCGGTTAAAAACGCCGATCAAGCTGATCGCGTAAACCGTGGAGGGCACGACAAAAGCGAGGCCGGCCGCAAAAATAATGAACCGCCCGGCCGCTCCCTCTTTATTGGCGCCGAGCGAACGCGAAACAACTAAGGAGGCTACCAGCGAAACAGCGGCAACGACGAAGCCAAGTATTAAGCTCACCCAAAGTCCTCCGGCCAAATCACCCGCCGTCTCACGATAATAGTGAAAAGTCCAATCCATCGGACGCAAGCCTCCGAAAGAAAAACACGCGATCACCATGACTCCTGCGAGCGGCAAAAGCATAAGGACGGCGCCATAGAGCGAAAGCAGACGCCCTAAAAGCTTGAATTTTTTCGAGCTTTCGACCTCCGGCTCGCCAAGGAAAACTTTTGGAGCGGACGGGCCGACGAGCCGACGCTCCAAAACCAATAAAACAATCGTGAACGCCAAGAGCTCTAAGCTAAGCGCCGCGGCCCCCGGCCACCAGTTAGACCCCGCCAGGTCCCTCCAGGCCTCAAGAACCACCAAGCGAAACCTCGTGGAAACCAAAAGCATGGGGCTCATTAAATCCGACATGCTTCGAAGCGCCACCAAAATCCACCCGCCGCAGATTCCCGCCATATTCATGGGTAGCCAAACCCGGACGAAACTCAGGGCCGGCCCCGCGCCCATCACGCCGGCCACCAGGCCCCATCCGGAGCGATAAGACGCGAAGCACGGCGTCTGCACCAATAAGGCTAGAGGGAAATAAGCCGCTGTCTGGGTCAAAATCAGACCGGTCACTGAAAAAGGATCTACCGGCGAACCGCCAAAAAGACGCGCGAACAATCCTTGTTGTCTAAAAATTAAAATAATGGCGAAGGCGTAAAGATACGGATGCATGGCCAGGGGTAGCAAAAAAACGGCCCCAACGCGGCCAAAACGGCGCATCGCGCCCAAGGCCCAACTCAAAGGAAACGCCAAAAGACTCGCCAGGGTCGCCACGGTTGAAGCCAGGACAATGGTATGCCAGGCGGCTCGCCGGTAGCGGCGCGTGGTTCCTAAATCACGAATGGAGTCCAGGGATGGATTGGCCAATTCTCCGGCAGCCGCGCGAAATTTGCCCCGCGAAATATAATCAAAAAGCGCCGGAGGCTTGCCCGTTAGGGCCGCGCCGGCCAGCGTCAATAACGGGACACCGACAAAAACGGCAAAAAAAAGCGCGATTAACGCCGGCGCCGCTCTGTCGCCATGAAACGCGAATCGTTTCGCTTTCCAGGTTTCACTTTTCATTTTTTATCAAGCGCAACAGGTCAGGGTGAACGATGCGGCGCAAATTAAAAAACTCCCCGACCCACGGATTAACCGGATGCTCCAAAATATCACGGGGAACGCCGGCTTGGGCCACCCGGCCTTGATAAAGAATCGCCATTCGCCCGGCCAGGACTACGGCTTCTTCTTGATCGTGGGTCACATAAATAAAAGTGATCCCCAACTCCCGGTGCAGGCGACGAAGTTCATCGCGCAATTCGAGCTTGAGCTGGCGGTCGAGATTGGCGAGCGGCTCGTCCATTAAAAGTAGCGTGGGCCTGGTGACAAGACCGCGGGCCAGCGCCACTCTCTGGGCCTCGCCGCCGCTTAAAGTTGAAATAGCGCGAGACTCATAACCGCCCAAATGAAGGAGCCCTAAGACCTCCCCGATGTCCCGACGCTGAGCCAAACTCACGCGCGCCTCAAGAGGCCCCCAAAAATACCGGGCCTTGGCCGCCCAGGAACGCTCCTGCGCGTAATTTCTTGCGGCCAAAGGAAACGCCACGTTGCCCAACACGCTCAAGTTGGGAAGCAGGGCGTAATTTTGAAAGACCAGGGAAAAATGACGATCCTGGCTCTTCTGCCGCGTGATGTCGCGGCCCGCCCAAAAAAGCCGGCCGCTATCAGGCTCCGCGATGCCGGCGATAATTTTCAACAGCGTTGTTTTGCCGCATCCGGAAGGGCCCAAAATCGCGACGAATTCTCCCTCCTGGACCTCCAATTCAAAATTCTCCAAAACCGCCTTGCCGGAGTAGGATTTAGAAATATTTTCGAGCTTTAACATAAAAAGGAAACTCTTTATTGTTTCGCGTCATTGGCCTCAAATTTTGTGATTTTCTCCCTGTACTCTTGGGGCATGCGCATGGGCTTGGCTGAGGCATAGTCGTACATCACCTGGGTCGTTTTGGCCAGCGTCGCCGAGCGAAGCGGCTCGCCGATAAAAACAGCATAGTCATAATCAAAAGAAGCTCCGCCGATCCGCGACATCCTAATTCCCACGCTCACCTGATCCGTCAGCTTGACCGGAATTTTATAGTCAATCTCCACCCGGGCTAAAATGAAGCTGACCTTCGAGTAATCCCAACCGCCGGAAATCGCCCTCCAATACTGTATCCTGGCTAATTCAAGATAGGACAAATAAACCGCATTATTGACATGACCCATTGCGTCGGTATCCCGAAAGCGCACCTGAATCGGAACCAGGAGGCGAAAATCAGACGATAAAATTTTATTTTTCTGCACTTAAACGCTACTCCTCTATATGATTTTGCCAATGTATCCGCGCCCTGTCAAAGCCGGCCGCCATGCGCTCAAAGTCCATCTCCAACGCCGTCTCCATCAACCCCCGAGCTACCGTATCCTGTTTTTTTCCTCCGACCTTCTTGGCCTCTTTGGCCTTATCCCCATACGGATGCCCCGTCGGCAAATGAACCCTGCCAGACGCGTCGCGAACCCAAAACGTCGTGCCCAAAATCCGCTGGGCTTCCTCAGAAAGCAGAAAGGTCAAAAATAGCCGCGCCTCCGCGGGATGCGGCGCGCCTGCCACCAATGCCGCAGGGTCGCTCAAGACGGGGCTTTCCGGGGGAAGATAAAAAGAAACAGAGGCTCCTGTGGGCCCTGATTTTTGCCGATAATAGAGAAACTGATTGTCCAGGTGAAGGCCCATCCGAACCACGCCATGGGCCACATCCAACAATGGCGGCCCGCCTTCGGAATACTTTTTAAGATTGTGATAAAAGCCGGACAAAAATTTCCATCCTCCCTCCTCGCCTAAACCATGATTAATGGCCCGCTCAAGAGAAGAAACTAAAAATAAGGTTGACGTGCCGCTCACCGAGGGGTCCCACATGGTCAGTTGGCCGCGCCACCTCGGCTCCGCCAGGCTCTCCCACGTGGGGGGTAATTCCAAGGCCGCCACAGCGGCGCTCGAGTAAACCAAGCCCAACGAGGCGAACGCGAAAGCGAACCATTTCCAGTCCTTGTCCCTGAGTTGGAGCTTGCCCTGTTTCCAGGGCCATGCTTGGGCCGCGATCGGCGTATAGGGAAAAAAAATCCCCTCCCTGGCGCCCAGCACGCCGGGCACGGTGCCGCTCGCTCCCATAAAAACGTCGGCGATCGGACGGGCCCGCTCGGCCCGAAGCCTGGTCATAAGCCAGGAGGTTCCTTCCATGACCTCTTCGACTTCAATGCCGTATTTTTTTTCAAAAATATCCGTGAGCTTAAGCGTTAAACTTTCCGGGGTGTCGGTATAGAGAACGAGCTTGCGTTGATGAGAGGAAGCGTCACAGGAGGCCAAAAACGCCAAGCAGGTTAAAAGGGAAATTTTCATTTCTTCGCCTTATTTCAAGGTCAACTTTGATGGATCAATCAAATCCAGCACCATAACTTTGAGTTGGCCGAGCAGAGCCAGGCGATTGTTCCGCAGGGGCTCCTTGTCCACGAGAACCATGACGGAATCAAAAAATCCGGCGAGCGGTTCGGCTAATTGCGAAAGCCGCTCAAAGGCCGAATCATAGTTCTGCCGGCTCACATCAAGCGTGATTTGTTGATTTAGAAGATTGAGAGCGTCAAAAAGTTTTCGTTCGGCCGGATGCTCAAAAAGGCGGCTCGACACGGCAGGGGCTCCTTCTTCCCGATCCTTATTCGCCTCATTCACTTTATTGACGTTATTTATATTTTCTTGTCCGGCTTGGCGCAGGATATTGGCCGCTCGCTTAAACGAATTCGCCAGGGATTCAAGCTGGGGCCGTTGAGTGTTCTCCAAAGACTTGAGCGCCCGAGCCGCGGCGCGGACCTTAGACACGCAAAAGCCGGACGCAAAATGATTCGCGGCCAAAATCGCCTCCACCCGGTCAGGACCCAACCCCTCTTCTTGGAGCTTGATCGAGAGCCGCCCCCGCAAATAAAGCCGCAGTTCGGCCCGCGCGTCGGGCAAATCAGAACGCTGGGCGCTGAGCGCTACGGCGTCGCTTTTGAGCATCGCGTCCAAATCAACGCCGCTCAACGCCGGGCACGCCCAGCAACAATAAAGAACTCGCTCCGCCGAACGCTTCAAACCCAAAGGATCCTCCTTGGGCGTTGGCTTATGGCCGAGCGCAAAATGCGCCAACAAGGTATCGAGGCAATCCGCGATAACCAGAATCCCTGCAAGCCTGGTCCCAGGAAGCTCTTGGGAAGCGTCCTGGAGAATTCCGGCCACGCACGCGGCCTCGGGATCGGCCTTGGCATAATGCGCGCCGGCCCGTCCGGCCAACTCCGGGTATTCGCCGACCAGCGTCGTGGTTAAATCAGCCTTGCAAAAGCGTATGGCCAAATCGAGATGACTGCGTTCGTCTTCGCTCATCGGGGCGGATTGATCGCTCATCCTGGCCGCGGCCCGAACTCGTTCTACCTTGGCGGCCAAACTGCCCAGTTCCTTGACCCACACAATGCCGGCTAATTTTTTTTCTCGTTCGGCATTGGAAAGGGAAAGCTTTAAATCGTGATCCCAAAAAAACCTTGCGTCCCGCAGTCGCGATTCCACCAAACGCTCGTACCCTCCCCGAATATTTGCCAAAGCCGAACGGCGCAGGGGCCGCTCGATGACGGCTAAAAACCGCGCGTCAAGCTTGCCTCCCCGACGCACGGCAAATAGTTTAGATTTAGAAAGAATCACTCCGATGACTTCTTCAGGAAGACTCAAATAATCAAAATTAAATACGCCGCGCAACACCTCGGGCCGCTCCACCAAATCAATCGCCTCGGCAATCAAGGATTCAATGTGGGGCGCCCAAATCCGGCCCGGCAGGGCGCAACGCTTTAAGAGTCCGTCCAGCGCTTCGCGCCGGGATTCCTCATTCAATTCAATGCCCAGGGCCTTCATCCGGCCTTGATAAGACGCGGCCCCTTGAATACGGATGCTCTTGCCAAAAACTTGACTTACGCGGGAGCCGGCCAAACCCGCCAAACGCCAACGCTTGAGCGCTTTGCCGTTCCACAGAGCCACCGCCGAACGGATAGGCCGGGCGAATCTCAAAGCCTGCCCCCAACGCATCGTCTTGGGAAACGGAATCGTAAAAACGAAGGGCAACACTTCGGATTCCAATAGACGAAGAAGAGGCGCGGATGGCGCGACAATCTCGGCCGCGGCGCACAGCCCCTTTGAAGTCTCCTCGAGCTTTAGTTCTTCCGGATTGATTCCTTTGGATTTTGCAAATCCGAGCACGGACGGCAAAAAACGCCCCTGGGCGTCCCGAAGAGAGGCCGTCTTGGGCCCGTAAAATTTTTGCCGCTCAGACGGCTTCTCTTGTGGCAGGGACGAAAGGCAAAGCGCTATCCTGCGGCAAGTCACCCAAACCTGGGCCCGGGCCCCTGTGAACTGATGCCTGGCAAGCCACAGGCGCAACCCCTCTGTCAAATATAATCGCGCCCCGGGCAAAAAACGCGCCGGCAAGTCCTCCACGCCCAACTCGAGAAGAAAATAATTCGCCGACGAGCGCCCCGTTTTTTTCATTAGCTTGGTCTTACGTCTTCCTTCGCCTCTTTGGCCGATGCGGCGTCTTTGGCCTTGCCCAAATGCGCTCGGGCCACCGCCTTAGCGGCGGCCCGCGTTCTTCCAATCAAACGGTTGCGCTCGTCCACGGTAATAGCCCCGCGCGCCTCAAGCTCGTTAAAAAGCTCGGAGCATCTCATCACTTCTTCGTAGGCTGGAAAAACCAAGCCCTTCGCCGCCAGGCGCAACGCCTCCCCATGGGCGTGCTCAAAACATTGAAATCCATGGGCCGCGTCGAATTCCTCAAAATGATAAACGGAAAATTGCCGTTCGGCCTCAAGATGAAAAATATCGCCGTAGCGGACCCCGTGGTCCCAAGTGATGTCGAACACAGAACGCGCGCCCTCGAGATACATGGCGATGCGCTCTAAGCCGTAGGTTATTTCCACGGGAATCGTTTCAAGATCCACGCCGGCAAAACTCTGGAAATAAGTGAATTGCGTAATTTCCAAACCATCGAGCCAGACCTCCCAGCCGACTCCCGAGGCGCCAAGCGTGGGCGACTCCCAATCATCCTCCACGTAGCGCAATTCATGATCCTTAAGATTGACGCCGATGGCCTGTAAAGATTTTTCATAAAAGGCCCGAATCCGTTCAGGGGCGGGCTTCAAGAAAACCTGATATTGATAGTAGCGGCCCAGGCGATTCGGGGAGTCGCCGTAGCGCGCGTCAGCCGGGCGGCGGCAGGGCTCGATGTAACAAACCGAATGAGGCTTGTCGTCCAAAGCCCAAAAAAAAGTGTAGGGTGAAAACGTGGCCGCGCCCTTGGGCTGGTCCCAAGGAAAAGCGATCAGGGCCCCCTTGGTTTTCCAAAACCCCTCAAGGCGGCGCACTAAATCCACAAAATTTTTCATGTCACCTTGTCCCTAAGAGCGTCCGCGTACAAGTCCACGGCCCGTTCAACCGACCTCAAAAACCCTTCCTCCTCAACCGCCGGCCACTTCCCCTCTTCAAAAGCCCGGCACAGATTCTGCATCTTAGCATCTAAAGAAAACCTAGCCGTATCGTTGACGGAAAACCGCCAGCCGGAAAGGTCGAGAAAACGAAGCTTGTAGGCCAAAACCAAGCCCTCTTCATTGGCGTTATTCGCCTTTGCGCCATCGAGCCGCCCCAAGCACTCCAGCGTCAAGGCCAGCTTATCCTTGGAGCGCGAATCAAACGGGGTGGTAAAAGCCTCGGCAAAAGCCAAAATGCCGGCTACAGCGCAAAGCCTTTGCCAGCGATCTCGAGCCCCGACAAAAGACTCCAGGGTCACGCCGGTTAATAGCTGAGAAATTTCCGCGGATGGCCGGCCCCAGAAATGAAGATCGGCAAAAACTCCGGGCTCCTTAAGAATTTTAAGGCGCGAGGTTGCCCGACGCACGCCGCGCAGTCTCGAGCGCAAAAGCCCGTAATCAGCCGACAAGAGCCGGACCAGCATGTCGTACTCCCCCGCCGGCCGCGAACTCAAAATCAAAGCCTTGGTGTCGAAATACATAAAAAGGTCAGGTCTCTATCCGGCCTTTTGACCCTTCTGACCTATTAACACGACTCATGCAAAATGATAAAAAGCCGCTCATGGTGAGCCTGTCGAACCATGAGCCAAGACGCAAAAAACCCTGTATTCATCCTTCGACAAGCTCAGGATGAGCGGAATGCAATGAATTTGCATGAGTCGTACTATTAACCCTCTTGACCCTTTCTCTATGTGTGCTCATCCTTGATTTCCCCCACCATCTCTTCGAGGATGTCCTCGAGACTGATAATCCCTTTAGCATTGCCCGCCTTGTCCTTAACCAGGGCTAAATGAATAGCGCCGCGGCGAAAGCGCTCCATCACGCTCGTGAGCCGCTCGGATTCCTCCACCACCGGACATTCCCTGAGCAAGTCGTCAAGGTTGACCAGGCCTGAGGTGGCAAAAGTAAACAAAAGATCCTTGGCATAGAGAATCCCTATGGTTCGCGCAAGCGTGCCGTCGGAACTCACCGGAATGCGCGAATAGGGACGCGCCGCGATACGCTCGATCACGGTTTTGAGCGAGATATCCCTTCGGTCTAAAACAAAAACCTCAGCCGCCGGGCGCATCGCTTCCTTGACGCGGCGCGAGGAAAATTCAAGAAGGGACTCCACGATAAACCGCGAGCGTGGCCTCAAATCCTGGGTCAGCTCGCGGTCGGCCAGAAGCGTCTTTAACTCCTGATCGCTCAAGGGATAACGCAACGACCGCGGCAGGCGCCAGCGCCCATGGCGCTCGGGACGGACCAATGGGCGCGCGACTCTTCCCAAAACCGCAAAAAATCCGTAAAAGGGCAAAATTAAAATTAAAATAAAAAACTCCGGGAATTTTCGGGCCGCGACCTTTGGGAAAAGCTCGCCCACGACAAACAAACAAGCGCCCACGGCCAACGGCGCCCACGCGTGGGCGCCGAGATGCGCTAAGACCAGCACGCACCACAGCATCGAAAGCGTCCCATTGATAACCAAAATGACGGTTAAAAATCCGGTGGGGTGACGCTTCCATTGCTCAAAGGCCCCGGCGTAAAGCCGCGCCAAAGTCCACAGCCATTGCCTCTTGGCCAAAGACTTGGCGAGTTTTTTCTCCTCAGCGAAACTCAAGGACAGAAGCGCGGTCTCAAGGGCATTGGAGGCGGCAAAACCCGCAAGCGCCGCCGCGGCAAGAATAATTCTCATTAGGACAAGCTGGGCAAAATTTTCATGCCCGAGGTCTTTTCTTACGATGCTCGAACTCGTCCAAAATCTCCCCTGTAATCTCCTCTAAAAGATCCTCCGCCGTGATCAACCCCACCCAGTTGACGCCGTCAATGACAGCGGCGACCGGCTGATCGCGCAAAAGAAGAGGGATCATGTTGATGAGCTTCTGGTCCGCGTGCACCATCGGCAAAGGCCGGACAAGGCCGGCTAAATCCACGTCAAAGACAGGGCCCTCCCCCTGCGCGGAGCTCCGGGGACCCGGTTGCGCCCCAGGCGCGGCGGCCCCCTGCGCGGAGCTCCGGGGACCAATGAACGTCGGAGCCGCGGCGGCCCCCTGCTCCTGGCCCTCCCTAAAAACCAGATGCCGCAACATATCCTTGGCATGAATATAGCCTGAGGGCATGCCCCCTTTGAGCACAATGGTCCGTGAATGTCCGTCGGTCATCAAAGAAAAAACAAGCCGTTCGCGTTGCGGCGAATTCTTCGGGGCGCCGGTCAAGTCATCCCAGCGCACAGCCGAAGCCGCGGCAAACGACGTCATCACGTCGCCGACACGCACGTCCTTTAAGCGTAAATAATTAGCGGCCATCTCCATGCCCCGGCGCTCCAGGGGCGAGACATGGGCCGCGACGTCAACCTCGGCGCCGGCCTTAACCTCGTTGATCAGTTCGCGTAATTCCTCAAAGGAAAGATAGACGCCCTTGCCCAAGGCGGCCCCGGATCTGGACCCGCCGGACACCTTGGCAATCACCCAAAAAAAGGCGTGAAGAAATGGATAGAAAGGGGTCAACAGAGCGTGCAAGGCGCGCAAAATCCAAACGCCAAAAATTCCATGAGTCAAGCGCCGGGCCAGAATTTTCGGATAAATCGTCAGAAGGATCAAACTGAACGCCCCGCCGATCATCCAGACCGCCAGGTCCCGCTCCAAAGAACTCGCGATAAACCAGGAAGCGACAATCATCAAAAGCCAGGCGAACGAGGCCTCCATAAGGTTCTGAATAAAAAGAAGAAGGGTCAGATACTCCTCGGGATGATCCAGCCAGCGCTGGGCCGCGCGCCAAAAAGGCCCGCCAGCGACCGCCTTTAAACTCTTCAGGCGCGCCACGGACAGGCTCGTAATCGAGGACTCGGCAAACGCCGCCGCCGCCTGGGCCAGCGCCACGGCCAGCAAAGCGCCGGCCATCATCCCCGGCGAGCCTGCGAGCAATCCCATGGGTTCGCCCGTCATTGAAACTTTCTATTACTTACGCACGGCTCAGTAATCAATACTTTTTTTCGGTCAATTCGGCAAGCACGGGATCAATGTCCACATGGTAACGCTTCCGGTCGGAAGGATCAATGTAAATATTCACGCGCTTGCCCAATATCCCGCCCCCAGGATCAAAAAAAATCGGAATGGATTCAAAGGCCTCTTCGGAGACCCCATCAGGCATCCATACAGTGGCTATAACGATAAATTCCGCGCCCTGATCGCCCTTCTGTGGCTTGACCTCCTTGACGGTTCCCGAGATGCGGATTTTTTCTTTGCTCATCATAAGGGCATCGCGGTTCATTTTTTTATGAAAACCCGGGCCGAAGTCCTTGTCAACGCTGGAAATGCCGACAAAACTGAAAACGCCTGCCAAAAAAAATAAAAGCCCAAAAAGAGTCACCCCCAGAGGGCCGAGCCAAAATTGCATAAAGTCGCCAACTCGCGCGTCTTGCGGGTTGTCGCCGTCATAAACAACCTGCACCTTCATTCCCGTCTCGTAATCCGACCCGTCCGAACTGCCGCCTCCCTTGAAACGAATTTTTTCGCCCTTGTCCGTTTTAAACTCCACAATCGGGTAAAGCGACGAACGGCGCTCCTCGCTACCCACCACTT
>CAYHKQ010000058.1:0-1225 GCA_964357255.1 uncultured Elusimicrobia bacterium
AATACTTTTAACGACGGAACCTTCCTTAATTACAGTATGTACATGGTCAGGGATGACGGGTCCTTGCTCAATCTCAAGGATTTCAACAATGTCAGTTCAGGGGAGAAGCTCAAGGAACTCATGATGAGCTGGAATTACGAGGAGGTCACAACGGCCACGGAATTCCAAGGCAGAAAGATTGATCTTTCGGTTGATCCTAAAATTTTTATCCAAATGGGGCAGGCGAATGTGCAGTAAAAAAGGGAATTCCTTTATTACACTCAACCGCTCAACCGCTCAACCGCTCAACCGCTTTTTATTACTTATCTGTTTAACCGCGTATCTGCTTAACCGCTCCCCATTATGGGCGACCCCTGCCACCAAGCTTGCCTTTATTAATATTCCTGGTTCGGCCAATGTGAGCGAGTGCGTGTCAGGCTTGGCGCTCCAGGCCCAGGATGCTACTAGTATTCCGTCTCCGCCCGACAATAGCATTCTTGTGGCGTTGAGCGATCCCAACGGAGGACATTTCTATGACAGCGCCTCCCCAACTTGCGATACCATGGAAATTTACAATATCAACATCTATGGCCCCGGTAGCCATACCTCCGGTAACTTTAAGTACAAAAAAACCTCCGCAGGCAACGGCAATCTTACAGCGGTCTTTGGCGGATTAAATAACGGCGCTGGCCAGGCGATTACAATCACCGGAGGCGGAGGCGGCCCCATCAAGCTCGCTATCACCGCAGGCCCGGCCTCCATCACCGGGGGATCCTGCAACCAGTACACTGTCACCGCCCAGAATTCTGGGAACACAGCCGCTAATGTCAGCGCCACCAGCGATGTCACCATGGGCGACGGCGGCATGAGCGGCATCTTTTATTCCGACCCGGCTTGCGTCACGGCCCTGCCCAACTCCAAGACCTCCATCGCCATTGCCACCAGCTTTATTAACGTCTATTACAAAAAGCTGACTACCGCAGGCTCCCCTGTGACCCTCACCGCCACGGACGTGGCCGCGCAAGGGGACGATCTTTCTACAGCCAACGGCACCAAGTTAGTGACGGTGACTGAGCCGCCCCCTGACCGCTTGGCTATTTCAGCGGGCCCGGCTTCCATTAATATGAATTCATGCACCCTTTATACGGTTGTTTCCAAAAACGTCAATGAGACTATTGTTAATGTTTTTTCGGCCAGCAGGGTTGACCTGACGGACCCAGGGGATTCAAGCCTTGACGGCTTTTTC
>CAYHKQ010000058.1:1325-15811 GCA_964357255.1 uncultured Elusimicrobia bacterium
CCGGTACAAGAAGACTACGACCGGCTCCGTCACCCTGACCGCTACTGACATGGCCACAGACGGGGACAATCTTTCTAGCGCCAACGGAATCATCGGCGTGACCGTGACCAGCACCCCACCGGACCGCCTAGCCATCACCGGAGCTTCCTCGCTCAATACCGGCTCGTGCAATCTCTACACCGTCACAGCCAAGGATTCCGGAGGCAATCCCGCCAACGTCACCTTGGCCAGCAAGATCAACTTGACGGACCCTGGAGATTCCGGCAATGACGGGTTCTTTTATGCAGACGGGGATAGCGTCTGTATCAACTTTCCCATAACTCAAATCACGATCTCATCCGCTAGCCTCTCTAGGGATTTTCGCTACAAGAAAGCCGCTGTCGGCTCGGTTGTATTGATCGCCCAAGACGTTGTTTCAGACGGAAACAATCTCTCCTTTGCGGATGGGATCAAGGGCGTGAACGTGACCAGCGCTCTACCGGACCGCCTCTCTATCACAGTGGGCCCGAATCAAATCAACATCGGTTCCTGCAATCTCTACACCGTGACCGCCAGGGACGGCATGGGCAATATCGCCAACGTCACTTTACCCAGCATTGTGGATTTAACAGATTCGGGCGACAGCTTAAACGATGGCTTTTTTTATGACGCGGCTGATACTAGTTGCCTTTCTTTTGTTACACAGATTTCTTTTGCCCCAAGCACTAATTCCAGGGATTTCCGCTATAAGAAGGCCACAACCGGCGCGGTCACTTTGATGGCCGTGGACGCGGCAGGCGGAGATACTCTCGTTGCGGCGAACGGGACCATCGGGGTAATGGTGAGCGACGCTTCACCGGACCGTCTTTCCATCAGCGCCGGCCCAGTCTCGATCAACGCTGGTTCCTGCAATCTCTACACCGTCACAGCCAAGGACTCCGGGGGCAATTCGGCCAATGTCACCTTGGCCAGCAAGATCAACTTGACGGATATGGGAGATTCCGCCAATGACGGATATTTTTATTCGGACTATGACGCGAATTGTTTTACCCCAATTACCCAGATTTCAATCGCGGCCGGATACTCCTTTAGAGATTTCCGCTACAAGAAGGCATCCCCCGGCTCGGTGCTTTTAGGCGCGGTGGACGTGGCTTCGGATGGGAATAATCTTTCCGCCGCGGCTGGGACCAGGGGCGTGAGCGTGGGGAGTCCTCCTAAGCTTGCAATCATCGGCCCAGGCAATATCGTCCAAAATATTTGTTCACCATACGCCGTCAAAATTCAGGACAGCAACAACGTTGACATTAATGTCGTCAGCGACTTGACGGCCGCCATTTCCGGAGCAGGTAGCGACGGCGCTTTTTTTGGTAGCGGGGACGCCGCTTGCTCCGGCGCCCCGATCGCCCAGTTGATCATTGCTCAAGGCACGAGCTTTAAGGTTTTTTATTACAAGAAAGCCATCGCGGCCAGCGTCACGTTCAGCGCCTCGGCCATGGGCTTGGCGAATGGCTCTCTTAATGTTTCTATCCAGGCCGCGGGAGGGGGCGGGGCCAGTCCCACAAAGCTTGCGATCGTGATTCCAATCGCAAACGCGCTGGTCCCCATAGAATCCGTTCCATTGTCGGTCAATCAAGGCGCTTGCTCCTCCGGCATGAAGGTCCAATCGCAGGATAATTCTAATAACCCGATTCCTTCAATAAGCGCGCTCGCGGTCATGCTTGGCGACGCAAATGGCGGCGTTTTTTACGGCGACCCCGCGTGCATTGCCCCCATAGGCTCGGTGAGCATTCCCGGCGGCGCCGGCGGGCCGACCTCGATAGACTTTTTTTATAAAAAATCAAACGCAGGCAACGGAAACCTGATCGCGGCCGGCGGCGGCTTCATGAACGGCTCGGGCCAAGCTATTGTCGTCAATGCCATACAAGCAGGCGCAACGCCCGTTAAATTGGCCATGACCAACGCGCCCGATTCAGTGGCCGCGGGATCGTGCTCGAGCGCTTTTACCGTTGTTTCCCAGGACAGCAACAATATCGCGGCCGCGGTGGCTAATAACACGATGATTAATTTGGCCGACGGCGGAGCCGGCGGCGCTTTCTTTTATGATTCCTCGTGTTATGCCGGTTCCCAGATCAGCCAGATGGTATTCATGGCCGGCGTGAACTCAAAGACGTTTTATTACAAAACCTTTGCGTCAGGAACCAACGCCGTTATTAGCGCTTCGGCGCAGGGCTTGTCATCCGTTCAAAAGACGATTGGCATTACATCCGGCGGCATCGCGGCCATTGCCCCGGTCAAACTGATGATCGGCGGCCCAGATTTTGCGAGCGGCGGAGTTTGCTCGCCGGCATTTTCTATCAAGACCCAGGACGCCAATAATGTTGACGCCAATGTCACGAACGATGCCCCTGTTTCGCTCGGCGACTTCGGCGCGGGCGGCGCGTTTTATGGCAGCGGGGACGCATCCTGCTCCGGCGTTGCAATAACCCATCTGACTATTACAGCCGGCACGAGTTCCAATTTCTTTTATTACAAGAAAGCCCAGGGCGGCATGACCGTGAACCTGAAAGCCGCAGGGTCCGGCTTCTCAGACGGCTTTCGCTCCGTTAATATCATGGCCGGCGGGCAAACCGTGGGCGCGGTGAAGTTGGCGATCACTATTCAAACCAATCAAACGACTTTGCCGGCCGATACTTGCTCGCCGCCGTTTATGGTTTACACCCGTAGCGAGAGCAATATTAACATCCCTGTTTCTTCCGCCTTGAGCGTGGACCTCGATGACGGCGATGACATGGACGATGGTGAATTTTACAGCGATTATCTGTGCTCCCAGGCCATCACGCAATTGAGTGTCCAGTCCGGCCAAAGCGCAACGGCTTTCTTTTACAAGAAAATGACAGCCGCCAGCATCGAGATCAGCGCGGTAGCGGGTAATTTGAGCCCAGGAGTATATGCCTTGGATGTGCAGGAGATGTTTGGTCCGGAGAGACTTATGATCGCAGGGGATGCTTCAATTGTTGAAAATACTTGCTCGACCTATACGGTTAAATCCCAGTATAACGACGGGGTGGACGCGGAAGTTGACGAGAATGTTTCTGTTTTTCTTGACGACGGCAATATGGGCGGCGCGTTTTATTCGGATAGCGCGTGTTCCAACTCAGCCACCTTCGTAACTATTTTGTCCGCCAATAGTTCATCCGCGTTTTATTACCGCAAAGCCTTGGCCGCGTCCGTTAATTTACACGCGGACGATGGTTTTGGCGGCATGGTCGGGGCTAATTTGGGCCTTATGGTGACCGGGTCCGGCAACGCAGGGCAAGGCCCTGCTCCGGTGCAGTTGGCTGTTTCGGGGCCAACGACAATTCCCGCGGGCGCTTGTTCCCCTGCCTATTCCGCCATTGCCAAGGACGCTAATTATCAGCCGGCCAATGTCGTGTCCGTTACGACCATTTCCTTGTCGGACGGCAATGCCGGCGGCGCATTTTTTAGCGATTTAGGTTGTTCCAATCAGATTTCATCCTCCCCTATGTCCGCCAGCGCCGTTTCCTTTTATTACAAGAAAGCGGTTGGGGGCATGAACGTGTCGTTTTCGGCCTTGGCTAGCGGCCTTTCCGCCGGGATGCTGGGCGTGAGCGTCATGCCGGCCATCTCAGGCGGCGGTATGTCCGGACAACCTACCAGGCTCGCCATTTTTGGCCCCATGAATTTTATGGCCGATCAGTGCTCCCCTGCGTTTTCAGTCAATTCCCAAAATGACTCGAATGTTAACGCTAATGTCAGCGTCAGCGCCGTGATTTATCTCAATGACGGCGGCGCGGGCGGCGCTTTTTTCAGCGACAATCAATGCCAGGCTCAAGCGAATAACGTGATGATTTTTTCCGGGTATTTCTCAGGGTCTTTTTTCTACAAGAACAGCAACCCTGGAATGGTTGCGCTTGGCGCGGATGACGGCTTCGGCGGCTTGGCCGGCGTTAATTTGAATGTTGCCGTGGCGCCGTCTGTCCTGGCCGGGGCCCAAGCCGGTGTTGTCAGTCTTTCCGCGATGAGCATGGCGGCAGCGTCTGTCGAGGCCGGCAAGGCCGCGCTTATGCTTAAGTTGATTTTGTCGGCTACCGGCGCCGGCGCCGGAGTGAGCCGGATTGATTTTGATCTTTTGGGATCCATCGCCGCTGACGCGGTGGCCGGCGCGCAATTTTTCGAGGACAACGGAGATTTGGTTTGGACCCAATATGACGCGCCGCTTGGTCCTGAGGCTCTGATTAACGCCGGCAAGGCGTTGTATAACATTAATCCTCCGAAAATTATCGGCGCAACTCCCAAGGTGTTTTTTGCCGTTTTAAGACTTTCGCCGTCAGCCACGATTGCGGCGACGGCGGGCTTGAAACTTTCAGCCAAGAGCTCCTTGGTTTTGAGCAACGGCACGATGGAGGATCAAGCCATTTATCCTATTTCTTCATCCTTGATCACGGTGAGCGCTCCTGCCGGGGGCGCCGGTCAAGGAGGGGGAATGGGCGGGGCTGACGTTGTGCCCCCGGGCCAGGTTACTAATCTGAGCGCAGAAACAGGCTCAGAAGGCGTGATTATTCTTGAATGGATAGCGCCGGGCGATGACGGCAATTACGGAACATCAGTGAGCTACGATATCCGTTACTCCACAAAGGGCCCGATTGCGCCTGCTAATTGGGCCTTGGCGCGCGGCATTTCCGAGTTGAATTTGATTGCCCCTGCGCCATTGCCCGGCGGAAGCCCGCAGAATTTTGCCGCGATGGGCTTGGAAGCCGGCGCCTTTTATTGGTGGGCAATTCGCGCGAAAGACGAGGCGGGCAATCTTTCCATGGTTTCGAATTCCCCATGGGCCCCAAGCGGGGAGAGCGCCGAGGACATTGTTCAATTTTTGGACGGCAAGGGAATGGCCTTCGTGGCTCCGGCCAATGTTCCGTCTTGTCAGGCCGTGATGACGACCGTGACCTTTGCGGTGGACGCAAGTTCCATCGCAGCCGGGGGCGCCATCGCCGTGAGGGTTCCTAATGACTGGACCATGCCTCAGCTTTATTGTCCTTCCTGCCCCGGCTATATCAGCGCGCTCGACGAGTCCGGCGTGGCTCATTCCTCGGTGAGCTTGACGATTAGCCCGGAGGGCTTGGGGTCCCAATGGTTCGGCGCTCAGGTTTTGCCCGGCAAAATGTTGGCGGCAGGCTCAACGATTCAGTTTATCATCAGGGATGTTTGGACTCAATGGGATCTGGAATCAGGGGTCTCTTTTGAGATTTTAAGCCGGGGTAACAGCAACGGGGATTTTGGGGAAATTAGTCCGCTTCCCTCGGTTAATGTGTTGCCCGGGGCCGCGGCCAGGGTGAGCTTTTCCGGTTATGAGAATTTGACCTTAACCGCGGGCCAACCTTCGGCCGCCATCGCTTTAGATGCCGAGGATTTTTGCGGGCATCCCGCGACAGCGTCTTCGGCCAAGACGATTAATTTGACGGCGAAACGTTTTGACCCGGCGAACGGCCAGATGACGAGCGATGCGGGCGCTGTTTTTGCCTTGGACAACAGCTTTGCCGCGCCGGTCACCTCCGTTGTGATGGCGCAGGGCGAAGGATCGGTCTCATTCTTTTATAAGACGGACTCGGTTGGCAAGGCCGTGATTGGGGCCACCCCCCAGCAATCCGGCGCCCCGGCGCCCCCGGCATTTCAATATGTCAATGTTATTTTTGGCGCTGTTAGTTTTAGCAAGTTGAGCGTGGACAGCGGACAGCAGGGAAATCTTTCCACTATTACCATTTCTCCAAATGGGGACGGCGTGGCGGATATGGCGACAATCAGTTTTCAGCCTTCCGACCCTAATCTTCAATGGCGCGTGGCGATTTCAAGCGATAATTTTGCCTCTTTGGTTTTTGAGCGCTTCGGCAGGGGGAGCCCCTATCGCTCCGTGACTTGGGACGGCCGTCATGCGAAAACCCAGCGCATCGCGCCTAATGGGGTTTATGCGGTTAAAATTGAAGGAGCCGGCGGCTTGGCCGCGAACACCAGTCTTTCCATAACGGTTCAAACCGCTTTTATCGCGGGCGCGGTCACGCAAGCAGGTTCGCCATTAGCCGGCGCTAAGGTCAGCGTTGCGGGCTGGCCCATGGCCGCTAATCCGCCGGCAACGACTTCCGGCGACGGAACCTACGCTATTTACGGTTTAAAATCAGGGATCTCTTACAATGTCTCAGCCGTTATTTTTAAGCCTAACGGACAGTCCGCCACAGCATCGGGCGGCGCGGTTACGGCTCAATCGGCCGGGGTCACTGCCAATATTGTTTTGAGCAATCCTTCGCAAATCCGCGTGAGCGCCAAATTGCCTTCGCCCGCCTTGAATGATTTTTATGGAGGGGTCAAAGCGCGCAACGTTAACTACACGAAATTCAGCCAGGGCAACGTTCATTTTAAGCCTGGCAACATGATGTCTGATTCCGGCGCCCAGAGCGCGAGTTCCTGGACCGTTCTTAATGTGTCCCCTGAGGCGTATACCGTGGTCCTGAATCTGCCCGGCTTTGAACCCGTGGAGAAACAGGCCAACGTCAGCGCCGGGGAGACCGTGGATCTGCAATTTGTTTTGACCCAGCGCGCCAATATTTATGGCTGGGTCAAACTGCCCGAGGCAAGCATTGCCGGCGTCCAGGTTGCCGTGGATGGAACATTGGGTAACGCGAATGTTCCCAGCATTTGGACGGGCGCATGGATTCCTCCATTAAAATCAAGCGCTGTGTTTAGCCTCCTCGGCGTTCCAGACGGCGTCTATACCCTGCGCGCATACGCTCCAGGGTTGACCGGCGTTTCCACTTCGCCCATCACCGTGAGCGGTTCCGACGTGGGCAATCCTGATGTCGGCGGCGCTGACTTCCCGGCTTTTGCAACCGGCGCTAAAATTCAGGGCACGATTACTGTTTTAGGCAATTCTTCCAAATTACCAGGCGGCGCTGCGCGGCCGAGTCCTTTTGTTGTGCAGGTCAATGCGTTTGATCCGATGAGCATGGCCGGCGGCTATGCGGGCGTGTCATTGACCACGGACGCGGTCAAAAGCACAGCCCCCTACACCCTCGGAGGGTTGGAAGCGGGATTAACTTATCAGGTGATGGCCAATCTTGACGGTTTTGAGCTCGATCCCCCCGGGCCTAAAGAGGTGAGCGTGGGAGGCGACGGGCTTGGCGCGTTGGATTTGACGTTCAAGGAAGTGGCCGGATCTTTGAGATGCCTTGTCAAGCTTCCTTCGGGTCAGTCCGATTATCACAACGTCAGTCTGCGCCTGACGGGCCCGGTCGGAACTTTTGAGATCAGCGAAATGTCGAGCCCGCAGTCCGGGACCTTTTTTGCTTTTGATTCGAGCGCGGTTTTTGTCAGCCCCAATTTGAGCGGCGGTTTTTACAGGGCGGACGTTTACTATCGCGCGACCCAGGCCTCGGTGAGCAAACTCGCGATAATTAAAAACAACGAGGCCGCGGAGGCGATTTTTGACTTGAGCGGCGTGGCGTACAGCTTAAGCGGCGTTGTCAGCGTTAATTCCGCCATTTCTCTTAATTTTTCAACCTATACCGTCATGGCCAGTTCCGTGGCCGGCCTCGTGGCCAATGCGGGCACGAGCAATATCCCCATGCCCGGCGGCTCCGTTATTTCGACGTCCACGGCCCGGGTGGAGGCGTTTTTGGAAGACGCGGGAAATTTTGGAAAGGTTGGGGCCGGGGATATCAGCTTTGACGCGCAGGGCGGGATTGCAATGGCCAGGACCTGGGGTTTTGGCAGGGTGTTCTTCGGCCTGATTAATGAGGATGGGAGTTATCAGATCAATGTGCCCCCGGGCATTTACCGCGTGCGGCCCCAGGCGGATTTGGACGGGAACCTGGCCAATGGCTTTGAGGTGGCGCCCCAGCAGAGAATTGTTGTGGTCAAATCCGCGTCTCTTAGCGGTATCAACTTCGCTTTGTCGGCCGGCGTGGAGGTCAGCGGGACTCTGTTCTTGCCCCAGGGCATGACGGATACCAGGGTTATAGGCCTTGTTTTATTGAGCGCCAAGGGTGACCCGGTGGCATTCACCAAGGCTGAATTTCAAAAGGACGAGAGCGCCGCGTATATGTTTTCAAGAGTTCCGGACGGCGAATATATGATTGTTATGCGCGACGCCGGCGCAATTAGGGCTTATGCGGCCAAACCAAAAAAGATCACCGTAGCCGGAGCCGCGCTGAGCGGTCTCGATATCGCCTTGACGCCGATTGGAGCGATCAAAGGCAAGATTCTTATTGAGCGCGTAAAAAATGACGGCAGTAAGATTTTGACCCCCATTACGGCCAACAACAAAAATCTTTTGCCCCAGGGATTTCAAGTAAGGGCCGTGGCCAACCCGTGGTTTGACGGCGGCGTGTTCGAAGCGGCCAAAAGCGGCGGTGAGATCAAAATTGACGCGAATGACCAGTTCGTCATTGAAAATATGATGCCAGGGGTTTTTGACGTCAAATTTAGAAGCATTGGCGCCGGAGCCGATGACCTGGCGCTTGGCGCCTTGATTCTGGCGCCCAAAACCGTTTCCGCCGCGCAGTTGGCGCAGGGCCAGACCGTGGATTTACAGACCGTGGTGTTAAGGCCGGCCGTGTCCGTGACCGGCGTGGTCAAAGACGGCAACAGTAATCCTATCTCCAATCTTTTGATCGGCGCTCAGCCGTCTCAGGGATCGGATGGCGATCAGGATCTTCAAATCGCGGCTTTCACTAATGACGACGGCGTGTATACGCTCACGGGATTTTCTCCGGATTTCAGGCGCTATGACTTTATCGCCAGTCCCAAGGGCGCGGCCTGGGAGCGATTTTTAAAGGACAAGGAAGCGAGGCCTTATAAAACGCTGTCGAAACGGTCTATCGAACTGCGGACTGTTTTGCAGAACAAATTTAATTTTACGCTCGAGGCCGCCGCCGGCGTGATCCGAGGGCGGCTGGCCCGGCCTGCCGATGGCACGGCCCTATCTTATCCCGGTGGCGAATTGAAGGATTACCCGGCCGCGGCCGTTTATTTGCAAAAAGAGGGAAGAAGGGCGACGGATAATCCTTTGGGCGATATCAGCGTGGTATCCGAAGCCGATGACGGCTTGGGAGCGAATTTCAAGGCCGCGAATCTTGAGCCAGGGCGATACAAGCTGACTGCGGTGTCGAGGGGTTACGCCTCAACGGCCACGGTGGTCACGGCCGGTGATTTTGACGTTGATTTGGGAACCCTGAGTTTCGCTAGAGGCGGCGTTTTAACGGGCAAGATCGCCAAGGTGGACGGTAGCGCCCCAAGCGCGGACGAGATCCGTTTTATCGCCGCGGTCAGCGATCGTTTTGAGTCCGTGGTTTTTGGTTCCCTTGTGGCGGACGAGGAAACCGAAGCCGTGTCCGATTACTTCTTTTCGGGATTTCAACCGGGGACGACCTATCACATGATGATTCAAGGCTCAAACGGCCTAGTGACGACTCCGGAGGAAGCCAAGGATTTGTTGTTTAACAGCGCGGATGAAACGCAAAATATTGATGTCACCTGGAAATTGCCCAACCCGTCCGTGTTCAGCCAGGCTGTCCGTCAGGGGGACGACAGCGTTAAGTTGAGTTTCGCCGTTACCCAGTCTCTCAGGAAGAAGACCGCGGATGACGAGGATTTGACAAAAATTATTACCGTGATCAGCGGCAATGGCGCGCTTTCGCAGTTGGATATTTCCGGCGACCGGCGCTCATTGAGCGCTGTTTATAAGTCCGTAACCGCCGAGGATACCTTCGATGTTCGTTTTAAGGCCCGGACCAATGTCGCCAATCCCGAGGCTACGGACGCGGACGATCCTGAATTTGGCGTAGACAAAGCCTTCTCTTATTTTACCGGCGTGGAATCATACGGCGAGTCCAATGTCAATAACGTCGAAGGGGGCGAATTGGAGATGGAGGGTGACGCGGCCAAGATGGAGTTTCAGCCGGGAAGCTTTGACGTGGATATTTCCAGTAATGTCAGAATCACCATATCAAAAGCCAGGGGCAACACCAAAGCCGCCCAAGCTTTATCGCGCTCGAAGAAGGCGTACACGGCCGGGCTTATCAAGGCTTTTGCCGCGGCGCCTGACGTGGCGGCCATGAGCTCCTTCTACGAGATTTTACTTCCTCGCGGGATTTCAAATCGTTTGAGCAAGGCGGGCAAACTCACGCTTTCCTATAGCACGACCACTGTCGCTGATCCCAACCGCCTTAACATTTACTGGTTTAACGAGGGGGCCAATGCGTATTTCATCCAGAATCAGGACCGAACGATTGATACAACCAATCATACTATCACCATCAGCGTGGGGCATCTTTCGACCTTTGTGGCCCTGGATGCGAGTGAGCAGGTGATCAGGGGTAGCTCCGCCACTGTTTCCGAAATCGAGATTTTTAATTTTCCGAATCCCTTTGATTTGCAATCGAAGATTTTGCCGTTGAATCATGCCTCAGGATCCGGGCCTTCCAGCATCACGACGGACGGCACAGTGATCAGGTTCTCTTTGCCGGCGGCTATTTCTGGCTATGTCAAGGTGGATATTTATAACGTGGCCGGCGAGCATGTGCGCGCGCTCGAGGTGGGAGATAAAACAGGCGGCAGTTATTACTACGTGGAATGGGACGGCAGGAACGATTCCGGCCAGGATGTCGCCTCCGGAATTTACATCGGCGAGTTTCGCGTAGCAGGCGCGAATAAGAAGTTTTTCAAGATGGCGGTGCTTAAGTGAAGAAGCAGTTGAGCGGTTGGGCAGTTAAGCGGTTAAGTGCGAGGATTTTTCTTTTATCACTTATCTGCTTATCTGCTCAACTGCTTAACCGCTTTTCTTCTTGGGCGGGCAATTCCGCCAAAGGCACTAGCGCGGCTAATTTTTTGAAAATTACCCCGGGGGCCCGCGCCGCTGCCTTGGGCGGCGGCATGGTCGGCGCCGCGGATGACGCGGGCAGTCTTTTTGATAATCCCGCCGGCTTGGCGCGTCTGGCTCAGCCTCAATTGAGCGTGAGCCATTTGTCGTATTTTCAAAGCATTAACTTTAATTATCTCGGGTTTGCCTTGCCCTTGGCCTCGAAAACCCAGGCTTTGGGATTTTCAATTACCAGCCTTGGCGTGGATAACATTGAAAAACGAAGCGGGGACACGGATGTGGCGGACGGCAAATTCGAGGCCGCGGATTATGCTTATCAGCTTTCTTACGGCCGCAACATGAGCAAGGGCGTAAGCGCGGGCGCCAGCATCAAGGGAATCAGGGAGCGCATTGACACGGTCACAGCCTCCGCCCTTGCCGTGGACCTCGGCGTTCATTGGGCGCGCTCCGAGAGTGTTTGGCGCGGCTTTGGCGTGTCCGTGCGCCAGATCGGTCAAAAAATGAAGTTTTCAAACGTTTCCGATCCCTTGCCCCTCGTGATCTCGGCCGGCGCGAACGCCAGGATTTTGGGCGACCATTTAAATATTGTGGTTGACGCAAACGCCCCGCGTGACCGCGATCCCTACATGTCTTTCGGCGGAGAGTTTTCCTTTATGGCGGGACAGAAACTGGGTCTAGCGGCCAGGGCCGGGTACAGCGGCTTTTTGCAAAAGGTGGATGGCCGGCATAATTTGAGCCTCGGCTTCGGCCTCTCGCTCGATCCCATGAGCTTTGATTTCGCCTGGGTCCCCTACGGCGACCTAGGCAACACCTTCCGCTACTCCCTCCTTGTTCGGTTTTAGAAGTTCATTTAGGCTGGCGAAGGGTCCGTTGACAAGCTAAACTAAGGGTCTGTGACAGACCCTAAAGGGGTGAATTCGCCAAATCAAAAACTTCCCCTGGAAGATATTATTGAGGAGGGCCTCAAAGCGCTGGAAAACTCCAGCGCGGGTATTTCTATTTCCTCCCTGCTTGTTTCCATCGGCGCGCCCAAACTGCGCATGTTGGGATATGAACCGGCGCGCACGATTGCTGATCCTGAAAAAAAGTTTTACGCCCTTCTCTCTCGGATGCACCCCGAACGCTCCGTGCATTCTTTGTACAATTCTTGGATACGTCGTCTTGTCAGTTTTGAACGTGCCGCCTCATGCGCGAAATCACGACAGTAAAACTTCTGCGGCAGTTTATGGAACTTCTGGGCCGCCGGATGCATGAGCCGGCACAGGTGTATTTTACCGGTGGCGTCACGGCTCTTCTTCATGGCTGGCGCGATACCACGGTAGACGTGGATTTAAGTGTTATTCCGGAAATGGATTCCTTGCTCAAACAAATTCCCGCCATTAAAGAAGAGCTTAAAATCAACGTGGAACTGGCCGGCCCATCGGATTTTATCCCGGAACTCCCCGGTTGGAAGGAACGCAGTATTTTTATTGATAGGTATGGATCCGTGAGCTTTTACCATTACGACCCCTATGCTCAGGCGTTGGCAAAAATTGAGCGTGGACATACTCAGGACGTTCAAGACGTAGAAAAATTATTTTTTAGTGGGCTGGTTCAACCGGAGAAACTTCTGGAGCTTTTCGAGCAAATCGAGGCCATGCTTTATCGTTTTCCCGCCATTGATGCCGTTTCCTTCCGGCGGGCGGTGCTTGATGCTGTCTCGAAAAATAAAACATGACTCAAATTCACGAAGCCAGTTTTCTGTTGGATATGCCCATTCTTTTGCCTGCCCTGGGATACGCGGCCGGCCGCTTGACCCGACTGGGCAAGACCGAGTTTTCCCAACGGCGCCTCGGCCGCGCGCTCTACGGCGCGTTGCTTGTGGGATTCTGGCTCATTGCCGGAGGACTTTACTTTGATCGCTTCTCGTTTGAATTTCTTCTGGGCCCCATGGGCCGCGGCAATCATTTCATGTGGAACAGCGCCATGGAACTTTTGGGCCTTGGCCCCTGGCTCGTTTTAAATGAGCCAAGTTATGTCCACCCTTGGTCCGCCCCGAATCTTATTGCCGTGGGCTTCTTGCTGTTCGTCTACCCGGCCCTTTTGTGGCTAGGCTACTCTTTGGGTCGTCGACAAGGGAAGATCTAAATGACAACGGGAGGTTTTATCGACGTCTTGGACAAATATACCGGTGAAACCATCGGCCAAGTTCCCCGGGCCGTCCAAAGCGATGTCCGCCGGGCCATTGGCGCCGCTCAAAAAGCATTCGCATCCTACGGCGAATTCCCCGCCCATCGCCGCGCCAAGATTCTCGAGACAACGGCCAATCTCCTGGTTGAGCGCAAAGAAGAAATTGCAACCATCATCTGCCGGGAAGCGGGAAAAGCCTGGAAATACTCCGTCCTGGAAGTGGACCGCGCCGTTGAAACCTTCAAATTCGCCGCTGAAGAGGCCAAACGCATCCACGGCGAAACGATCCCCCTGGATGCCTCGCCCGGCGGTGAAGGCCGTCTGGGTTTCTACGTCCGCACTCCGATCGGCGTCATCGCCGCCATCAGCCCCTTTAATTTCCCTTTGAATCTTGTCGCGCATAAAGTGGCCCCGGCCCTTGCCGCCGGCAATACCGTCGTCTTAAAACCGGCGACAGCCACGCCCCTGAGCGCGTTTAAGCTCGGAGAAATTCTTAAGGAAGCGGGGCTTCCGGAAGACGCTTTTTGCGTGCTCGTGGGTAGCGGCTCCACGGTCGGCAACTGGCTGGTGGAAGACCCCCGGCCGGCCATGGTCACGTTCACGGGCAGTCCACCCGTCGGTGAAGCAATCACGCGGCGCGCCGGCATCAAGAAAATCACGCTGGAACTCGGCAATAACGGCGGCGTCATCATGGAACCGGACGCAGACTGGAAATCGGCGGTTTCCCGTTGCGTTATGAGCGCCTTCGCTAATTCGGGACAGATTTGCATCTCGCTACAAAGGCTCTATGTCCATGAGGATATCTCGAGGGAATTTACTCAATCCTTCCTCGAAGCCACGGCCAAGCTCAAGGTCGGCAATCCGCTCGATCAGGACTGCGACGTGGGCCCTATGATCAGCGAAGAAGAAGCTGTCCGCGCTGAATCCTGGGTCAAAGAGGCCGTTAGTCAGGGGGCTAAAATTATTGCCGGCGGCCGTCGCCGGGGCCCTGTTTTTGAGCCTACGGTTTTAGGCAATGTCACGGAACAAATGAAGGTCATGTGCCAGGAGGTTTTTGCCCCAGTCGTTTCCATCGCCCCGTATAAGGATTTTAATGAAGCGCTTGAGCGCCTGGCCAATTCAAGCTACGGCCTTCAGGCCGGGGTTTTCACCTCTAATATCGCCAAAGCCCTCAAGGCCGTCAAGGCATTGGACGTGGGCGGCGTCATGATCAATGACACTTCTATTTTTCGGGTGGACAACATGCCCTACGGCGGCAACAAACTCTCGGGCCTGGGCCGCGAAGGCGTCCGGTTTGCGATGGACGAGATGACCAATATCCGCATGGTCGTCATCAAGCCTTAATAGTTAACACGACTCATGCAAAATGATATTACACGACTCATGCAAAATGATATTACACGACTCATGCAAAATGATAAAAAGCCGCTCATGGTGAGCCTGTCGAACCATG
>CAYHKQ010000059.1:0-15612 GCA_964357255.1 uncultured Elusimicrobia bacterium
GATCTTATTAGAGACTAAAGTCCTATTCGAAATTAGGACTAAAGTCCTGCTATTTGGGTGGAACGACGATCATCCGGCCATCGTGTTTTTCGAGATACCCGGAGCGCTGGGCGGGGTCGTGCTGAAATAACAAGAGCCATCGGCGCTCCTGGGCCATGGCGAGAATGCGGCGCTTGGACTCAAGGGTTTCCAGAGGGAATAAATCATAGCCCATAATCCACGGCAAGGGCACATGGGAAACCGTGGGTATCAAATCACCTAAAAAAATGGCGCCTTGGAAGCCCGATTCAATGACCACGCATTGATGGCCCCTGGTGTGCCCGCCGCTACGAAGCGTTTTGAGCCCGGGCTCGATCTCAAATTCACCCTGCACCAACTCCAGACGTTTCATCCGGTCGAGACATTCAAAATTCTCCGTCAGATAACTCGCCTGATTTCGTTCATGGGGATGCGCGGCGTCCTCCAATTCGTCCTTCTGGACGATATACTTGGCCTTGGCAAAAGCGGGGATCGGCCTGTTCGACCCCGGCTCCCAAACCGTATTGCCCCCGCAATGGTCAAAATGAAGGTGGGTGTTGATGACGAGGCTGATGTCCGCGGGGGTCAGTCCCAGTCCGGCCAAATCATCGCGCAACGTTCGCGGCCGTTCCACGCCGTAAATTTTTAAAAACTTGGGATCCTTCTCATATTTATCAGAAAGTCCCGTGTCCACCAAAACCCATTTTCCAGACGGAGTTTTGATTAAAAGACAGCCCAAGGCAAGAAAAATCCGGTTTCGCTCATCCGGCGGACGAGGCTTTTCCCAAAGCGCTTTAGGGATAACGCCGAACATGGCTCCGCCGTCTAATCGGAAATGCCCGTCGGACACAAGATGGATTTCAAAGCCCCCGATCTGGATCATGGTTTTGGGCGAATTTTAACAAATGAGTCATAATGGAACCGTCATGACTAGGCCCCGCATGATCCTCAGGCTCGTCGAGGTTCCCCTTAAGCTATACATCGGCGATTTACCGTGGGAAAAAAAACGCCGGCAAAAAGTTCTGGTGAACCTGGAAATTAAGGTTTCCGGCCAGCCGCCGGACTATTGGAAAATTTCCAAAGCGATTGTCCGCCAATTTTCCGGATCAAAATACGCTTGGGTGGAGCATTTGGCTGATGCGATGGGCGACTATCTTAAAACGGAATTCAAAATCAAGGGACGCCTCGTCATCGGCAAATTCCCCTCCCTACCCGGCTCGCCGCGAATTTTTCAAGTCGAGCGACCCTTGTAGATCGCGCAGGAATTTTCCGTTTCCCACAGCCGGACCTCCAAAATTGAAAATCCCAAACGCCGAGCCTCGTCATAAACCATCTTGGCCAAATTTTCAGCGGTGGGATTAAAATCCACGGCCCGGACCGATGGGTCGAGATCCCGCAAAGTTTTCAGCCAGGGATCCTTGCGATTTAGAATCATGCGATGGTCCAGGTTCTCGTCAATCCACCGGCCGATCTTGGCCTTGATGTCCACGAAATCCACGACCATGCCGCGAGGGTCCAAACGCGGCGCAGCCAAAACGATCTCGAGCTTGCCGTTGTGGCCATGCAGATTCTTGCACTTGCCCTCATAGTTCAGAAGACGATGGCCGTAGGCAAAATTGATGATCCTGGTCACGCGATAAGGGCTAAACAATGAGACGACCTCCGTCAACACTAAGCCAGGCGCCGGTGGAAAAATCCGCTTCTCTCAACAAAAAACCAACTGCCTTAGCCACGGCCTCGGGCGTGCCCAGGCGCTTTAAGATGGTGGCCCGGCGGATCGCTTGAGTCTGGGCCGCAGGGGTTCCGGGCGGCAATAGAACCGGACCGGGTAGCACGGCGTTGACCTGAACTCGAGGCCCCAAGGCCTTGGCCAATGCGTGCGTCAAATAAAGAACGCCAGACTTCGATAAACAATAGGGAATGTGCCCCGCGTAAGGCCGCAATCCGGACCAGTCTGCGATCAAAACAAGCCGCCCCTCGCCATTTTTTTTCATGGCAAGGCCTAAGCGCTGAGCTAAAAAAAACGTGCTTTTGAGATTGACGTTGAACTGCCGGTCCCATTGATCGGACGTCACCCGGCCAAAAGGCGTCCTGTCGTAAACGCCCGCGCTAAAAACAGCTCCGTTGAGACGCGGCTCAAGACGCAACGCTTCACGGCCCAAGGCCTCGACCTCGTCCATCCTGCCCAAATCAGCCTTGAGCAAACTCACCCGCCGCACCCCCCGGCGACGCAACATCAACGCCAATTGCTTAGCGTCACGCTCGGATTGACGATAATGCAAAAGAAGATGCCTCGCCCCGCGACTTGCCAAATGCTCGGCAATTGCTCGGCCCACCCTCCTGGCCGAACCGGTAATCAGGCAGGCGATCATCATTTAGGCGAAGGCCCTGCGAGTTCCTCCACTTTACGGTACAGGCGCGCAATATCAAGCGGCTTAGTCAAATAACCATTCGCCCCCAGCTCAAAACTTCGATTGATCTGGCCCATCACATTAATCGTGGTCAGCATAATGACCGGCGTATTTTTTGTAACGCTGGACGAGCGGATGCCCTCAAGCACCTCCCATCCGTCGAGCTCGGGCATATTGATATCCAAAATCACCAAGACCGGCCGTCTCAATATCGCCAGATTCAATCCATCGCGTCCGTTGTTGGCTTTAAGAACCTTGTACCCTTTTTGCTGTAATGCCAAGATAGTTGTTTCAAGAAGGGCCTCGTCGTCATCCACCACCAAAATGTAAGAGGGCGGATGCACCAAATCTTTAATCGCGTCCAAAAATCCCATGACTTACAATTTACAAAAAACTCTTTAACCCGTTCGGAGTTCTGTACAATAGAATCGTGAAAATTGCCGTGGGCGCGGATCATGCCGGTTGGAAACTCAAAGAAGCCGTAAAACGACGCCTGGAACAAAAAGGCATTGGGGTCGAAGACCTCGGTTGCCAAAACCCGGAGCAAAAAGTTGATTACCCTGATTATGCGAGCCGGGTCGCCAAGGCCGTAGCCGCGAAACAGGCCGCTCTCGGCGTGCTGTGTTGCGGCACCGGAATCGGCATGTCCATTTCCGCCAACAAAATCCACGGCGTCCGCGCTAGCGTGGTCTGGGATCGGCGCTCGGCGCGCCTGGCGCGCGAACACAATGACGCCAACGTTCTATGCCTGGGAGGACGAATGATCCCTGTCCGGCGCGCGCTCTCAATGCTCGATGCCTTCTTAAGGACCTCCCCTTCGGGCGAACCCCGCCATCGCCGACGCATTAAAAAAATTCGCCGTCTTGAACAATGAAAAAAAACATTCTAATCGCCATTATTCTTTTAGCCTGTTCCCCCTTGCCAGCCGAGCCGCTCGATGAAGCCAAGAAAGCCTATCGCCAAAGCCAATATGAAAAGACGATTGAAATTCTCGATCCCCTGGCCCAGGCTGAGGCGAAGGACGCTGAAATTTTCCTGCTCCTGGGCCACGCAACGGCTAAACTGGAAAAATGGCCCCAAGCCATTGCCGCCTTTGAAAAGGCCGCCGAACTCGATCCCGCCTCCCTGGCGGCTCATTTGCAACTCGGATTCCTCTATGAAAAAACTAAGGAGCCGGAGAAGGCCAAGGCCGCCTGGCAAAAAGTTCTAAGCCTCGCTAAAAATGAAAAAACAAAAAAACTCGCTCAAAAACACCTGATTAATCTAAAGTAAAATGAAGGATAGGGTAGACAAAAAAGTAAATCGGGTCGAACGCTCAGCCTTGTCCTTGGCCTTATCCGCTTTATCCACTTTATCCGCCTTATCCGCCCTCTCTTCTTGCTCTAGCCTTCCCCGAAGCGCCGTCAAGACAGGCTTTGATTTCACAACAATCCATGCCGTGGAAGTCCGCGCCAAGGACAGCATCGCGCCCTTGATTTCCCGCGAGCTTTTGCAAACAGGGGTCTCCCCGCTCTCGAGCGCGAAGGGAGCCGCCGTGCGGGCGGACGCGGTCTTAAAAATCGCCACGGCCCGCGAGAATCCGGAGCGGCGCTACATAATCCAAACCGCCAAGAAAAAAATCACGAGTTCCGTGTCCACGTCCCGCTCCGGCGAGGAAACCTCGAACACGGTGTCGTTTGAAGACGAGCCGACCCACGCGCCGCTTGAGGTCAGCGGCGCCTACCCTTACACCCAATCCTTTCTCGCAAGCCCGGAATCCAAAATCATCGCCACCTACGCCCAGGTCTCCCTGGCCGGCGAACTCGTTCAAAGCAAAACCAATGAAGTGCTGTGGGCGGGCGCTTACGCCTACGAAGGCGTGGACCTCGACAGCGCTCTAGAAGGCGCTGTGCGCGGTCTCGTGCGCCAAATCCCCATTGGCGCCAACCGCTAGAGGTAATTATTTTCCGTGCTAAGTATAATAATACGACTCATGCAAATTCATTGCATTCCGCTCATCCTGAGCTTGTCGAAGGATGAATACAGGGTTTTTTGCGTCTTGGCTCATGGTTCGACAGGCTCACCATGAGCGGCTTTTTATCATTTTGCATGAGTCGTGAAGGTAATTGACGACCTTAGAGAAACCGCAAATCAAAAAACTCGCGGCCTGCGCCGACTGGCTTAGGTTGCGCTGTTTAGAAGCCACCTCTGAGGCTGGATCCGGGCATCCCTCGTCCTGCCTGTCCAGCGCGGACTTGGCCGCGGCTGTGTTTTTTGCCGCGATGCGATATGACACGGCTAATCCCGCTAGTTCTCATAATGACCGCTTTGTCCTTTCCAAGGGGCATGCCGCGCCCCTCCTCTATGCTTGCTGGTCCCTGGCTGGGATCATTGCGCCGAAAAAGCTTTTAACGCTCCGGTCTATCGCCAGCGATTTAGAAGGCCATCCTACGCCGAGATTTCCTTTGGCCGAGGTGGCCACCGGCTCTTTGGGGCAAGGGCTCTCCATTGGACTTGGCATGGCCTTAGCCGCGCGCCTGGACCAAAGTCCATCCCAAATTTATGTTCTCATGGGCGACGGCGAAACCGCGGAGGGCTCGGTTTGGGAAGCCGCATCCCTTGCGGCGCATTACAAGCTCGGCAATCTCACCGCCATTATTGACGTCAACGGCTTGGGACAGAGCCAAAAAACCATGTTTCACTTTGACACGGACGTTTACTCTCGCCGCTTCGAGGCTTTTGGCTGGCGCGTCAAAGCCATTGACGGCCATGATTTTTCTCAAATCCTTAATGCCCTGAAGGAAGCGAAACAACCGAACTCCAAGCCTCTGGCCATTGTGGCCAAAACCGTCAAGGGGAAGGGCGTTCCCTTCATCGAAAATAAAGACGGCTGGCACGGCAAACCTCTTAAAAAAGGCGAGGAGCTCGAGCGAGCCTTGGCCCGGATCAACTCGCAGGGAAAATCGGATTTAACTCTTCCCGTGACCATGCTCAAACCGCAAACTAAAAAACCCCAGTCTCTTTCTCCTGCTCTGGCGCTTTCGCGCCCCAGCGCTCCTTCGTATAAGATCGGCGATCAAATCGCCACCCGCGAAGCCTATGGCGCGGCCTTGGCGAAACTGGGCGGCGCGGATTCCCGCGTCGTGGCTCTGGATGGGGACACAAAAAATTCAACCTATTCCGAAATTTTTATGAAATCCTTTCCTGATCGCTTTATCGAAGGCTTTATTGCCGAACAAAATCTGGTGGGCATGGCCGTTGGCTTAGCCGCGCGCGGAAAAATTCCGTTTGTTTCCACTTTCGGGGCTTTCTTTGCCCGGGCTTATGATCAAATCCGCATGGCCGCGATTTCGCGGGCCAATGTCAAAATGGCCGGGTCCCATTGCGGGGTCTCGATCGGGGAAGACGGGCCTTCGCAAATGGCCTTAGAGGACCTGGCCATGATGAGGGCTATCCCCAAAGCCACAGTGCTTTATCCGGCGGATGCGGTGGCCGCCGAGCAAGCGGTGTTTGAGGCGGCTAGGACTCCGGGGATTGTTTATCTTCGCATGGGCCGGCCCAAAAATCCGGTGATTTACAAGGCTGATGAAAAATTTCCGGTAGGCGGCTCCAAAATACTGCGGCAAAGCCCCAAGGACAAGGTCACGGTCGTTGGCGCCGGCGTCACTGTCTACGAGGCTTTAAAAGCCCATGAAATCTTGGCGAAAGAAGGCATTGAAATCCGCGTCATTGACTGCTATTCGGTCAAACCCATTGACGAAGCCGCGCTCAAAGCCGCGGCGCGCGAAACAGGCCGGGTTTTAATAGTCGAGGATCATTATCCGGAAGGCGGCCTTGGCGACGCGGCGCTTGCGGCCTTGGCTGGGGAGCGCGTGGCCGTCAAAAAATTAGCGGTCAGTGACATTCCTCGCTCGGGAAAGCCCCAGGAACTCATTGAGGCTTACGGCATCAGCGCGTGGCACATTGCCCAGGCTGTGCGCCGGTTTTGATTTCAATCTCTTCAAATTGAGCGCGTTGCGTTCCATCCGGTTTAATATCGGCCTCATTGCCGCGCTGGCCGCTCTCTTCGCCCTGGGCACCCTAATTCCACAGCAGACCGACGCGCCGGAAAAAGTCGCCCTGCTCCTTAATGCGCATCCGGCGTGGGCACGATCTTTTGAACGTCTCGGGCTTTTTCATCTGTATCGCGCGCCGCTAGTCATAGGCCTGCTCGCTCTTTTAGCCATTAACATTACGGTTTGCCGCCTATGGACTCATCTCAAAAATTTCAAATCAGGCAAGGGCTTGCGCCTCTCCAGGGAAAAATGGGGATCGCTCCTCAATCACATCGGGCTCGTTGTGGCGCTGGCCGGAGCTTTAATAAAAGGCATCTGGGGCTTTGAGGAATTTTTAATGCTCCAGCCGGGACAAGATAAGCCGTTGCGGCGCTTTCCAACCTCAACCATCAGCCTTATGGACTTTAACGTTGAGTTCTATCCGGACGGTAAAACACCGCGCCAATTTGAGAGCGACCTGCAAGCCACGCTTAAAGGACAAACCAAACGCCAAAAAATTCGCGTTAATGAACCATTGAGCCTTCCGGCGCTTCCCTTGGCCCCGTTGCGCTTTTATCAAGCCGGATGGGGCGCAACCGGAATGTTCAAAAACGCAGGACTTCAAATCGGATCGCAAAAAATACCCCTCAAAATGGATGAACCGGCCCCAATCCCCAAAACGTCTTTTAAGGTCACCGCAAAAAAAATGTTCCCGGATTTTACCGTGGAACTTGGAAGGCCGGCGACCAAAACAATGGAATGGAACAACCCGGCCCTTTGCGTCATCTTCAAACACGCCGGGTTCCAGTCGCGCCCTATATGGCTTCTCTTAAACCATCCGGGCGCGGCTTTTGAAGAGCTCCCCGACGGCACGGCGCGGACGATGGGGCCGCCGCCCTTTCAAGTCGCCTCGATCGAGCCGATCTTTTTTTCCGGAATCCAGGCGGCTTACGATCCGGGATTCCCGGTATTAATCGGCGGAATTTTTCTGACCTTAGCGGGCCTTGGGCTTTATCTCAGCGCAAAATGGCGAACCCTTTAAAACGCGGCGGCAAAAAGCCTGCCCCTCTCGATTGGTTTGAGCCTAAAAATTTTACTCAGTAAAATTTTCCTTTATTCCAACCCGATGCTCTTCAAAAACGCTTCTTCATTCGGCTCTCGGCCGAGGAATTTTTTAATCTGATCCGCCTCGTCGAGACTGCGGCCTGGCTCCAAAATCAGCCGGCGGTATTCGCGGCCGAGACCGGGGCTCATGATGCCCTCTTTCTCAAAACGACTGAACATGTCCGCGGAGTAAACCTCGCTCCAAAGATACCCGTAGTAGCCTGCGTCATAGCCGCCCATTAAATGGCCGAAGCCCGCGGGCCCATGAGTGCCGGGGGTCGCCGGAATCAAAGCGACGCTTTCCCTTAAATCCGCCCAAACATCCGTTGTGTCCACTTTTTTCTTTGTGTGATACGCGAGGTCAACGCTCGCAAAAAAAACCTGGCGCAAATACTTGACGCCCGAATTGAGATTTTTCAAGGCGATCATCGTGGCGATCAATTCGTCGGGTAATTTTTTCGTCCGGTCCGCGTAATGTCCGGACAAACGCCTTAAAACCTCTTTATTCCAAACCCAGTTCTCCAACATTTGAGAAGGCGCCTCCACGAAATCCCGTGCCACGTTGGTTCCGGAAAACCGGGCGTATTTGGCCCGCGTCAAAACCTGATGCATAATGTGGCCAAATTCGTGAAAAAAAGTCTCAACCTCGGAATGTGTCAACAACGAAGGACGGTCCGCCGAGGGCTTGTTAAAATTCGCCACCATGGCGGCCACAGGGGACTGATACGTTTGATCGTCCAACAGCCGCCCGCGAACCAAGTCAAAGGCGGCCGCGTGCTTAAACTTTCCCTCCCTCGGAAAAAGGTCCAAGTAAAAATAACCCAAAACTTGAGCGTTGTCAACGCCGATGACCGCGTAAAGCTTCGCGTCCGGGTGCCATCGGCCCAAAGAAGGCTCTTCCTTAAACGCTACGCCCAAAAGCTCTTGATAGATATTAAGCATCTCCACGGTCACCGCGTCCGCCGGAAAATACTCTTTGACCTTTTGACTGTCCAGTTCATGCCGGGTTTTTTTGATCAGATTATCGAAATAACGCCAGTCCCAAGCCATCATTGGGCCGCCTTTGATGCCTTCCATAATTTTGAGATCCTGTTCGGCCTTAACCTTGAGCTTCTTGGTCAAGCGGTCTAAAAACCCCTTCACCGCTTTAGGATTCCGGGCCATGCGATCTTCCAAGACATAATCGGCATGGGTTTTGTAACCTAAAAGCCTGGCGGCCCGATGGCGCTTGGCAATAGCTTTTTCAAAAAGCTCAATATTTTGCGGATACCCGCGGTTCTCAAACTTAAACTCAAGGCGGCGCCGCGCGTCCTCGGACTTGGCATTTTCCATAAAAGGAAAATAGTCGGGATAATCCAAGGTGACGATAAATTTTCCTCCGGGGGCCGTGGCAAGATGGGCGACAAAATCCTCGGGCAAACCTTCGAGGTCTTCACGGGTGAAATGGACTTGGTCCTTCCATTCATTAAGATTCTTGCCGAAGGTAAGCTCTAAATCCACGACTTCCTGCTTAAGCGTCTTGACCTCGGCGCGTTTAGGGCCCGCTAAGTCCAGGCCGTTGCGCTTGAACTCGATCAAGGTTTTTTCCAAAAGTTTTTTATCCTCGCCCTCCAAGGGCTCTTTCTTATCCTCGTAGGCTTTCAAGGCATTGTAAATGTCCTCGCGCGTATAAATTTCAACGCCGAATTGCTGAATCAGGGTTTCGCACTCATGAGCCGCGTCGCGCACGGCCTTGTCCGTGGATACATACTTAAGAAATGTGGGCCCGGAGACGCGATCGCTCATATCGGCCACGGCCAGATCAAAAAGATACACGGTGTTCCTGAAATTCATTTGGCCGGGATTTTGTTGCGCGATATACTTAAATCTCGTTTGAGCGCCTTTTTTTGATTCTTCGCATTCCTGTTGAATCTGAGCGGGCGTCAAAGCCCAGTTAAGCCAAACGGACGGCGCAGGCGCAAGGGCCTGCGCCCCCAGGCCCCAAGCCAAAACTCCGGCAACAACCAACGAACCTGTTAAAATTTTTCGCATATCCCCTCCTCCCAGCGGACAGGGCGCCTTGCATCGGGCCCGAACCTGGGCCTGCAAATGTCCAAATTATTATGCATAGGCTCCCTATCATCCATTTCAGCAAAACTTCTAATGTATATAAAGTTGGTATCAAGCCAAACAGGAGTTAATTCTCTGCGGGGACAGGAGTCGAACCTGTACTAGACGCTCCAAAGGCGCCTGTGACTACCCTTACACCACCCCGCAACGAAAACAAGACGACCAAGGAGAATAAAATTCAATTCTATGCTTGGCAAGGGCAATTATTGAGCTCAATAATTGAAAGCGTTTGTTAAGGTTCCTTGCGGTTTTTTCGTCACACCGGCGCAAGCCGGTGTCCAGATTTTTCTCTGGATTCCGGCTTCCGCCGGAATGACAAACCAGTAGAACTGAACGCTTTCCAATAATTGCCCTTGCCAAGTATAAGAAGTTTCCTATTGAATTTACGAAGATAGCAAGCTAAACTTCAGGAAGAATGGCCATTGTGTTTGCTCTGTGCGCCTCAATCGTAACAGCCGCTATTGTGGCGGCCGTAATCTATTTAATCACAACGCTCAAGCAGGTCGAGCGCTCGGCCCGGGCGGCCGAGCAGTTTCTGCTTCACGCCGATGAAACGGCGCGGCACGCCCAGGACGCGGCGCAAAAATTATCCGCGTTTGCCAACGAGTTTCAAGGGGGATGGGGCAAAACCCTCTCATTCGTCAGCGGGCTGATCTGGACGGCAAAGGACCATTTATACGGTAATTCCAAACAGCGCAAAACAGAAGAAAAGGAGACCCTGTAACCCAAACATGGATAACAATCAACAAAACGGCGGCGCGCTACCCGCCTTCCTGCTCGGGGCCATTGTGGGCGCCGCCGCGGCCCTGCTCTTAGCGCCGGCCTCCGGCGCTAAAACCCGAAGAAGCCTCGCCGGTGGGCTTAAAAAATGGCTCGAAGAAGGTGAAAACTTTTTGAACGACGCAAGAGAAACCCTGTGCGAGCAGGCCAAAAAAATTAGCGCCGCCAAAGAAACGTCCGAGGAATAAGCCGCGCATGACGCTATGGAATAAAATCCTTAACGCCTTCTGGCGCGACCCGGAAATTATCCGACGCCGCCAAACCCTGGGGACCAACCCTGTCTTTAACAGCCTCAATCCAAATCAGCTCACCCGGGTTCTGGCCATGCTTTATCACCGCCGCTATCACGAAGGAGAAACTATTTTTAAGGAAGGGGATGTCGGACGCGCCATCTTCATTATTGAATCCGGCAAGGTCCTGCTATGCAAGAAGGACAAGAAAGGTCATGAGCGCCCCTTGGCGACCCTGGGGCCCGGGGACTTCTTCGGCGAGATGGCTCTCTTAGAAGAACTGCCCCGCTCTGCCACGGCTGTCGCGACCGCGCCGGCCGACCTTTTCTTTCTCTATAAAAGCAGTTTCGACGGCTTTGTCGTCCAGCGACCCGATATCGGGGCCACCATCTTAAGCGCCCTGGCGAAACTGCTCTCGCAACGACTAAGAACGCTCTCAGGCCGGCTTGCCGGCACAGAAGAAACGACTGCGGCCACGCGCGATTAAATATGCAGGCCGTTCTGACCCCATTCCTTCTGGCCCTCTTAGCGGCATATCTCATCAACCCCCTGATCGCCATGTTTGAGCACCGAGGCATCCGAAGAAAGGCTGTTGTCATTCTCTTTTATCTCATCATTGGAAGCGCGCTCACGGGGACCGCGGCCAGGGTTCTGCCCTCCATCAGCCAGGAAATCCAGGAGCTTCAAGCCGACTGGCCCCAACGGGCCGCGAGCCTAAGAACCGTCGCGCTCAACCTCGGGCGCCGCATCACCAATAAACTCCCCGGGGGCAAGGAACTTTTATCTTACGCCGAACATCAGGCTCAAAACTTGGGCTCCCAAGCCGCGCCCCTGCTCTCCAATCTGATTGGAAATCTTTTTAGCCTTATCTCCTTACTGTTTTTGGCGCCGCTCATCACATTCTTCTTTCTGATCGAAGGCCCCGCGCTGACCCAAAAAGCCTTGGCCGCCTGCCCAGGCCGGCACGTTGAAAAAGTTCTAAATTTCCTGTGCTCCATCAGCGAATCCTTGGGCAATTATTTACGCGCCTTAATCATTGACGCCGCCATCATCGCAACGATGGCGGCCATCGGACTTTATCTTCTGGGAGTCAATTACAGCCTGATCTTGGGCCTGGCCGCAGGCGTCGGAGGGATGATTCCCTACCTAGGCCCGCTCTTGGTCGGCGCTATTGCATCGGGACTGGCCGTCGTTCAATTCCAAGCCCTAGGGCCGGGGCTTAACGTCATTATCTTATTCGCGGCCCTGCGATTTGCCGACGATTGGATCATCCAGCCCTATATCATGAGCCGGGCCGCGAATCTTCATCCGGCCGTGCTCCTTTTAGCGCTGATGACCGGCGGGCATTTCTTCGGTCTCTTGGGCCTGATCCTGGCGGCTCCCACGGCTTGCGTACTCAGGGTCGTCATAACAACACTGTGGGACTGGTACTTGGCCGAGGCAGGATTAACACAAGCGCCCTTGGCCTGTGAAGAAAAAATTGTAATCGTTTAAGGGCTCACGCAAGAATAAATTCCCAGTTTTTGGGCGTCGAGGCACCCGCTTGGCAAGGCGCGAGGAGCGAGCATACCCGAAGGTATGTGAGCGACGAGCAACGTAGCCAGGCGGGATGCATCGGCGGCCAAAAATGGGAAGTTCTTTTTGCGCGAGCCCTAAGTTTGACCGGCGCCGTCCGTCACGCCAGGCAACGCGGCAGGCGCCTCCCCGGTCAGGCGGGTGACGGAACTGTTATAACGGCCCAGATGGGTAGAGGCGGTGTCAAATGCGTCCTGGGCCTTTTTAAGGCGATTGCCGACCTCCTCAAAGTTGCCCTCAAAATGCTCAAAGTGTTTCCTGGCCTTCTTAATATCTTCAATCGTCTTTTGAACATTTTGGGCCATATCATAGTAATCATGGGCAATGGCAATCCCCTTTAAGGTAACGGCCAGGGTATTAGGCGAGACAGGAAAAACCTTAAGCCGTGAGAGATGCTCCCAGAGAGCGACGTTTCGAATCACCTCGAAATAGAGCGTCTCGCTCGGGAGAAACATCAGGGCCATGTCCATCGTTCCGAGGTCGGGACGGATGTAGTCCACGATTTCGCCGGCTTGTTTTTTGACGGCATCCTCGAGCGCTTTGCGGGCCAGTTTAAGTTTCTCTGGATCGCTGGTTTCAAATAACGGCAACACCTTCTCGCGATTAAATTTGCTGTCGATCGGAAGAACGGATTTCGGAAACCTAATGACAAATTCCACCCTCTTGGCTCCCGCTCCACCCTGGCCTGTTCCCGGAACGATCGTATAGTTAGTTTCATAAGAACCCGCCGGCAGGAAATCGGCAAGCAAGGCGTCTAATTCGCGCTCGCCAAAGCCTCCGCGCAGGTGCGGAAGCTTCAAGAGGGAATTTAATTCATTGACGGACTGGCCTACGGTATTGACATTTTGAAGCTGTAATTCGGCCTTCATGAGATGCTCCTGAACCTTCTGCGACTGGGCATGGCCATCCTTGATCGTTTTGTCCAATTTTTCCTGAACCAACTCCCCGATGGCCATGAGCCTTTTGTCCACCTTGTCGCGAATTTCCTCAAGCCGATGTTCCATGGTCTGGGCCGCCTTGGTCAGTCTCGCCTCTTGGTCTTGACGGCTTTTTGTCAATTGGACCTCCAATTTTTCCCAGATGGCCAAAAACTCATCGGAAAATTTTTTAGAAAAAGCCTCCCTGGTTGCGCCCGCGGCCTCGGCGATGCGCGAAGCCAGTTCCGTCTGCGCCCGGGCTAAAGCCTCCTGAAAAAAGACCGTGTCCGGCTTGGGTTGAGGCCGCAAAAAAAGCGCGGCCAGGCCGACTAGAGCCAAAAGAACGGCCAGCAGAATGCCGACATCGAGAGCCATGAAAAGATTATGCGATAATTCAATGCTAGGCAAATATTATGAGCGAATGGAATTATAAAACCGTCATCGAACCTTTTAAGATCAAAATGGTCGAACCCATTCCCTTTACGACCCGGGCTGAGCGCGAACGCTGTCTTAAAGACGCTGGCAATAATCTCTTTAACATCCCGGCGGAAAAAATCACTCTCGATCTATTGACCGACTCTGGAACCTCGGCCATGAGCGCCCTGCAATGGTCCGCCATGATGAGGGGCGACGAATCGTACGCGGGCGCTAAAAGTTTCTTCGTGTTCGAGCGCGCGGTGCGCGACCTGACCGGGCTTCGCTTTATCATCCCGACCCATCAGGGCAGGGCCGCGGAACGAATCCTCTTCTCAGTCACAGTCGGCCCAAACTCCATCATCCCTGGCAACACCCACTTTGATACCACCCGGGCCAACATCGAAGCTACGGGCGCGCAGGCCCTGGACCTGCCCGCCCCGGAGGCCCAAGATACGCAAAGCCTCTACCCCTTCAAAGGCAACATTGATTTGGCGCGATTGGAGGACGTGCTGATCAAAGAACGCCTGCGCATTCCCCTAATTCTGATAACCCTGACCAACAACGCCATCGGCGGCCATCCCGCGTCCCTGGAAAATTTGCAAAAAGCCAAAACCCTGGCCGCGCGCCACCGTGTCCCCTTTTTTCTCGATATCGCGCGCTTCGCGGAAAACGCCTACTTCATTAAACGCCGCGAAATGGGCTATGCGTCAAAATCTGCGCTAGACATCTCCCGTGAAATTTTCTCCCTGGCCGACGGTTGCACCATGAGCGCTAAAAAAGACGCCCTGGTCAATATCGGCGGATTCCTGGCCCTAAATAACGCTCAATGGGCCGAGGAATGTCGAAGGTTGTTGATCCTAACCGAAGGATTCCCCACTTATGGAGGGCTTGCCGGCCGAGATTTAGAGGCCATGGCCCAAGGCTTAAACGAGGTGTTGGAAGAAAACTACCTCAAGTACCGCCTGCGTTCCATAGAGTATCTCGGCGAAGGATTAGAAAAAATCGGCGTCCCCATCGTCAAACCGGCGGGAGGACACGCCGTCTATATAAACGCCCATCGGTTTTTAAGCCACATCCCCCGCCCCCAGTTTCCCGGCCAGGCCCTGGCCGTGGCTTTGTACCTCGAAGCCGGCATCCGTTCTTGCGAAATGGGAAGTCTGACTTTAGGCGAACACGCTCAGATTGAGCTAGTCCGCCTGGCCATTCCCCGCCGGGTTTACACCCAAAGCCATGTTGATTGGGTCATCGAAGTGTTCGAGCGGCTCGTCAAAAAGAAAAGCGCTATTCCCGGATACCGCATCGCCTCGGCCCCTGGCGCGTTACGCCACTTTACGGCGCGCCTGGAACCTATGACCGGCGACGTGGCGGCAGGCGCCCGGATTTAAGCTCGATCTTTAAACGCTCCAGGACCCGTCGCGCGTCATCAAGATAGGGATAAACTTCCAAAGCCGACTCCAGGTGGACCCTCGCCCCAAAAAAATTACCGCCAGCCAAATCCAGGCTGGCCAAAGAAAGATGGGAGTGATAGAACGTTGGATTCATGGCAATCGCGCGCTCAAATTCCTTCCTCGCCTCATCGGGCCGGCCCAGCCTCAAATACTCCTGGCCAAGATTATGGCGGGTCTCGGGATAATGATCATCAAGGGCAATGGCCCTGTGGTAAGACTCAATGGCTTGTCCTGAATTCCCCCGCTCAGCCAGAGCCATGGCCAGATTGTTCCACAACTTAGCCGCCCTGGGCTCATAAGACAACACATAGCGGAAGTACGTTTCGGAATCCTTCCAGGAAAAATTTCGTTGATAGCTCATGAAGCCGGCGCCAAGAACCACAAGCGGTCCGGCCGCGACAAACAATTTTTTTGACCAGCCCCTGCTTAACGCTAAAGCCGTCAGAACGATCGCAAACCCGATGCTCGGCCCATAAAACCAATGCTCCCAAAACAGGCTGTTTATTTTGGCGGCCAAGTTGCTCATGGGGGCGTAGGAAACGAAAAACCAAAAAATTCCCAAACTCACAAGAAGATATCGCCGCCGCGCG
>CAYHKQ010000060.1:0-14558 GCA_964357255.1 uncultured Elusimicrobia bacterium
AACAATCCACTCCCCTGCCATTGATCTGAATAATCTGGGCCAGGGCCTCATAACAATCAAGGCCGGGGGTGGTGATGAGGAGGGAGGTAACGATGAGAAGGGAGAGAAATTTTTTAAGCTCAAAACGAAAAGAAAAAAGGCAAAAATTTTCCATTAATTGTGAAACCTGATTTAACAGTCTCAAGCCCAACACGCAAGAGTTATTTTAAGGCATGGCGGAAAATTTGTCGTGGGTCCTTTGGCCTGATTTTTATGGGTACAAAGTCCCTGTCAAATTAGGGACTAAAGTCTTGACTAAAGTCTTGACTGGATTTATTTATCGTTTAAAATCGGGACGCTCCGCCCGAGGATGCCTCGGACGGAGCGTTGATGAACCCGTGATCTGTGTACCCCTTTGCGTAGAAATATAAGGACGCCGGCTCGCCAGAGGCGGGACGATTCCAGTGGAGATTCGGGGGCTAACGAGCGCCCCGGCCGCGGCGGAATTGAGCGATTGTTGGATTTCGCTCAATGCTTTCAAACGTATCGTAAAACGGTTATCTAAAAAATTATCGAGCAAATTTACTGCCTGTTCAATTTTTTCTACGGCTTTATTGATGTCTTTTAAATAATCGTGGCGACGGACGTTGGCTTGCAAATCCTCGCTAGAAACGCCGTAGGTTTGACGGAAATCATGGGCTGTCTGCCGGAGCGCTTGCACCCCTGCCTTTAAATTATCCAAATGAGAGCCATCGAGTCGCGGCGCGTTCCAGGCCAAATGGATTAAGCGTTCCGCATATTCTACCGCCGAGAGATCCGGAAAACTCTTTAATCTTTTTTTCTTGGCAAAAATTAAATCACGCCGCATTTCTTGAAGCCATTGGATTGCTTGGTGGAAGACCTCTTGTCTTTCGTCTCCATCACGCAATGACACAAAGACGGTGGAATTCGCCCCTGGATTGAGCGCTTGTTCTTTCAAAGCCTGGGCTTTTGTTTGGGCCGGCTTGAAATAGCGGTAAATGCCGTGGCCGGTAAAAAGCAAGACCAGGAAGGAGAGGGATCCAAAAATCGCTTCAGGCAGACCTGCCGACTTGAAGACAGCGGCTCCTCCTAAAGTTGCTAAACCTAATGTAGCCAACCCTATCATAGGCTCAACCAGACTCATCCCGCGCTCGTTTATGTCTTTTTCTGTCTTCGCGAGGGCTCCGGCCCGAGGCGATTTTATATCTGCTGACGCCTTATTTTTTTCAGATCGAAACAACGAGGGAAATTGCCGGCGCAGGATTTGCACATCTTCGGGATTACTTAAATCAAGATATTCTTCGGTTTTCTTGACCGCGGCGATTTCCCAGCCGTTTTGCGCCAAGTGATCGGACAGGGCGCCTAAAAATAAAACATCGGTTTTGATTAAAAGCGTCCGGGGGCTTGCCTGGAACAGGCCTTCGGCATAAAGGCTCATGCCGTTGATGTCCGGCTCTTGCCCCGGGTTCGTTTGGCGCGCGATCACGAGCCAGGGCCTTATCTCGTCGGACTGAACTTCCTTGTAAATTTCGGACACCCAATAATTTTCCGGCTCATTGGATTTTGAATGGACGAGGGCTGAAATAATAATGCGACTCCGTTCGCTCAGACGCTCTTCGAAGTCTATTTTTTGCCGTTTCTGGATTAAGGAAAATTGGACAAGAATCGCCGTCAATAATTCGCGAAGATGAGCGAGGACCTTCGGATGCGGCAGGGCGGAGCGGGTTTTCATTTTTTCAACGTAGGTCCTGAGCGCCGCAGACGCGTTGTCGAGGCGTTGCGTCAGGATCAATAAGTTTCTTAGATAATCGTGGATCAGTTCCGGCTTTGTCCTGAGCGTTTTAGGATCAATGCCGCTACTATCAAGGGATTTGAGATGGCGGATCATCTGGGACAATGGCTTGGCGAGGGCGTAAGCGTTCCGATTGCTCAATGGAATGGGCTGGCGCTCAATATAAGAACGCATCTGTTTTATTGCCCCTTCGAGTTCTTCCGTCATGACGCTCCAGTACTCTTGATGTTGCGGAAGAACGATTTTGATCATGGGAATTTGAGCCTTGATCTTTAAGGAGGGATGGTTCATAACCATAGCGGCCGGCGCCCAAACTTGGCGAGCGTCCTTTTCAATCAGAATTTCCATTTGCGAAACAGCAGGTGGTTCAAGGGTGAAATGAAGCCGTCCTTGCGTGTCAGTGTCGTAAATGTGCGCTATTTTACGCCGGGGATTTTCAATGCGCCACGCATCGCCGGCGCCGAGGCGCAGGCGCACAAAGAACCGTTGAGTGGAAGAAAGGAGCGGAAAGCGCAATTGGGCCTCTTGTAACGAAGGTTGCAGAACAAGGGCGTAGTCGCCAAGGGCGCGGCCTATGGTTTTTTGAATGTTGTTTTGACTCTGCAGCCACTCGGGGCTAGGGTCTTGCCGCCATCCGTTTTTAATCCAAAATTTGTCGTTTTTAAGACGCTCCAATTCTTCTAAATTCATCGAGGCGTAGAACACCCCGGCTTCGGCGGGCTGGATTTTTTTGATCTCAAAATCGCGCGAGGCGCGAATGGCAACGTCAATTTTTTCTTTGGCGTCGCGAATTTTAGCCAAGATGTCTTCTTTGCCGGAAAGTTTTTTGATCCAGTCTTCGTTATTAATTTTTTCGTCGAGAGCCGGCGTGCCGGGCATGGAGGCTTCCAAGCCTTGAACCGAAGCGTTCATGTTTTTAATAACGTGCCAGGCCTTGTAGAGTTCCTTGTGTTCCCTTATTTGCGGGGTTGATGCGCGGCGCATAAAAATCAGGATTATTATCGGCATCGTTGCCATTGCGGTCAGGATAATTCCCCCGATAGAAATGCCTTTGAAAGCCATGGTGACGACTATCGCCGCGATAGTCAGCCCTGCGAGCCCCATCGTAACTTGCATTTTGGCGACTCCGCGTTTTCCGGAGCGGGAAGCGGCGCGCTCCACGATGGGCCCGGCGGACGGCATTGTGTGTCGTTTTAACGCGTTCCTTAGCCAGATATAAGTCATGGTCATTGGTATTAGGGCGACATTGAAATAAATGAATGGCGTAACTCCGCTCCACGAATCAAAAAGTTTGCCCGTTAAATTCAGGCTTAAAGCCACGAGTCCCACTGCGGCCGCGCCGACGAAACCGTTAACCTTGGCCTTGTCATTTTCAGGAGCCTCGGCCATGACCAGGGTTCTGAGCTTGAGGTTGGCAATAACCTGGGCCATGCCGAAAGGAATAATGGCCGCGTAAGCCGCGTAAGGAGTCGGCAGTAACATGGTCGAGAAGGCAACCATGCCGACGGCGCCGAGCGTCATCCAAAACAGTATGGATTTTCTGAGGATTTCTTTTTCCCCTTCGTCGTTGAGTTTTCCATCTTTAAGAGCCGAACGGATCCATTTACCCAGATAAGTTTTTAAGACGAGGGCATCGAGTTTTTTGCCGATCCACCGCAAGCCTTTTGAGAGAGGCCGGTCCGCCTGCGCCTGAGCAGGCTTTTCCTTCGCGTCGGTAATAATTTTGGATTCTCTCCACATGATTAAACCGCCAAAAAGACCGCCCAAGCTATAAAGCGAGGTAATATTTGAGGCGACGCTTGCGGCGTGAGCGGCGTCTCCCGCGGCCATGAAAATACCGAAAGCCGGCCCAACGATCGAATACAAAAGCGGATTGATAACCATGTAGGCTGTAAAGCCTAAAAAAGCGGTGCGCATAACGGCATTTTTAAATACGATGACTGCCCCGGCCCCGATGCGCTTGAAAAAGCCCGGCTCTTGTGGCGGTTTTTTGACCGTATCCTTAACTTTTTTTTGATCCGATTTTTCCGCATGATTCACGGCGGCAACGGAATTATCCGGCGCCGGGCCGGCTTTTGGATTTTTTTCGTCAAGTTTAATTCCAAATGCGTAAAGCGCGATAGCCGCAAAAAACACCACCGGGTAAATAACAAGAGCCGGAACAAAGCCGAAATTTTTGATAACCGTTCCGCCTAATTTTGGGCCGCTGACTCCGATAATTTCCATGAGCCATTGCTCTAAGGCAAAGAAGCGTTCAAGAACAGCCCTGTTTTGACCCAGGATGGCTTGGGGAAGCGTCATTTCCGCCGTAATGCTCACGCCGCCCATAAATCCATTAAAGGTGTAAAAAGCGGCTAAAACAAAAAACGCCTTGCTCGGTTCATAGAGAGGCGCCAAAACTCCCGAAAGCCAATGAGAGGCCCAAATGAGCCAGGTAATTCCAGTGTGCGCGGCTAGGGCGGGAAAAAAAGATGGCCCCATTAAAAAGATAATTAACGCTGAAATTGAAAGCAGGCGAACAACGCTTGATGTGATGTATGTTTTTTTCAGGCCGAATTTGTCCGCCACGGCGCCGCCTAAAAGACGGCCGATCATGCTAGCCAAGGATTGGAATACGGCGATTTGGGCCATGGCCGTAAAACCGCCGAAGCGCTCGCGCATCAGCAGGGGCATGGCCAAGCCAAGCACCTCGACGCCGACCTGAGCGAACAAAAGTCCGGATAAAAACCACCAAATAGAGTTGTTTTGTTTTTGTGTTAAGGCTTGAGGCGGAATATTTTCGGCCGAGGCAACGGCTTCTTGATGATCCGGCGCGGAGCGGAGCTTCGACCCCTTGAACGCGCGCGCGATGCGGGAGATGCCGCTCCAGGCTTTTTTAACCAGCGCCGCAATGATGGTGATTCCAAAAGGATCGCTCAACAGCGCGCCGCCGGGCAAAATGCCGGGTTCGGATTTACTGGCGTTTCTAACAAAGGATGGGTTTATTTTTTGCAGATTACTCGCGGCGGCTTGAGCGATTTCCTGATCCGGACTGCGCAGAAGCCGTAGCAGAAAAGCGGCGACTTCTTCGCGGGCGTAAACTTTCCAAAAATCATTGCCCAGAAGGCCGGCGATGGCAAGCAGTTGATCTTTTTGGATTTGGTCTTGGTCCGGCAGAATAAAAGTTTTCAGGTTCTGGCCTAATTTGCCGTCATAGTTCTGGCCAGCCTTGACTTGCTCCGGAATGATATTGAGGTAGCGGATGAACCACGAAACATCGTCTTCTGATTGCCGCCGAGCCAGAGGATCGTTTTTTTCCTGCGACATGACCTCGCCCATTTGCAACCAGGGCTCTTTCGACGGAGCCGGCATTTTCCAGAAGGACTCTTTGCCCTTGGAAGATTTTTTGACGGAATTAGAGACGGCAATGGCGATAATGATGGGAAGCAATGCAATGAGGGCTATGATTGCGATGTTGCCGAGGGCGCTTGCGGCCGTCGCTATTTTTTCTGCGCTCGCGCCGCTTGCGAGTCCGTGGGACAGGCTGGGGTATAGAAAAGTCATCAGAAACGGCAGGGTCGCGACGATGATTTTTCGAGCCAGGCCTAATTTTAATGGAACCTTTTGTCCCAGGCGCGCCACGCGAAAGCCTTCGTCTATGTTGGAATAAAATTCAAAATTATCCTTGCCGTGTTCTTTGACCCAGTAAAGAGCGATGTCCGCTTTTTGGGTTAGTTCTTGCGCTTTGATTCGAACAAGTCCGGCGGAGAAGTCTTTTATTGAGGACTTGTTGACATTGGGAGCAATGTCAACATCTCCGGGGGCCAGGGCCAAACCCAGGCTGGCCCGCAACGGCACGGTTTCTTTGCCGCTGATTACGAGCCTGATTCCACGAATTTTTTCCAAAACGCGTTCAGCCACGACCCTGGCGGCCTGAGCATCGGTGTTGGGCAGAAGAATGGCCAATTCCTCGCCGCCAATGCGGGCCACAAAGTCGCCTTGGCGTATGTTTTCTTTAATGCTTTCGGCTACGGTTTTTAAGGCTTGGTCGCCTACGTTGTGACCGTAGGTATCGTTGACTTTTTTGAAATCGTCAATGTCCGCCATGATGACCGCCATGGGTTCGCCTGTGCGATAGGCGCGCGCCACGATTTCGGTAAGTTTTTCGTTCCAATATCGGCGGTTTGGAATTTTAGTGAGCGTGTCATAAAAAGACAGATTCCTCAAATTGGAATTTTCCGTCTTAAGCGTTTGGTTCTGTTTCCAGATTTTATAAAGCGCTATGCCAAACCCAGCCGCGGCCACGGCGGAAACCAGGGTCGCCGCAGGAAGAACCCACGCCCCAATCCCAGCCAGTCCGGCGCTCGCAGTCAAAGCCAGCGTGTCTATGCCGACAAAGCCGCGCTGGCCGGACCGGGACGCTGCAGTCGCCTCGCGTTCTCCGGCTCGCTTTCCTGGTTGATCGTTACTTGTTTCACTTTTTGAAATTATCGGCTGATCCAACCCAAAATTTTCAATCCTCTCATTGTGCTGTTGAACTGATTGTCGGAGTAGGTCTAAAATTGGCGTTGGGATTGATTCGTCGGAAGGCATCTCAACGATTGGTCCGGTTTCCTGGCCTGGGGCGAGGCTGACAACGAAGCGGACGTAGGCTGTGCCTGGGTCGTCGTCGGTTTTTAAGTCATCGCCAAAGCCCAGGATTTCGCCGGTTTGCGTATCTATCAGGGCGGGAACGCCTTTTAGAGTTTTTCCGCTATCCTCGTGGGTCATGGCCTGGGAAAGGGCGTGAAAGAAATCCAGGCCTTCTAAAGTGTTGAGGTTTGTGGCAACGATCGGCGAAGCGGCTTCGACGAAGGCTGAGGAGTCGGCCTTGTCGGGGCTTTGGGCTTGGGCAGAATCGCCAATGAACTCCTCACCCGCGCTGGGCGCGGCCTCTCCCCCAAGGGGCGGGGATGGGATGAAGTCAAGACTTGACCCCATCTTCGGGGCTTCGATCATGCTGACTTTAATAGAAAACCTATGATGAAGATCGTCTTTTTGAATTTCATGATTTCTTTTACTAACGACTGACATCAGCCTGGTCATGGCTGAACCGGAAATACCGCGCGAGAATTGTATTTCGCTGGGCCAGACGTTCCCGTTAATCGTGAAAGTTATAATCACCGGCAATTCTGCGGGAATCGTTCCGCCTCCGGCGGGCCCGCGTCCTTGAAGCTCTGCGGAAAGGGCCTTGGCCTGGCCGGTTTTATCCTGGTGCAAGGACAAAATTAATCCTGTGTCGGGATCAACATAAAAAGTTAAAGAAACCTTGCCGTTTATAAATTTCGCTACATTCGATTCGCCTCCTTGAGCGCTTTTGGACAAAATAAGTTCTCTGAGCTTGCGACTTTTTAAGACGTCCAGGTTATAATCCGGCGCGGTTAATTTTGATAACACCACGGGCAATGCGGCGTCCCCGGAATTAGTTTGGGATTGTTTCGTTTCACTTGCGTTGAGCCCGAGGCTTTCGAGAATGGCGAGATTGAAATCTCTTGGAACATCTGGAACTGCCGGGGCCGTATCTTGACTTTCGATTAGTCTACGCGGCGATAAATTCGTAGCGGGTTTTAATGACCCCCTCACCCTGCCCTCTCCCTCGAGGGGAGAGGGTTGTGGTGCGGAACCGGACGGAAGTTGGCGCTTTTCCTGCCTCCAGGTCTTGAAGGTTCGCACGAGGGCTCCCATGCCCGCGGCCGCGGCAATGATGGCGGGATGATTGCCTCTATCAATAGCCGCGGCCCAAAGTCCCCACTTAGCCGCGCCTCGGGCCGCGGGGGTTGCGTATCCGATCGTTCGTAAAACTGGAGACGGAAGACGCGAGACGAGAGACCCTCCTGCCGAGGTTTCCTGTTTCGCCGCGTCGGCATGGCGACCATGTCTCCATTCTTTAAGGGTTCTCGAGATAGTCCTGGTTTTTGAGGCGGCCTGATCGTAAATTTTGGCCGTGGTGGTTGACATCGGATTTCTTGACTCAAGCTGGGGAAGGACAACTTTCTTGGCGAGCCTCTGGCCAATGGCATAGGATTCTTTTAATGTTTTAGATTTGGCAAAGGAAGAATCATTCAAGGAAGAATCATTCGAAGAAGGGTCTTTAAGGGAAGTTTCCAGTTCTTCTATTTGATTGATCTTTTCTTGAAAGATTTCTTTGACCTTGGGGTTGGAGGATTTTTTTAAGGCTCTTTCCAAGTAGGGGCGGGCCTCCTTGATTGTGGCCTGGGTGATTTTGTTGATGAGTTCCTGCGAAGTTTGATAACTCCCATCCTTGATTCCAAGTTCGGCCAGGGTGGTTCCACGGTTTAAGACCTTCCCATAAATTTTGGTGAGCCGGATGAGGTCCTTTCTGGCCTGCCACCTGCGGTAAATGCCTTTAACCTCCGTGCTGTCGGCGATTTCTTGGGCTTGGATCAAGGCTTCCTGGAAGGTCCTGATGAGGGCCTGGCTTCTGATGTTCTGATGATAAAGGCCGGCCGCGTCGGAGGACTTGGTTTTTGCAAGTTCAAGAAAACTGCCTAATGTGATCTTCTCTTGGGGCGTTAATGAGGAGGGCCCCTGTTGTTCGGCTTTCTTTAAAGCCTCTAGGACTTCCGTAACTTGTATTCCGGAGTCCGAACCCTGTTGGGCTTGAGCTTTAAGATTTTCAAGTTTGCTCGTTAAATCTTTGACCAGGGGCTCTTGAGAAACGAATCTCTTGATTTTGTGACCCAGGGCGTTAAGGGAGGTTGATTTTGAGCCTTCGGTGTAATAAAGGTAGCCCTTGGTGAAGGTTCCCGGCCTTCGGCCTCCTCGTCCGTAGAGCTGTTCAATGTCTATGGCGGAGAGATAGTCGGCTAGGCCGTGAGTGTCAAGGTTTCCTTTCCAGTCTATGCCTTCCGTGGAGCGTTTCGTGTAGTCAATGACCAGGGCTTTTTCTCGGCCCGCTTTATCGGCGATGTCAAGGACCCCTGGGTTCTTAACGTCCCCTGTTCGTCCTTCCGGGGTGTGTTCGGTAATTTCGTAGACCTTAATTTTTTGCCCTCCATGTTTTCCGTTCCCCGTTTTCCGTTTCATGCGATCTATTAATCCTTTGCCGTATTGACCTTCAGGGGAAAGGTCCACGACCAGGGCGGCCCGGCCTTTACTGATGGAACCCTGGACATTTTTATGCAGGCGGGCCAGACCAGGAATTGAAGATTTGCCCGCCTTGGAGGATGGCTTCAGGGTGACGAACTCCCTGCCTTCCATTATTCCCAAGACCGCGTCGCTGGGGATTTCCACCATGCTGGCTCCTGTCTGGGCCTCCACCATTTCAATCACGGATTTAAGACTGCCGCTCATGCCGGAGATGACTGCGTCGGGAGCCAAAGCGGCAAAGGTGTCAGGGAGCGTGGCTATGTTCTGGGTGTATCTTAGGGTAACCTTGCCTTTAATCTGTTCGGGCTTGAACCCTTCGAGCAGATAGGTTGCGATTTCAAAATAGGGGTCCTGGAATCTGGTTTGGGGGGACTGGGCCTGACCGGAGGGGCTCTTCGGGAGAATCCGGCCTTCGGAGTCAGTGGGGGCCCAGGATTGTTTGCCCTTGCCGGCTTTTTTCTGCCAAATGGCTTGGGCCACTTGCTCCGTTTGGGCCCGCTCATACTTCAATCCGATTTTTCTTAAAAACCATCCGATCAGCCCGGAACCCCCGGTGAGTTTGGTCATGGCCGCGTTGTTTAAGGCCGGGCGGTCTAACGTGGGGTCCCAGGAAACGGCAGAGGTCTTGGTTTGATTGAGTTTTTCAATGGAGACATTGGGCGCGTTTAGGGATTCCAAAGCGTTCTTAATTCGATCAGTCCGCTTGATTTTGCCCAAGGAAACGACCTTATTCGTTGGGCTTTCCTTGGCCAGGACCGCGATGGTCCTTGAGTCAGCCACCCATTGGACCTCATCCGCGATCAAGAATTTGATATTTTTTAATGCGGATCTTAATTTTGCGTTATAAAGAGTTTGGGTATTGAGGAGCTTCCAGACTCCCTCTGAGAAAGAAAGGGTTTTTCCTTTCTCGATGGCCTTAATAAGACCGGTGTATTTGCCGGTTTTAACGGATTCATGATAGAGCGCGTCCCCGCTTTGGAGTTCGGGATTAATGACTTGATGGGAAATTTCCGTTCCTGTTCCAGGGCCTTTTTTTCCAAAGGAGGGCACGGAACCGGAAACATATTGACCGGCCTGGTCCGCGCTTTTAGAAACAATGGCCACGCTCGAACCGGGGTTGGCGCGTCCATAGGCCTTGGCCGCGACCAAGGCGGCCAGGGACTTGCCGGCCGCGGTTTTAAGCCGCACGGCTTTGCCTAATAAAAGATGAAAGCTGGCCAGGACTTGAGAATTTCCCCTTGAAGCAATGGCCTGTTCTCCTGCTAAGTCTTGCCAGACAGAATGAGCTTCTTGGATCAGACGGGATTGGGCAGGGTTCTGGGTCAGGGGTTCCTCGATCGCTCGGGAGCCTTCCAAATGTTTGTCGGTGATGGCATTGGCTTGCTCTGCCATGGCTTTGAGGTCTTCAAGAACGGGTTTGTCAGCCGCCCCAGCCCTTTTTTTCCCTCCGGCCTCATTGGCCTTTCCCCTAGCCCCAGCAGGGGCCTGCGGGGTTCCCAGTAAGGGCCTTGCCCTGAGCATTTCCGGACTCATGTTTTCTAAGGCTTCACGCTGGAGCCGGGCTTTCTTGAGGCCTCTGAAATAGCCATGGCCCATGGCCCCCAGGATCACCGCGTCCGTGGCCAGGGCCATGGTTTTGGTAAATTTCATTTGAGAGACAATGGGGGCTTCGTGAGTATTGCCTTGGAGATCACGGGGAACTCCCTGTCCCAGGGCATGCCACTGCCGGGCATTGTCAAAGGCGGCTTGGACCATGGGGGCGGCCAGGCCAAGACTTACGCCGCTGGTCAGAGCCTTGGCCAATTTTGGATAAGGGGCCAGAACGCGGGCGTTAAGAATTCTTGCGTTGAGGCTTTTCATAGCGCCGGAGAAGGCCACGAATTGCGCGGCGGTGACTCCTGTTTGATGGGCAATGGCCATGTATTTCCAAGAGGAAGCTTGATTCTTGTTGCCCTTGGCTTCCTCCAGAGCCATGTTATGAGCGTAGAAGCCTCCTATGTTGCTTAATGTGGTTTCATCGAGAAAACGGTTTATGTCCTGGGAGCCGGCGTTGGGGTCCGCCTGCTGTCTTGTCATAGGGTTGACAAGAGCCTCAACCGCGTCGGCCGGGATATTGTTCATGATAAGATCCGCGTTTATCTGTTGATTACGATGGAGCAGGGCAAATTCGTTTAAGTATTCCTTTTGTTTGTCGTTTAAGCCTTCGCTGAGCAAGGTGTTTTCATGGACGTCGAGGACGTTCCGGGCGATTACTTTAGCCACGATATTGTCCCGGACCATGTTCAGGGCCATGCTGTCCACCAAGGAAACAACTTCAGATTTGTCGCTGTAAAAATTAAGCTTAGGGCTGATTTGGGAGGCGAGCCAACTGAATTGTTGAAGGGACTTAGAGCCAATATAGCCCAATCCTCCCACGATTCCCCCGCCACCCTTGATCACCACTTCATTGCCTATGGTTCCCACTGCGTGGCCCACGCAGGAAATGATCCCGTTGCAGGAGGCGCTTTGAGCTTCAAGGCGTTCCATCTCGGCAAGCTCGGACGCGGTTCGTTGGGGAGGGGTGTACGCGACCCAGTCGTCGTCGCCGTAGGGATCCCCGTGAGCATCAACTTTCTTAGTCCAGACAAACCATCCGTCCTGATCAGCCATGCCCGAGGCATCGATCCGGGCGTTTTTGATATCTTCGAGCTTGATATTGTTCTCGTCCAGGAGTTCGTCCAAGGGGGCTCCGTAAGGGTTAATGTCCTTGGAGGCGAGGTGATCGCGGATAGCTTGCAAATTGGTATGGGGCAGTTGATAAACGGCCTTGGTGGGCGCGCCGTTGGCCCTGGGATCATTAGGGACAATGATGACGATATTTTTGGTTTGGTTGTCCTCCACCTCAATATACGCGCGGCGCCCTTCGGAGAGTTGTTCCTGGGTTCCGGCAAGCACTGTGACATGACCCTGTTTGTCCGGACGAAGGGCGCCCTGATATTTAAAGTCTGGGATAATCTCCGAACGGACCAAGTCCCCAAGGCCGGCGAATTCCGAGAGGTCTTTATTCGGATTTTTGTCCTTGCTGAAGATGTCGTTTAGGCGATTATGGATATAGGCTTCGGCCTGGGTCTGATGGATTTTAAGGGACTTGACGGGACCGACGGCTCTCTCTGGAATATATTCGCCGTCTTCAACGTCCCGGATCAGGCCCATAATGCTGGTCAAGGCTTCATTGGCGGCCCTGGACCGCTCGCTTCCCGCCTGAATGCCGGCGAACTCCTGCGCTAGAGGGGTGGGGGTTCTCAATTTCCTGTCGTAAAACCAATGTTGGGGAACCTGGAGGCATTCGCCATCCGCCTTTATGTGCACGCAATTCGGATTAACGCCGACAGCCTTGAAACCTTCATAGGCAACGTCAATGCGTTTAGCCTCAGCTTGATAGTCTTCAATCCTTTGATTGAAGGAGTCAACCACGGATGAGGCCAGGTTTCTGTTTTTGGGGTCTTGGATGATTTTGTTAATATCGTCCTGGAATTCCTTCCCGGCTCTCTTGGCCGCGTCCTTGACCCGGGCCTTGGCCTTATAAGCGGAGAATTTGGCCGCGTCATAAATCTTTTCCAGGATTTCTTGGGCCTCTTTGGCCCCTGTGGCATCTTTAGCCTCCTTGGCCTTCTCTATTTGAGCTTTGATCTTGTCATAAAGGGGTCTAGTGGCGCCGCGCTCCTCGCTCCAGAGAAATTCAATTAAGGCCTCATAGCCCTCCTGTTCCGCCTTATCGTGGTCCTTGTCCCCGCCGGCCTTGGGAGCGATGCCCAGGGAGCGAAGCTGGCTGTCAATTAAGGCTAGGGAGGGGTTGGAAGAAAAGGGGCCGGCTGTTGGTTGTTGATTGTTAGAAGGAGATATTTCTTTTTCAACAGGACAACTTTGATGGCTTGTTATGGAGCAGTCAATGGCCTGGGCATTGACTGTGATCACCTGGGCCAGGGCCTCGTAGCAATCCAGGCCCGGGGTGGTGATGATAAGGGAAGAGATGATTAAAAGAGAAAAAAACTGCCTGGGATGAATTCTGTCTACTGAATACGCGCTTCCTTTGGGGTTCATCACTGTTATTCTACGGCGAAGGCGGGAAAAATGGCTGGGTCTTTAGGGCAGAAAGGACGGCCAAAAGTCCTATATCAAAATAGGGACTAAAGTCCTATGTCCTCTAAGGACCCGTCCACAAATAACCTATACATCTTGCATCTGAGGGAGAGGGTAAAACGCGGGGAACCTGAACAGTTGCGTCCTTTTTAAGAGCCATGGAGACGCCTTCTTCTTATTCTTTGTTCTTCTCTTGCGTTGATGGAGCCGGGAGGGAGGATGTATCCGCGCAAATCTATGCCTTGTAGATTGATAGTCAGGTGTCGGTGGAGTCGCCGAACGGCACGTTTTAAGCTCAAAACGAAAAGAAAAAAGACGCGAATTTTTCATTATCTGAGAACCATAAAAAGTCAAAACGAAGAAAGTAGGTTTCATGATGGCGATTCGCCTTTTTGCGGCTTAGGGTAAAGCCAGGCTTCGTCCGGCGCAATTTTGATTTTTTTTCCGGTGAAACACACTGTGACAGGAAAAGGTTTTCCAATAGGAATAGGAAAATCATTTAGAGCCAAGGAAACCTTTGAAAATAAAATCTCTTCTCCCGGCAAGCCGTATTCTTTACTGGATAAAGGAGGGTTGACCTCGGTCAGCCAATAGTTACAATCTCCCTGAAATACATATTGTTTGAAGAGCCGGCAGTCCCTGGAAGGCTTTCTTGCTCCAAAGTCCAGACGGTAAAACCGTTTATTGAGAGTTTTTAAAATTCGGACCCATTCCTTGGCCTGTTTTTTAGAAACACAGAGAAGGACGCGGGCATCCCCAGGCAAATTATAAGCTAAGCTGGTTTTTTTTTCGTCTCTGCAAAAACCAATAGTTCCCCGCAAGGGTCTAATTTTGCCATAGGGCTGTCCCGTTGTTCTATATTTGCCTATTGCTACGTGGGGATAAAAATGCAACTTTGAAAAGGATTGGGGTTCATTTTTTCTAAATTTATAGGTCGAGTTTGGGATTGGTTTCTCAAGCTCAAGAAGATAGCGGCTCATTCCCGGCTGTTTGAGTTTTTTTTCCTTCAGCACTTTGCAACACATGGGCTTCTGGGTTTCAAGAGTTAGGAGATAAAAAATTTGTTCCATAAGGTTAAAACCTAACAGGGATGCACTCCCTACTAATTTTGACAAAGGCTTCTACTGGCGGGGGAATCACGAGTTCGGGCCATGTTGTCCGCCCTTTTTGCCATTTGTAGTTATAAGGGTCTGGGAATGGATCGTCTGGGCGATTTTTGGCAGGGGAGGCCTGTATTAGAAGAATTCCCTTCTTGTCTATCAATTCTCCCTCGGCCAGACACTCTCCAGTATTGGCATTCGGCAAGCCGGCGCTAATTCGATAAAGGGATTTTAAACCAACATTTGGTTCGGTCGGAACAAGTAGTTTGGCGTCACGGGGATCAAGATTGGTCCAGGATCGCCGGTAGAGTCTATCTAATCCAGGCGGTCCGTACACTCGGTATACTTTTATTCCTTTTTTGACTTTTTCTTTTGTTTTTTCCTTGGCCAGTTCCTTGATTTCTTCTTTTTTCTTCTCC
>CAYHKQ010000061.1:0-14524 GCA_964357255.1 uncultured Elusimicrobia bacterium
CCGCTGGCCGGTCGGGGCGTTCCTTCGCGCACTTCATCCTCGACGACTATTTTCTGTTGCCATGGTTGGGGGACCAATAGCGGAGATATTTTGCCGGCCACTTGGTATTTGGCGCAACAGGGGTTCAATCTTTTTTATTTGGACTTCAGGGGTTGCGGAGCCAGCCCTCGCCGAGGGCGCTGCTCTCTGGGTTATTATGAAACCGAGGATTTGGTGGCGGCCCTCCGGTATCTTAAGACCCGGCGTTCTGCCCAGGCCCAATGGCTTGGCGTTTACGGGCTTTCCATGGGGGGCGTGGCCGCCCTGGGGCTTGGGGCGCGGGAGGAGGGCCGGGAGATTCAAGCCATGGTGGTGGAAGCTTCCTATTTGAGTTTCCGCCGCGTTTTAGAGCGTTACATCAGTTTTTATTTTCATTTGCCTAAATTGCTGGCCTGGCCTTTTTTGGCCGCACTTTATTACAGGACCAGGCCCGCGGACCATGAGGCGGCGAGCCCCTTGGCCATGGCGCCGCGTAGCCGCGTGCCAAGGATTTTTTTTCTTTATGGAGAGAATGACCGCATGGTCCCGCCCTCTGACGCGCAAGAAATTCGGCGCCTGCTTCCCGCCGCAAGCCGCTCGGAACTTTGGATTTGCCCTGACGCGGCTCATGCCCAGTGTTTTAATTCGCATCCCGAATTTTATCGCGAGCATCTGGGAAATTTTTTTCGCAACGCCTCTGAAAAAAATTTCGTGAAGCGGGAAGCGTGAAACGGGAAGTGGGAGGAAAAGAAAACTTCAGTCTTGCGTTTTCTGCTTCCCGTTTCACGCTTCCCGCTTCACGAAATGAATCGATTTGCCGTCATTTCGGCGTTTGCGGCGGATGTTCGTTGCAGGACCGGGTTTACGATGAGCAACTCAATCTCAAGCGCCGCGCCTTCGAGGAACTTTTAGCGCCTTTCGGCGCGGCGCCGGCGGCGCCGGCGCCGGCGCCCAATCCCTGGCGCTATCGCAATAAGGTGGAATTTTCCTTTGGCTCGGAAATTCTTAGTCGGGATTTCGTGGCGGCCCCTGCGCCCGGGGCCCTGCCCGTGCTGCTTGGTTTTAAGCGCAGGGGAAAGTGGTGGCAAGTGACGGACCTTCAGGAGTGCCTGATTTTTGACCCTCAAGCGGGCGCTATCGCCCAAGCGGTCAAGGGCTGGGCCAGGGCCGAGGGCCTGGACGTTTATGACGCTAGGCGCCACAGGGGGTATTTGCGCTATTTGGCGCTTCGCAAAACGATGTCCCTTAGCGGCGATCAGGGACGAAGGGAGTCCCGGAGGGACGAGACGTCCGGAGATTTTATGGCCATGATAGTGACGAGTTCGGAGCGCGACCTGCCTAAAGAATCATTGATCGCGGCGCTGGGGCCATATTGCCGCAATGTTTTATGGGGATTCAAGGATGAAAAAAGCGACACGGCGATTTGCGCTCGCTATGAGATTTTAAAGGGAGAGGATTTTTTGACACAGACCCTGCTCGGCCGCCCGTTCCGTTATTCTTGGAATAGTTTTTTTCAGACCAATCCCCAAGCCTTCGAGCTTTTATTAGACGATCTCGTGGAGTCGGCGCGAACGGTCCTGGATCCGGATAGGCGGGTTTTGGATGCCTATTGCGGCGTGGGCACAATCGCCATAACCTTGGCCCAGAGGCTTGGCGTTCACGTTTTAGGCGTGGAGTCCGCGGCCTCGAGCATAGAGGACGCCCAGCTTAATGCGGAAAGCTCAAACGGCTCAATTTTATTGAGCGGATTGGGCGACTTGAGCGATTTGAGTCAAGAATTCCATTCCGGTTCCCTTGCCTTTATGCAGGCCCAGGTTGAGAAAGTTCTGCCCGAGCTTCTGGCCCGGCCGGAATACCGCGAGGGCTTGATTGTTCTCGACCCGCCTCGTTGCGGCCTTCACCCCAAGGCTTTTGCCGCCATTTTAGAGCGGCCGCCCCGCCATCTTTTTTATGTCTCCTGCAACCCGGCCCGCATGGCCAAGGAGGAACTGCCCCGACTTTTGCAAAGTTATAAAATAGGGCTTGCTAAAGCTTACGATTTCTTTCCCCAAACAGATCACTACGAGGCTTTTTTTGTTTTAGATCGGAAGAATTGACAATCATGGATAGAACCGAGCGCTTGGAATACCCCTCTGAAGATCCGACGAAGGTCTTTGTTATGGGCAAGGGCACCCTGGCCAAGCTCTTGGGCGTGCCTCAGTTGTTTGCTATCGGTTTCGGCGACGTGGGATCCTCGATTTACTATGCCCAAGACGGCGGTTTTGATCTTATTGTTTTGGGGGCCAAGGCGCCCAAGCCCGCCTCGGCGCTCGACGCCACGGTCAGCTTCGTGGGTCTTGGTCGGGTGTCGGACGCGGTGGTCAAAGGCGCATCATGCCGCGTTTGCGTGCTAAAAACATGAACGACCCCATTCTTGACTCCTTAAACGCGGCGCAACGACAGGCTGTCACTTACGATGGCCGGCATCTTTTGGTGCTGGCCGGGCCTGGCACGGGCAAGACGCGGGTCATCACTCATCGCATCGCTTATTTGATTTTGCGCCAGGGAATTGACCCGGAGGGGATTCTGGCGATTACCTTCACGAATAAAGCGGCTCTTGAAATGAAAACGCGGATACAAGCGATTTTGGGAGAATTGCCCGGGCATCCCTGGGCCGGAACCTTCCATGCTTTTTCCCTGTGGCTGTTGCGCCGTCACTGGCGGGAATCGAATCTCGCCAAGGATTTCGTGATTTATGATTCGGACGACCAGAAAACCTTGATGCGCGAGATTCTTTCGACCCGCGAAATTCCCTCGGCCAAGGCCGGCGTGTATCTCGACGTGATCAGCCGCTTAAAGGATGATTTGATGGACGCAAAGTCCTACGCCATTCATGCCGATATGTCGCAGGACGCTTATCGTAGCGCCCTGGCCAAGATTTATCTTGCCTATCAAGAGGGATTAAAAGCCCGCGCCGCCTTGGATTTCGGCGATCTTTTGCTTGAAGCCAATCTTTTATTTAAACAAAATCCGGGTCTGGCCACGGTGTATCAGGAGCGATTCCCCTTAATTTTCGTGGATGAATATCAGGACATTAATCGTTCTCAGTATTCCTTGATTAAGGCGGTGGCAGGGGACAAGGGATCCTTGACCTGCGTGGCGGACGACGATCAGGTGATTTACGAGTGGAGAAACGCCAATCCTAAATACACTCTTGAATTTGAAAAGGAATTCAAGGGCGCCGGTTCCATCACGCTGGACCAAAATTACCGTAGCACGCCGAACGTTCTTGACGCCGCTCAAAAATTGATCCGCCACAATGGCGCGCGACGCGAGAAAAATTTGACGGCTGTGCGCCCTGCGGGGCAGGAGCCGGAGATTGTAACGGCTGATGATGAAAAGGAGGAGGCCAGGCTTATCGCCCGGCGCGTGCGCGCGGCTTTGGACAAGGGCATCGCGCCCTCTCAAATCGCCGTTTTTTACCGTTTAAACGCCCAGAGCCGGCATTTTGAAATCGAGTTTCGCGCCTTGGCGATTCCTTACCGCCTCATCGGCGCGGTCGGCTTTTATGCCAGGCGCGAGATCAAAGATATTTTGGCCTTGGCCCGTCTTCTGGTTAATCCTAAGGATGAAATTAGCCTCTGGCGCGTGCTGGGAAATTTTCCGCGATTTTCCTTGACGCGTGACGCGATTTCGCGTCTGAAAATCTGGGCCAGGGATGGCCGCACCGACGCGTGGGCCGCTTTGGACGCGGCCGGCAGGGGCGCCGTGGCTTTGAGCTCAAAGGCTCAGGGAAAAATTTCCAGGTTTCTTGAAGCCTACCAAGCCCTCGTCCGTGAGCTTGGGGCCCGCGCATCCATGGCCAAGATTCTTGAATCCATTGCCCGCGAATCAGGCTATCTGGAGGATACGGAAGAAAAAGATCGCGCCTTGAACGCTTGGGAGTTGGTGGAGTCGGGCCGGGAATTTGAAGAGCAAAATTTAGCGGCGGATCTCGGAGGCTTTTTGGGCCATACGAGCCTTTTGGCCTCGGTCAGCGCGGATAATTATAAAAGTTCCGGTCCCCCAACCGAGGCGGTGAGCCTCATGACGATTCATCTGGCCAAGGGCCTTGAATTTCGCGCGGTTTATCTCACGGGCATTGAAGAGGGGCTTTTGCCGTTTAAGGTTTCAAAGACCAATCCCGGCGAGATCGAGGAAGAGCGCCGGCTTTTTTATGTGGGCATGACCAGGGCCAAGGATTTCTTGGTGCTCTCGCGGGCCAGGTCCCGGTTTCTTTTCGGTAGCCAGACGCCGGCGCCGGCTAGCCGGTTTTTGTGCGAAGCGGGTTTGGTCCAGGGCGATGGTCCCGACCGACCCATTTTGCGCAGGGGCGCCAGAATTAAGCATCCGTTTTTTGGCGAGGGCCGGGTGGTGGCGCTCATCGGCGCCGGAGAGGACATGAAAGCCACCGTGCAATTTGAGCGCGCAGGCACAAGAAAGTTTTTGGTCAGCAGGGCGCCCTTGGAGATCCTGTGATAATGGACGAAGTCAAGAGGCGGCAACTGGTGGATCGCGTGGCCCATCTGGCCCGCCTGGGGCCTTATCCGCCGCAGGCCCGTGAAAAGCTTTCCCAGGAGTTTGCCAAGATTCTTGAGCTTTTTGATGTTTTGGCCGAGATGGGGGAGGAGGCCCCCCCGGCGTCTTTTGGGCCCTCGACTCATGCTTTGCGGGCCGATGAGGTTCATGTTTTCAAAGCCCACGAGCGCCTTGTGGACAATTTTCCGGAGCGCGAAGGAACGTTGCTTAAGATTCCCAAGGTGATTGGCTAAAAGAAGGTGAATGAGGTGAGCATTCTGGAATTAACGGCTACCGAGTTGGCGGGCCAGGTTCAGTCCGGCTCTCTTGACCCGGAGTCGGCGCTGGATGCGTATTTTGGGGAGATTCAAAAATCGGAGTCTCATCTGAAAGCCTTTCTTTTGCTGATGAGGGAATCCGCGTACGCCCAGGCTCGATCGCTCCGCGCCAAGCGCGCCGAGGGGCGGACTCTCGGGCGGCTCGCAGGAGTTCCTATGGCCGTTAAGGATAATCTTTTAATTGAGGGCTTTCCTGTAACCTGCGGCTCGCGGATTTTGCAAGGCTACCGTTCCTCTTACACGGCGACGGTTGTCGAGCGGCTGATCCGGGAGGACGCTATTGTTATCGGCAAGACTAATCTCGATGAATTTGCCATGGGTTCTTCCACGGAGAATTCCGCTTTTCAAATTACCCGCAATCCGTGGGATTTAGAGCGCGTGCCGGGAGGATCCTCCGGCGGCTCGGCCGCGGCCGTGGCCGGATCAATGGCGTTGGCGGCTTTGGGCTCGGACACGGGCGGCTCGATCCGCCAGCCGGCGGGCCTTTGCGGGCTCGTGGGTTTTAAGCCGACCTATGGTTTTGTTTCGCGTTATGGGCTTGTCGCCTTTGCCTCCAGTCTTGATCAGGTGGGCCCTTTGGCTCGGACCGCGGCGGATGCGGCCTTGGTTTTTGGCGTGATCGCGGGTCACGATCCCAAGGATTCGACCTCGCTTGTTTCCTCCAATGAGATGAACGCCCACGGGCTGGAACTGCCCAAGGATCTCAATAATGTCGTTGTTGGCGTGCCCAAGGAGTTTGCCGATGCGTCCGGCGTGGACCCGGAAGTGACGCAGGCGCTGGAGAAGACCCTGGAGGTTTTTCGTTCGCGCGGCGCTCGGGTCCGGTCCGTGACCCTTCCACATGTCAAGTTTGCTTTGGCGGCCTATTACGTTTTGGCGCCTTCGGAGGCGAGCGCCAACCTGGCGCGTTTTGACGGCGTGCGCTATGGCAACAGAGCAAGCGAGCGAGAGAGCGCGAGAGCGGCGGATGCAGATAGCGGCGAAGGGGAATTGATCGGGCTTTACAAGCGTAGCCGCACGGAGGGCTTTGGTCGCGAGGTTCAGCGCCGAATTTTGATCGGGACATTCGCTTTGTCTCAAGGCTATTACGAGGCTTACTACGGCAAGGCTCAGCGGGCGAGGGGTTTGATTGTCCAGGATTTTGAAAAGGCTTTCGGCGAGTGCCAGATTCTTTTGGCGCCGACCGCGCCGACGCCGGCGTTTAAGGTCGGGGAGAAGACGGATGATCCGGTGGCGATGTACTTGTCGGACGTGTTCACTATTCCCGTTAATATCGCCGGCATTCCCGCAGTTTCTTTTCCCTGTGGATTTTCGCGCGCCGGATTGCCCATCGGCGCTCAATTAATGGGACCCAAGGGAAGCGATCGGCGGCTCTTGGCTCTGGCGCAGTTTTTTGAGGAGGCGACGGAAAAAGCCTTCATCCGCCGCCCAAGCATGGGGAAGGCCAAAAAGGCCACAGAGGCGAGGGAATGAGGACTTTCCTTGCAGCCCATTTGGCCTTTGTGGCGTTATTGGCTCTATCCTTGACAAGGAGTTAATCATGGTTAAAAAAAAGAAAGGGATGAATTTTGAATATTCCGCCGGCGGGGTGCTTTATGATCAGCATAAAATTTTGCTGATCGAAGTGGAGAATTTGCAGGGCAAAATCGTCTGGACGTTTCCCAAGGGCCATATCGAGACCGGCGAGGACGCGAGGATGGCCGCTTTGCGCGAGGTGGAGGAAGAAACGGGATATACTTCCGAGATCATACGCGAATTGCCACGCGCGAGCTATCACTTCATGAGGGGCGGCATCCTGGTTCGAAAGACGGTGCGTTGGTTTTTGATGCGGCCCAAAGAACAGCATGAGATCAAAACCAAGGACGAGGTGCGCAGGGCAAACTGGCAGAATTTCGTTGACGCGGAAAAGCGATTGATTTATCCCAGCGATCTTCATCTTCTGGGAGTCATTAAAAAAGAAATGTCGTAGAGGTTGCCAACTTTAGTCCCATTTTTGACAGGGACTTCAGGGCCTGTCTTTTGGGACCAAAAGACCCAGGTTAATTTTTTGGGTTCCCTGCATACTTAACCTAACCGGGATTCCACGGTTGGCTCGTCACCCGCGAAAGCGGGGGTCCAGACTCCGGCAAGACCTGAATTCCCGCTTTCGCGGGAATGACGGAACAAAAAAGTTCCGGGGTTTCTGAGGGAAAAGCCAGGTCAACTAAGGAATTCCGGCTTAACAGGATAGCGATGATTTCAATATGGAATATCCATCACTGGAGGAAAAAATAATGCGACAAGGCAGGCTGTTACTCACTGGTTTTTTGTTAGGTTTGGCCGTTCCAGTTTTTGCTCGAGAGGGCGTTGTTAACGAAGTTGTCGACCCCTGGGCTGTTGCGAAACCAGCGGCCGCGTCGGACGACGCCAAAATCTCGACAGCCGCTTGCGCCCAAAAGATCAACCCTGCCGCAGCCGAGATGCTTTCGAAGGCTTCGGATCAAGAAAAAATGAATCTTTTGCGCGGCCTTGGCGTGCCTCCTTTCCTCTATATGAGGCCTAAGGAAGGAATGATTAACGAATCCTTTTATTCTTTTGCCGGCGCTTCAGAGGCTAACAAGCTGATCCTTAAGTCCTCTACCGAGGCGGTTCGTTTGATTGAAATGTTGTTCTTGATGAGCGAGGAAGAACTTAAAAATTTGGATTTGGAGGAGTTCCGGTCCCTATGGAATCAGGCCAAGGAATGGGGCGGGTTGGAGGAGAAATGCCGGATTTGGCCGGATTATCCCACCCCGGGTTATTATCTGGGCCAGCTCAAAACGTTTTTAGAGAGCCTCAAAAAGCAGATCGCTAAGGCGGGCGAGTCCCCGGCGCAAGAGCCATTCGCAACCTTTGGCCGCGCCGCTGCTTTTGAGGGAAGACTGGCCGTTGCCCGGTCCCGGCTTCAGGACAGGTATAACTCGATGAGCCTGGCCTTGGCCCGGGGCGAAGGGGTGGACGCGAAAGAAAGGGAGAGAACTGGCTCCGCCGTGGACGCGCTCAATCGTGTTTTTAACGGCGCGGGGAAGCCCTTGACGCCGGCCGCGTTGTTCGACGTGGTCCAGGCTGTTCCCAAGGATTCGTTAAGCGATGATGAGTGGGCTTTATTGGCCCGGCATTTTCCGATGGGTGAGGACATTTTGCGCCACCAGGCCATGGACGTATGGAGAAGCGGCGCGACAGGCAAGGGGGTCAAAATTGCCGTGATTGACGAGGGCGTTGACCCAAAGCATCCGGCCTTTCGCCGGCCCTTCTTGGCCTCGATCAGTAAAAGCGTGGTTCGCCAGAAAAAGGGGGACAAGGCGGGGACAATTGATATGGGCGGCAGTCACGGAACCGCCGTCGCTTCATCCGCCTTGGCTCTGGCGCCGGAGGCGGATTTGATCGCGATCAAACTTTTTCCCAGCGGACACGAGGGCGTTTCCAGCGGCGACCTTCCGCCAGAGCTCAAACAAGACGAGGTTTTTGAAAAATCCATGATTAATGCCTTGGAGGAGGCCGTTAAACAGGGAGCCCAGGTAGTCAGCATCAGTGTTTATATTGGGGGAGAGCCGTTTGTGCCCAATGCGATGGCGCCCCAATGGAACAAGATTGTCAAGAAAATTCAAGAAGTGGTAGCCAATGGGGTTGTGGTTGTGTATGCCGCAGGGAACAGCGGCGCCAATTTTAACAAGGCTTTTCAGGAGGGAAGATTATTAAGCCCGGCGGCTTTGCCAGAGGTGATTGCGGTCGGGGCCGTGGACTATTTTGGAAAATTAGCTAAATTTTCATCTCATTCCAAGGTGAATGATCCGGATTCCAAGCAGGTCTACGAGAAGCCGGATGTGTCAAGTTATGGCGTGGATATGCGGGTGGCTAAGTTTGACAAAGCCGCCAACTACGCTGGCGGTGAAAACAATCTCTTTGATACCGGCAGCGGCACCTCTTTTGCCACGCCCCAAGTGGCCGGCATTGCGGCCCTGGCCGTTCAAAAGCTCAGGGAGCAGGGAAAAAATTCCGTGGGTAGCCTGGTTCGCCGGTTGATTTTGGAGACCGCTACCAAGCCCGACGAATGTTTGAAAACAGGCGGTTGCGATGACGCCGGCTATGGCCGGGGGATCGTGTCCTTAAAGGGCATAATGGACCGGATTCTGCCTCCGGCGCCTCAAACCGTGGTCCCAACCGTGGTCAAGGCGCCTGGCAAGAGGAGCCAATAAAAAGATTGACATGCTAAAGCTGTTAAGGCTCCTAAGTGTTTTAATTTTGGGTTTGGCCGTTCCTGCCTTGGCGTGGGACAACGGCATCGAGGAGATTGTTGATCCATGGCTCCGGGCCGTGGCGCAACCGGCTATGGAGCCGCCAGAGGATTCAACGGCTGCTTGTGCCCGGCATTTTTTTACGCCGGCGGCCGAGTTTCTTGAAAAAGCCTCGGATCAGGATAAGCTGAGCCTGTTGCGAGGTTTCGGTGTGCCAGCTTATCTTTACCTTAAGTTGCCGGATAAAATGCAGGCCCAAACTATGTATTCCTATCAAGGCGGCGTTGCCAAACCGGAGCTCAAACTGGCGGAGAATGTGGACAAATTGATTGAGATTTTGCTCAGCATGGGTAGTTTGCCCTTGAAAAATATTGATTTTGAAGAGTTCCGGCTTCTTCGAGTTGCCTGCGGCGAGTGGCAGGAGTTGCAAGACAAATGCCGGGCTTGGCCGGATATCCCATCTGCCGGCTTTTACGCGGGGCAGATCAAGAATTTTTTAGAATTTCTGAAAAATAAAATCAGTCAGGCCGTAGCCAGCCCGAGCGCTGATGTTTTTGGCGTTTTAGGTGGCAGCGACGCTTTCGAAGGCAAGTTGGCGATGTTGCGGGTTTTTTTGGCGGAGCAACGCCGCGTCCTTATGTTGGCCAAAGCGCAGGGAGAAAAAATTGACGAGGATCATTATGTCCGGGCGAATTCGGCTGTTGAGACCGTCAATCGTATTTTTAACGGCGCCGGAAAAACGCTCAAGCCCTCGGCTTTATTTGATTTGGTGGGGATGATTCCTTTTCAGTTTCTGACGCAACAGGAATGGGTTCTCTTAGCCCGTCATTTTCCCATGGGGGAAGACATTGTGCGCCATGGCGCTATGGAGGCCTGGAAAGCCGGGGTAACGGGCAAGGGCGTCAAAGTCGCTGTTATTGACGATGGAATGGACGAGAAACATCCGGCGTTCAGCAAGACGCCAGTCGCGGCCGTTAATAAAAGTTTGACCCGGTCTAATGACGGAACCCAGGACGTGAAGGGTTCTCACGGCACGGCCGTGGCTTCCGCGATTTTGGCTTTGGCGCCTGAAGCGGATATCATCAATATTAAAATCGGGGGTTCAGGCCATGAAAAATCAGTCGGCATTCCGGCAGAGCTCCTGAGCGATGAAATGAGCGAAACCGTGTTGCTGGTTGCCATTGAAGAAGCGGTCAAGCGGGGCGCCCGGGTCATTAATTTTAGCGGATGGTCCAAACTGATGCCCAGTGCCGGCGCCCCCTCTTGGGATCGGATTACTAAGAAAATTCAGGAGGTGATCGCCAAAGGAGTGGTTGTAGTTTCCACGACGGGCAACATGGGCGGTGAGAGCGATAAGTCTTTTCAAAACGACAATCTGCGTTCCATCGCAGCCTTGCCTGAGGTGATCGGCGTGGGGGCGGCGGACTATTTTGGACGGCTCGCGGATTTTTCCTCCCGTTCCCAGGTCAATGACCCCGCATCCGGGACCGTATATGCCAAGCCTGATGTTTTAAGCTACGGCGATCAGGTGAGGGTCGCTACGTTTTCGAATGATTCCAACTACGACGGCGCTGAGCACGAGCTTTTTTCCCCGAAGAACGGCACCTCCTTCGCCGCGCCCCAGGTGGCCGCTATTGCCGCCTTGACCATTCAAAAGCTCAAAGCCCAGGGCATCAATCCCTCGGCTCGATACATCAAGCGTCTGATCGTGGAAACAGCGGTTCAACCAGAGGCCTGTTCAAAGGAGAATAATTGCGAAACTTCAGGCTACGGACATGGGCTTATATCATTAAAGGGGATTTTGGAGCGTTTAGCAGGCCCAACGATAGCAAAGACCCTGTAGCCGTCCTTCCATTAAATTTTTTGAGGCTCGAAGATGACTTTGAGCGACTGGCCCGCCTCGGCGACCATCTTGAATCCTTCCTGGACTTCGCTAAGACTGAGCCGGTGCGAGATCATGGCTTGGACCGACATTCGTTTGTGGCGGATGAGTTCCAGGGCGTCGGCTAAATCTTTGCCCGCAGCTCCATAGGAGGAGGTCAAAGAGGCGCCGTTTTTCCAGAATTCGAATAAGGGAAAGGCGATTTGCGCGCCGGGTTTGGCCGGCGCGAAGAAAAGAACTTTGCCGCCCCTGTCCACGCATTGAAGGGCTTGGAGGAAAGCCTCCGGAGCGCCGGTCGTCACCGCCACGAATTCCGCCAAACGCCCGTCGTTAGCTTCGGCAATTCGGCTAGGCAAATCCTCTTGGGCTTCAAAGACGCGCTCGGCTCCAAATTTTTTGGCGAGGAGGAGGCGGTGTTTATTGATATCCGTAGCCATGATGCGGCCCGCGCCCAGGCTATGGGCTAAAGCGATGCTCAGGATTCCAGCGATGCCGGAGCCTAAAACCAGGACATTTTCCGGCGGTGTAAACCGGGCCAGGCGAAATCCGCGGACTACGCAGGCCAGGGGTTCGATAAAAGACGCCTCTTCAAACGACACCGAGTCGGGCAAGAGCAACGTTCCCCTCTCTACATTGATCTCTGGGACGCGCACAAATTGCGCGAATCCGCCAGGATCGAAATTGGTCGCGTGGAGAGTTTCACAGGAGGTTTGGAGCCCCTTGAGACACCATCGGCAGGTCAGGCACGGCACATGGTGGGTCAGGAAAACCCGGTCCCCTTTTTTAAAGCGCCGGACCTCGGATCCCGCTTCTTCCACGAAGCCGGCCACTTCATGGCCAAGCACGCGCGGCGCTGTTTTGATGCGGTACCACTCCATGACATCGCTGCCGCAAATGCCGCTGGCCATGATGCGCACAAGAATTTCCCTGTGGCCTATTTTGGGAACGGGGCGCTCTTCGATGCGGATGTCGTTATTGTTGTAGTAAACCGCGACTTTCATGCGCTCAGGGCGCCAGGTTTGACGGAGTGGCCTTGGGGGCCCTGTTGGCCGCCTTGGCGGTTTTTCCATTGGCGGCCAGCTTGAGATAGATTTCGAAGGCTTCTTTGGCCGGTGTTTTTTTATGGACAACCTCGCGTACGGCCTGGATCATGGCCGTTGGACAATCGGACTGAAAAATATTTCTGCCCATGTCCACGCCGACGGCGCCATGCTCGACGGCGTTGGCGGCTAAGGTCAGGGCTTCGAGTTCCGGCGTTTTCTTGCCCCCTGCCACGATCAGGGGCACGGGGCAACTCCGAGCCACTTCTTCAAATCCTTCAGTGAAATAAGTTTTGACGAAATGAGCCCCGGTTTCGGCGGCGATCCGGCAGGCCAGCGCTAGATAGCGCGCGTCGCGTTTCATGTCTTTTCCGACGGCGGTGACGGCCAGCACGGGGATGCCGTATCGGGACCCTTCGTTGACCAGACGCGCTAAGCCCAAAATGGTTTCTTTTTCGTGCGGCGAGCCCACGAAGATTGAGCACGTGATAGCTGAGACATTGAGGCGCAGGGCCTCTTCTATCGAGGTGGTGATGCTTTCGTTGGAGATCTCGCCTAAAATGCTGGTTCCGCCGGATACCCGCAACACGACCGGAACGGGAAATCCAGGATCAACGCAAGCCCTTAAACTCCCTCGCGTGAGCATGATGGAATCGGCATAAGGAACCAGAGGGTTGAGCGTGGCTCTTAAGTCTTCCAGGCCCGTGGTCGGTCCCAGGAAATAGCCGTGATCTACGGCCAGCATGACGGTGCGGCCGCTTTTGTGCTGAAAAATTCTCGAGAGCCTATTTTTTAGTCCCCAGTCCATACGTAAACCTCCTCGCGGCAAGATTAACCATCGGCTACACTTAAGTATACTTTTACAGAAAACCCAATGAAACCAACAATCGGTCTGGAGATTCATGTTCAGCTCAATACCAAGAGCAAACTTTTTTGTTCTTGCCCGGCTATTTCTTTTGGGGTCGCGCCCAATTTCAATATTTGTCCCGTGTGCACCGGGCATCCGGGCGTGTTGCCGGTGTTGAATTATGGGGCCGTGGAGCGGTTGGTGCAAATGGGCGTGGCGTTGGGCTGTTCCATCCGTCCGCTTTCGATTTTTGCTCGCAAGAATTATTTTTATCCGGATTTGCCAAAGAGTTACCAGATTTCTCAATTCGAGGAGCCTTTGGCCGAGCGCGGGTCTATGGAATTTTTCTCCGGCGGCAAGAAAAAAATTGTTCGTATCCACCGGATTCATTTGGAGGAAGACGCGGGCAAGCTTCTTCACGCTATCGGTTCTGCCGAGTTAGATCACAGCCTTGTGGATTTTAACCGTTCGGGCCTGCCGTTGGCTGAAACCGTGACTGAGCCGGACCTTGCCGATGCCGCCCAAGCGAGTGATTTTTTAGTGGCCTTGCGAGCCACCCTGCGCGCCCTTGGAGTTTCGGCCTGCGACATGGAAAAAGGGGAAATGCGGGTGGATGTCAATGTTTCCGTGGCCCCGGAAGGCGGGCCGCTCGGCAATCGGGTTGAGATTAAAAATCTTAATTCATTTAAAAACGTGCGTGACGCGCTAGACCATGAAATCGCCCGTCAGACAAAGGCCTTGGCCGCAGGGGAAACCATCGCGCAGGAGACCCGGCTATGGGACGTCAAACGCAACGCCACGAGTCCCATGCGCAACAAGGAAGATTCTAGCGATTACCGCTATTTTCCCGAACCCGATCTCTTGCCCTTGGAGGTGAGCGATGAGTGGGTGGAGCGCGTGCGTCGCGCTACGCCCCTTGTTCCGGCTAAGAAAATGGAGCGTTATCAAGAGGAGTTTGGCTTAGGGCCCAAAGAAGCTCAGACCCTGGTATTTCTTGAAGCGCAGGAGGCCGGCGTTTTATTTGAGGAGACGTTGCACTTGGCGGCGGGGGAAGGGGCGAGCGGGGGCAAGGGAAATGCCGCCTCGTTTGAGACTAAAAAAGTTTTGGCTAAAAGCGCGGCCAATTGGATTTTGAACGATCTCTTGGGGCATCTTGCCGCTCAAGGCCTGGATTTTGCCTCTTGCGGCATGACCCCTGCGCGTTTGGCCGCTTTCCTTAATATCGTGACGAGCCAAGGCCTTTCCTCGCGCTTGGCCAAGGACCTGTTTGGCAAGCTTTTAGCTGACCCTAAGCTTGACCCCAAGGCGGCCTGCGTTGGACTTGAGGTGTTAAGCGACGAGGCAGATTTGCTCGCTCACGTGCGCGCCGCCATCGAGGAAAATCCAAAGGCCGTGAGCGAGTACCTAGGCGGCAAAGAAAAGGCCGTTCAAGCCTTAGTCGGCTCCGTCATGAAAAAAACCCGCGGCCAAGCCCACCCTCAAAAACTTCAGGAACTTTTTTTAAGGGAACTCGCCTCCAAAAAAGGTTAGGACCCGTCCACAAATAACCTATACGGATTGCGCCCAGATTTTGGTCAGATTTGGACGCAACGATTGAGACAAAGCCGAGG
>CAYHKQ010000062.1:0-14046 GCA_964357255.1 uncultured Elusimicrobia bacterium
AGGATGAGCGGCCTTTAGTTTCAGGATGAGCGGCCTTTAGTTTCAGGATGAGCGGTGTAACTTCAAATGGCTAGAGAAATTCCAAATGACAAATGACAAATGACAAAGAGCGTTTTATTGGATATTTTTGTCATTTGTCCCTCGTCATTTGTCATTTAGAACTTCCTTCGGGGAAGTTCTGCAGGGTTATCCCCTCTCGTCCGATTCCGGGGTGATAAGGCCCAGGTCAATTCCCTTAAGCACGGCCTCGGTGCGGTTTCTGACGTTAAGCTTTTGGAAGATGCGGTTTAAGTGATTTTTAATAGTCTTAATCGAAGAGGTCAAGCGCTTGGACACCTCGTCATTGGAAGCCCCGTGGCCCACCATGGCAAGAATCATGAGCTCGGTTTTGGTGAGATTGATCAGCGAGGCCTCGAGCTGGGCCGCTGAAATTTTACGGATGCCGTCCATAAGCTTGCCCATAATAGGCTGAGGAATCAACACTCCCTCTTGGGTGAAGGTGCGGATGGCGTTGACGAGTTCCCTGGCCGGCAACATTTTAGAAAGATACCCATTGGCTCCGGCCTGGATGGCCTCTAAAACATGGGCCTCGTCCTCGTAAGAGGAAAGAATCACGACATTGGTCTTGGGGGAATCCCTGCGGACTACGCGGGTGGCGGAAATGCCGTCCATCACCGGCAAACGAATATCCATCAAAATCACGTCCGGCTGGAGCTTTTTGGCCAGGGTCACCGCCTCTTGGCCATTACAGGCCTCGCCGATGACCTCGATATCCTTTTCCCCGGCCAAAACATCGCGCAAACCCTCTCGAAATAAAGTCTGATCATCGCAAATTATAATCCGGATTTTCTTTGGTTTGAGTTGTTCGGTCATTTTGGCCTTCCTTTACCTTTACCCTGTCGGTATTCTAAAAGAAAATGTGGTGCCTTTACCATGCCCCTGGGATTCGACCAAAATTTTCCCCCCGTGACCCTCGGCGATTTCCTTGGCAATGGAAAGCCCCAAACCCAGGCGTCCCCGTTGTTTCTTTGGGTCCTTGCCCTGGTAAAAACGCTCAAAAAGATGGGGTATCTCCTCGGGATCAATTCCCTCCCCGGAATCCGAAACGCGAAAAACAAGCGCGTTGTCCGCCGGGTCCCGCTCGATCACGCAGGCCAAAGTTCCGCCGGCCGGCGTGTACCGTAAGCCATTTTCTAAAAGATTGGTCAGGACCTGGATAATACGCCGCGCGTCAACCGTGGCCGTGGTTAAGGGATCCGCCCGACACTCCACCTTGGCCTCGATATTTTTGGCCTTGGCTTTATCTCCCAAAAAAATGAACACCGGCGCGGCCAGAATATCCTTGACCGAGGTGCTCACGCGCTCGATCTTAAACTTGCCCTTTTCAATGGCGGACCAATCCACCAAATCGCCGATGAGGCGCTGAGTCTGGCCCAAAGAATCGCGCAGTAAATCCATCAGGCGCTTAGTCTGCGCTTCGGCCTTGGCCGCGAGGGAATTATAAAGGAGATCGCTCGCCATGGTGCACGAGGACATGGTGTTGGACAGGTCATGGGCGCAGAAGGAAAGAAACTTGCTTTTGAACTCATTGAGTTCGGAAAGCTCGTTATTTTTGGTCTGGAGCTCGCCAAAGAGCCGCTGATTTTCCTTGAGCAGACGGGAGCGCTCCAAATTACTTTCTAATGTATGGCGAAGGTACTCCGGGTCAATCGGCTTGATGAGAAAATCAGACAGCCCCTGCCGGAGCGCGCGCACCGCGACTTCGAGAGAAGCGTAACCGGTCATCAGTAAAATTGGAACTTCCTCGACGCTGACGATCTGCCTTAACTCGACCAACGCGTCCAAGCCGGTTTTTTGATTAGGCCCGAACATGTAGTCCAAAAGAATCAACCCAAAAGGCCCGTCCTTGGCCAGCGCGGCCAAGGCTTCATCGAGATTGGCCGCGCCCTGCACGCCATAGCCGAAGCTATCCACCACGTCGCCCAAAGACTCCCGATGTTTTGGATCGTCGTCAACAATTAAAATTTTGACCATCAGAACAGTATAGTGCAATAATTTTTTCGATTCAGAACTCAACTCCTATTATCCGCGCGTCAGGGGCAATTTGAGCGTAAACGTCGTTCCCTTGCCCAACGTGCTCTCGGCCGTCACCTCGCCATTGTGGCGGTCCATGACTTTTTTAACGACGGATAGTCCCAAGCCGGTGCCCTTGGATTTCGTGGTAAAAAACGGCGTAAAAATCTTGGCCACAACCTCGGGCGCGATGCCCATGCCGGTGTCGGCAATCGTCATGACGGCGTAATTTTTATTGATCGAGGTGGACACGGTAACTCCGCCGCCGTTGGGCATCGCGTCAAAAGCATTGGAAATCAAATTGCGCACAACCTGCCTTAACTCGTCGGGGTCGGCGCGAATGGGGATGGGCCCGGCGGCATAGCGCTTGGCAATGACGACTTTTTCCGGCAGTTGAAGCCTGCCAACGACTTCCTCCAGGAATCCGTGTAGCTCCATGTCGCGAAGCTGAATTTCCCGCGTCCTCGCGAACGTCAAAATTTCAGAAATAATCTGGTTGGCGATTTGAAGCTCCCCTTCGATAATCACGACATGGCGAATAACTTTAGGGTCAATGCCGGACGCGCGCTCGGCTCCGTCGGGTTTGCTCGCGACTGGCGCTCCGGGCGCCGGAACCGGCGGCGCCCCCGGCGAAGCCGCGGCCGCGTCCCCGGCGGACAGCCGGGTTTTGATCACATAAATTGAATTATTAATGACGGAAAGAGGGTTTCTAAGTTCATGCCCCACCACGGAAGCCATTTGCCCGATGGCGGCCAAACGCTCCTGCTTGATCATCTCGTCCTGAGTCGCCCTGAGCTCCTTGGTCCGCGCCTCGACCCTCGCTTCCAATTCGGTGTTAAAGAATTTGAGCTCGTCCTGCACGCGAAACAACTCCTGCGTGCGATTGGCCAAAACCTTGGTCATGGTTTCAAACGCCCGGGAAAGCTCGCCGATTTCGTTATTAGGCTTGGGCAGAGGCTCGGTCGGCGGCCGGGCAAAATCAGCCGCCACCACCTGGCGCACGGCGCGAGTCAAGGATCGCACGGGTTGAATAATCCGGCCGGCAAAAAGAAAAGAGGCCAAGACCACCACGATAATGACCACAAGAAAAACCTCGACAAGCTTCTGGCGCATCTCAACCATCACCACAAAAGCTTCCCAGCGTTCTTGCAGGCTCCCCGCCACCCAGGGCTGATCATCGAGCAAATAAAGCCCGGCAATCACATCGCGCTTGTCCAAGAGATCCAGGCGTCCGGTCCAGACTTGATAAGCGGAGCTCATCTTGCCGGCTCTTTCCACAAGGACAGGATCGAGAGCGACCTTTGAATCGGCCGCGAAAATCTTTTTATAGCCGGAATGGGCGATCAGGCGGCCTTTCGTATCCACGATAAAAAGCTCCGAACTCTTGCCGATTTTAATATCCGCCAACGATTCGGACAGAGCCAGCAGGCTCACAATAGCCCGGAGATACCCGGCCACCTGACGGTCCTGCTGGCGGCGAATCGGCAAAAAAAGCTCCACCGCCGGATAGCCTCCCACGCGCAAAATATTGCCCTGGAATCTGCCGAACTGCCGGACCGTATCCTGGATATAGCTCATGAGCTGGTCCTCGCGCGCTTGAGCCGGCACCGAACCCGGCGTGCGTTCCATCCCAAAAAGCCATTTGCCTTGACCGTCATAAATATCAAGTTCCGCGATCATCGGATGGGACTGAAGAATACGATGCACAATGCTCGAGTATTCCGTTTTTTTGAACTGGGAAAGCTCGTCGAGTTCACCGATGGTCGTCAAGAGTCCCGTTACGCCCTTGATGAATTCCGCGGCGCTCTTGCCCGTCCTCTCCGCCAAGCGGGTGCGAACCACCTCAAAATCCTTCTCCAGGGCCCCTCGGACAATCTCCATCTCGATAAAACCAACGAACAGCAAGGGAACAATAGAAATAACCAGAAGCATCAGGGCGGTGCGGATGACGAGATTAGAAATACGCATGACTAGCGATTAAGAGTAGCAGTTAAGCGGTTGACACGACTCATGCAAAATGATGAAAAGCCGCTCATGGTGAGCCTGTCGAACCATGAGCCAAGACGAAAAAACCCTGTATTCATCCTTCGACAGGCTCAGGATGAGCGGAATGAAATGAATTTGCATGAGTCGTGCGGTTAAGTGAAATAGAAAATTCCTTTATCACTCTTAACCGCTTAACTGCTATCCGCCCAACCGCTGAACCGTTTGACCTTACTGGCATTTCCCCGCCGGAAGGTTCGCCTCGGAGGCGCTTTTGATATCCACGCCTTTGAACTCTTCCAAATTGCTCAAGCCGGTCAAACCCCCCAGAACATATCGTCCGCGCCATAAAAACGTGGGCGAACTGCGGATGGAAAGCGAACGGGAGAGTTTTCCGTCCTCCTCCAGCAGGCTCTCCTGATTCTCCTTATAAAGTTTCTTGAACTGCTCCGCGTCCACGCCGCACGACTCGAGCGCGTCGTTCCACAGCGACGAGTTCACGTCCGCCAGGCGCTTGGCCAAATAACAGCGAAGTTTGTCCGGCGCGTGCTTTTGAAGAACCATCTGACGCACGTTCTCTTCGAGTTCGCTCGCGCCATGTAGACTGCGATAAGAACTTTTCCCATCCTTATCCTCGATTTTGTCCACGATATAATGGTAGGACAGCTTAATTCCCTGTGGAAGCTTGCCGTCCTGTTCGAGATTCAGCAGGGCCTTCTGCGCGGCCACTCCGTAAGGGCACTGGCTCATGACGAACAACCGCAGATCCTTCTCCTTGCTTTCCTTCTTGCTCCAAAAGACGCCCCCGTTTGTAAAGCCTTCGGCAAGATAATACTCTTGCTTTTTACCTTTTTTTTCCAGCGCACCCTTCGCGGCAAAATCATCCAGAATTTTTCGACCCGCGTCATCCTGGGGCCGAAACATCACCAGCGGCAGCAAGGCCCCGTCAACCTCCCCCAGTAAAGCCTTGGCCTGGGGACTCGCTCCCGAATAAGTTTTCATTTCAAGATCCCAGGCTATGCCCTTGAGATGTTCGATGGCTTTGGGCTCCACCTTGGCCCAGGGCGCGTAGTTGTCGCCGTTGATGATAATGAGTTCCACCTTGGGCTTTGGCGCCTGGACCAAATCACCAATGGCGGCTACGCGCTCCGTCTGGGGCAAACGATTGTTGATGGCGGAGGCCAGGGTCAAAAAATTCGTCTCCAACGGCAGATCCTCCGTTTCCCGTTTCCCAGCGCCCGCTTCCACTACCAAGCGAAGCCTGGGCCCCGCAGGGCCGGCCGCGTCCGCCAAGAGCTTATCGCCCGCTTCGCCTTCAATTTTCCGAACTATCTCATCGGGCTTCACCCCGGCCAATGCCGCGCCGTCGCGCCAAGAAATATTAAAAGGGGACAATGATAGGATTTGGAGAAATCGCAGATAAAGCTCGGGGCTTTGCCGATAAATCGCCAGATGGGCCTTAACGTCTTCTTGGCGCTCCTTAGGAAGCTTGCCGAAGCCCTCGGCCCCGGGCGCCGAGGGCTCAACCCTCAGCCCAAGACCGGGGAAAACGGAGCCCGCCATCCGGTCCACCAACGCGAATTGTTGCCAGGAAGCAGGCTGGGCCAATACGAAATCAAGGCGCAGTTCGGAAGCGCCAAGGGGAAAGGCGGCCAAGGCGAATAAGGCGAATGAACCCCTCACCCTTACGCCTCCTCCGAGGGCCCTCCCGGCGTCTCGGGCGGCGAAGCCAAAACGACCTTGACCCCGGGAAGCCCAAGGCTGATCAATATATTATAGAGAAGGGCCACAATGACAAGAAACAGTATCGTGGCCGCGGTATAAGCCAGAGCAAACACGCCGGCCGCGATATTGCGCTGGAACATCTGCGGCAGACGCGCGGCAAGGGATTGGTCCGGAAATAATATAAAGGTAAACAGACCCCCCACCACGCCGATTGTCAACAAGACAAGCGGAAGAACCGACTTAATAAGCGACCCCAACTGGATCTTTTTCAATTCAACTTGCATGTTTCCTCCTTAACTTACGAAACGCTTTAGTAACCGTTCATTTACGTTTTGTAACTACTCAGGTCCTCCCTCCTCGTCATTCCGGCGCAGGCCGGAATCCAGACCCTCTTAATCTGGATACCGGCGCAGGCCGGTATGACAAACGCAGAGGGACCTGAGTAGTTACTACGTTTTAACATTAACCCGAGAATCCAACCACACCAAGGTGCGCTGATCTTGCGGCTGGGTCGCTGATATCGTTATCACTCTGGCCCCGAAGAGTTGCGCGTCCAAGGTTACGCCGCCCTCGAAAAAATTTCCGGGCCGCTCGAGGGCTTTGTTGATCAACTGCAATAATTCCGCGCTGGTGATCATGTCCAACAAATGGGTTTTAGACGGCGCCGATGCCACGCTCACCGGCGCCGCGGCGGTATTACCCTTGAAAACGTCGGCTACGGTCTTGACCGTTGCGGATGCGGGGGACTTAGCCAAAACAGCGCCCAAATTATGGCTAGCCAAGACATAATTATCCCCGTCTAAAACCATGGCTCCGCCGGAGCGCACCAGCACCTTGAGAATCTGATCCCATCGGTTTTTTTCAAGCTCGCCCAAATCCCTGCGATCCTTCTCCATGCGGGCCATCGTAGCGCGAAGTTTATCCAAAAAAACGGCTATCGTTTTTTGAATCTGCCCGAACTCATCCGCGCGGAACTGATCCTTGGGCCAGGCCGGATGGACGATGGAAATACTTTCAATGGTGTCTTGAATCTCGCTCAAGGGAGTAAGCACTATTTTGTAAATAAAAAACACGCCGGTGACCAGAAACACGATCACAACGCCCACGGCCCCCGTGTAAAAACGAGTCATCCCTTGAGCCAGCGTCGCCTTGGTTTCCTCGCGGGAAACCTCTATAGAAATGACGCCGCGCACCTCCCCCTGCGACACCAGCGGCACGGCCACCTCGTAAAAATTTTTACTTTCCCGGTCAAACGAGGCGTACTTTGGGGATTTTGTGACATACGAGCGCGCGATGGAGTCAGTCGGCAGGGCGCGGACCGCTTGATACTCCTCGATGCGTTTGCCGAACATCGCGGTATCCGGAGACCATCGAATTTGTCCGTATTTGTTGATCAAAATCGCGTGCACAATGCGGGAGTCCTTAAGAAAATTCTGCATGGTGTCAACCTCTTCGATCGTCACAACCTTCGGGGACGCCACAATGCCGGAAATAAAACGGTTTTGATTAACGTAAAGGAGGGCGACGATTTCCTGCTTGAGCTTTTCCTCAAAAAACCAACGGAAAAGATTGCTGTAAAAAATCCCCGCCAAAATAAAAACGTAAAAGCCCGTAAAAAGAAAAACGACGGTCCACTTGGGAAGAATCTTCATCTTGACATTTTCGCCTCGATCATTCGTTTGGCGCCATAGGCGTTTTGATTATTAGGGTCGTATTTCAAGGACAAATTAAGCTCCACCAGCGCGCGTTCGAGGTCCCCCGTCTGATAAAACTGCATCGCCTGCTGATAATGCGATTCGGAAGATTGCTTGGCCTCTTCAGTCGCGACCGCGGCCTGCGCCTCGCCCCCTGCCGTGCCGGCCGGCGACAGCGCGGATTTCTCCTTGGCCGCCTTGTCCGACGCGGCCTTGGCCCGATCGTCGGCTTCCTTTTTGACCTTCTCTTCCTCCTCGCGTTTCTTTGCCAGCTCCTCGGCCTCCTTCCTCTTGCCGTTAACCATCTCGATCTTTCTATTCGCCTCAGCCGTCTTATATCGAAGTTTGACGGCCCTCTGATATTCCTCGACGGCTTTATCAAATTGCTCCTTGGCGAGCAATGAATCCCCCTTGGCCATCAGCGCCACGAACTGGCGCTCGAGCGACTCGTTCACGAGCTCCTGAGCCCGGACATTGGATGGGTCCAGGCGAAAAATCTCCCCGGCCGAAGAGCGGACCGCGTCCCAATTGCCGGCGCTCAAGGCTTTTAATGCCTCTTCGAGGTGACGGCCGATCTTTTTGGAGCGCACCTCGGATTCAATGTCCGTAATTTGCCTCGCCACAAAAGCGTAAGATTCCGGGTCGAGGCTGACCGCCGTATAAAATTTATCCAACGCGTCCTCGAGCCGGCCCTGGGTCTGGGCAAATTTACCCTGCTCAAAATAATCCTTGGCGATCTCGCGGTTGATCCGGTCAATGTAAAAGCGAACTTTGCGATGCTTCGGATCGAGCGCCAAAACCTCCTCGAATTTCCCAACGGCCTCGACCTTGCGTCCGTCCCTGTAAATAGCGAGGGCTTCAAAAAATTTTTCTCGAACCATCTCTTGCGCGCTTTTAGGAGCCTCGATGCGCGAAGGCATCGCCGAGCCCTTGCCGGCCCAAGACAACGCCGAATGCAACGCCCGCGCCTGCTCGTAGCCCGGATCTAAAATCACAATGCGGTTTAAAACATCCAACGATCCCTGATAGTCGCCGCGCCGATATAAATCGTAGGCATGGTCATAAATCAATTTCATGGTATGGCGCAAAATTCCGGCTTTTTCCCTCTCGATCGTCTGGCTGAGAAATTTTTTTTCGTCGGGAGTGACTATGCCCACCCCGTGAATCGAAGTCGCCAACCCCTTAAATAAAGCGGCCTCGGCTGATTTAGAGGTCTTCGCAGGCACATGAAGCTTAGGCCCCTTGGTCGCGGCGAAAGAGGCGGGAGGGCGAATCGAAAAGGTAAATAAAATGAATAAGGTGAATGAGGCGAATGACGCTCGAACCTTATTCACCTTCTTCAAAATGACATTCCTCCACCTTTAATTAAGGACACCGCGAAAGGAGCTAGTATTAAAACAAAGATCACCGGGAAAATAAACAGCATCATGGGACCCAACATCTTGGTGGAGGCCTTCCCCGCCATTTCCTCGGCCCTGCCGGTGCGCCGGTTTCGCATATCCTGGGAAAAATTGCGCAACAACTGAACAAGGCCGGTGCCAAGCTCGTCGGACTGAATCAGCAGGCCGCTTAAAGAACGTATCTCCTGCACGTCCACACGCTTGGCCATGTTCCTCAAGGAGTCACGCCGCGGATACCCCAACTGCACCTGGCGCAGAACGTTTTCGATCTCCTCCTCCAGCGTGCCCCTGTTTTTATAGGTGGTCTCGAGAATCTTGCCCATTGAGTTTAAGTAATCAAGGCCGGACTCGATGGTCAAGGCCAGCAGGTCCACAAAACTCGGCAGGTTCATCAACGCCTTTTTTTGACGCGCCTTAATCGCGCTACCGGCAAGAATATGCGGGGCCAGGAATCCGATCACAAATCCAACGGCGACTAAACCCGGGTTAAACCGCCAGCCTATCATAATCGTTAAAACGCCCATGACAATCGCGCCGCCCACCCCGAATTTTTCCATGCGAAGAAGCATGGTGGGCGGTTGCATGTGCTTGGGCTGACCAAGGCCGTAATAATCCTTTTCCAACAACTGAGCGATCATGGGATTCTTTAAAATCGAAGCGTTGATACGGCCCAGAGACGACGCTTGCCGGGGCCCCTCGTCAAGTTCTTCCTGGGCCGCTTGATCGGGAGCGCGGGCCCGGCGTAAATTCACCGGCATACCGCCTTCTTTGTCCCCCTTTTTCTTGGGTAAAACGGCGTTCAACAGGGCCTCGACGAAAGAATAGGCCGCCAACATGCCGGCCATCAGGCAAAAATAGCTCAGAAAGCATAACGGTTGAAAACACTTGCTCTTAAAAGCCATGTAGATCACGCCGCCGGCGATCATTAGTATAAAAGTAATGATTTGTCCGGGATTCATAAGCTCGTTTCACCCCTCACGCCTAGCTTAAGAGGTCTCATTTTCCTCATACTTCGATCTTCGCGAGCTTTCTGATGACAATGAGTCCCAGGCTCTGCCATCCGATGCACAGGACGATGATGATGGCTCCCAGCGTCGAAAAAAAGAAACTACCCACGGCCTCGGGCTGAAAAAAATAAAGAATCAGGAGCATACCCCAGGGAATAACGCTGATGACCATGGACTGCATCCTGGGCCCGGCGGTGAGCGCGTTGATTTTGTCCTTGAGCTTGCTTTCCTCGCGGATCGTCTCGACGATGCGGTCGAAAATTTTGGTAAGGTTGCCTCCGGTCTGGCGTTGAATAATGATGGCGCGCACCACGTAATTGACCAAATCGCTGTCCACTCTGGTGTCAAAGGCTTTTAGGGCGTCATCAAAAGACATGCCGAGCTTATAATTGCGAATCATCAGCTCAAACTCCTCCGAAATCGGGGGGGCCATCTCATGCACCGCCAGTTCCAAGCCCTGAACCAAGTCCAGACCGGACTTCATCGCGTCGGACAAAAGAATCAAGGAATCGAGGAGCTGGGCCTCGACCTTGAGACGGCGGCGCTCTTTAATAAATTTTAAACCCTCCGTCGGAAGCAAAAAAACAAACACGAAAACCGAAAGGGCGAATACGAAAATATTAAGCGTCAAAAGCCCAAATACAACGGAAATAACCATCGGCCCGTACAACAGCCATCCCGCGCCGACGCCCAAAAACTGACGGTTGTATTCATAAGCCAAATTCTTGGCCCGCGTCGAGAGCCTCTGATAAAGGGACTCTATGACCTCCTGGGCGCCGATTCCCTTGACCCGGGTAAAAAGAAAAACCGTGACGAACACGATCACAACGATCCCCATGACCCGCCGGCCTCCGCTCGCCAATGTCGCGTCCACGCTTTTTTTGACGCTGAGGTAACTATTGACCACGTCGGTGTATTTAGGCGGCGCAGGCTCGGAAAGACTGGTCCAGACTCGCCGAGCGAGTTGATTAAACGACGCAGACGCGCGCTCGTAAGACTCGCTGTCCTTGCGCGCCGCGGCGATGCGCACGTTCTCGAGCTGTTGATAGCAAAGCTCGAGTTGAGGAAATATCCTCCTGCCGCGCCCGCCAAGCGAAGCGGCGATGCCGGGAGTCGTATAGAGGGCGTCGAGGGCGTTTCTTAACTGGCCCTGGGACTCGTTGTAATAAGGCAACAGGGTTTCCATGGAAACCCCTTCTCCGCCGATTCCCTGCGAAGGATACGTTCCCTTTTTAAGAATGTCGGTGACTTTATAAATCAAACCGAAGACGTTCTGCCATACGTTTTTAACGTTAGGGTCCGGATTCTTGTCAATTTTTTCCGAATAATAAATATCGCTAAGCGCCGCGTTGGCCACGACCCAGTCCTTGGAGGCTTGATCGGAGGCTTTCTTGTGACGCTCGCCGGCAAGGCAGACGATTCTTTTGTCCAAATCCTTCTCCTTGGCGCAAGGGCCGGAGGTCAACGGCGGCTCCGCCGCTTCGAGCGCCGGCGCCACGGCCGGCACGCCGGAGGACTGAGCAAACAGGGGAGTGAGGAGTAAGGAATGAGAAGTGATAAAAAATAAATAGAAAATAATCGTAACTATCCAGGGGCCTGGGTAATTACCTTGACCCTTGCTTCGTAACTGCTCAGGTCCCTCTGCTTTCGTCACACCGGCGAAAGCCGGTGTCCAGCGAGAGCGCGGCTGAAGAAGGCCTGGATTCCGGCCTACGCCGGAATGACGGGGAAGGGGAACCTGAGCAGTTACCTTACTTCTCACTTTTCACCTCTTTGGCCTGCGGCTCATTGGGTTTGTAAATCTCCTCGGTCAGTTCCACGCCGTGAGAAACGAAAACCTTTTGGACGTTCGGGATGATTCCCGTGGCCGTGTGATAACCCTCGACCTTGCCGTTTTCATCAATGCCGGTCTGCACGAACTTAAAAATCTCCTGGGTCGTGACGCCATGCTCATCGCGGCCCGTGATTTCCGTGATAGAAACGACGCGGCGCGAGCCATCCTCAAGGCGCGAGAGCTGGCAGATGACGTGCACGGCGCCGGCGATCATTTCTCTTAACACCCAAACCGGCAGGTCCATGCCGCTCATCAAGCACATGGTTTCAACGCGGTTTAACGCGTCGCGGGGCGTATTAGCGTGCACCGTGGTCATGGATCCGTCATGGCCCGTGTTCATGGCTTGGAGCATGTCAATGGATTCTCCGCCACGGCACTCGCCCACCACAATGCGGTCGGGCCGCATACGCAAGGCGTTTTTGACGAGATCGCGGATGCTCACCTCGCCCTTGCCCTCGATATTGGCCGGGCGCGACTCCAGGCGCACCCAGTGCTCTTGTTGAAGCCTCAACTCCGCCACGTCCTCGATGGTCAAAATACGGTCGTCGTTGGGAATATAAGAAGAGCAAAGGTTTAAAAATGTGGTTTTGCCAGTGCCCGTGCCGCCGCTAATGACCACGTTCTTGGCGATAAAAACGCAGGACCTGATGAAGTCCAACATGGTTCGCGTGATGCCGCCCATGGCCATTAACTGCTCCTCATCGAGCGGCTTGGAAGAAAAACGCCGAATGGTCAAAGTCGGCCCGGACACGGCCAGCGGAGGAATAACGGCATTGACGCGGGAGCCGTCTTTTAAGCGCGCGTCCACCAGGGGGGAGCTCTCGTCAATTCTTCGCCCCACCTGAGCGACAATGCGGCGGATGGCTTCGATGAGCCGGTCGTCATCGCGAAACCGCAGAGGAATCAAGGTGAGCTTGCCTTTTTTTTCAATGTAAATCTTGTCATGACTATTGACCATGATTTCCGTGATGGTGGGATCGCGCAACAGAACTTCAAGAGGCCCGTAACCCAGGATGTCATCCAAAAGCTCCGTCACAAAACGCTCGCGCTCCTCGCGCGTGAACTCGATATCCGGGCGCTTGTCCAGGTTTTTAATAATAATCTGCTCGACCTTTTGGCGCTTTTCCGAATCCGTGGCCGCGCGCACCAGGGCCATCTCGATGACGACTAAGCCATGAATTTCTTCTTTAAGGCGATCGTGTTTTGGATCGTAGCCCAGATCAAAAGAAACGCTCGGGGTTACGGCCGGCCCGGCGGCGCCGCCCTGCGCGGCCTCGCCCGCGCCATTGCCCGAGCGCAGGCCAAGCTTCCACAGACCGCTCGATGACTCGAGATATTTCAAGAGATCCGCAAAATTGCCGCCGCCCCCCCTGGGCTTGATATCGCGCAAATGATTAACCACGAACCGCAAGGACTTGAGCCAGGCGCAGGCGGAATTAGCCCCCACCAGGTTGCCCGCGCCGGCGTTGGCTGATTGGGGAATCTCGTCTTCCCAGGGCAACAAGAACTTGATCTTTTTTCCATAAGCGAAAAAATGCTGTTCGATCTCGGCGCTTCGCAACGCGCCGGGGAGATTAAACTGATTGATGATCACCTCGATACGATCCAATGAAAAATGCTCCATTTTCAAATCCTCAAAAAGCCCGATCGTGCCGGAAAGGCAATGGCGCTGGGGAAGAGTCACCCAATAAACCCAGTCTGAAATTTCCAAGGCAAAATGCAAAAGAGCGTAAGCGCATTCGGTGTCAATAATGACGTCATAATGACACGAGAGCCCGCGAAGAAAATTATTCAACAGTTGCGGGTCAAAATGGCCGAAAACATCCTTGGGCTGAAATCCCAGGGGAAGCACGGCCACGCCGGACTTGCCGACTAAGATTTTTCCGCGGACCAGGTCCACGGCCCTGGGCCCGCCGCCGGCCTTGGAGTAAAAATCCATCAGGTCCTTTAAGGTCGGCATCAAGTGTTCCTGGCGGATGCCCGCCCAGCTGAACAACTCGCCCCGGCAAAAAGGGTCCGCGTCCACCAAAACAACGCCGCGCCCTGTTTGCGAAGAGCGCAGGGCCGCCAGGTTCAAAGCCAGAATGGACTTTCCCATCCCCTCCTTGGGGCCCGTGACCGTAATAATTTTACACGGGTCTATGCCCGAATCCGTTGTGCCCATAAAAAATTACACCTTCGAGTTTCAATCTCTACTTATATCTAATTGAGAATCAGGCAAAGCGCAAGAGGCAAATAGAAAAAAAGAAATTCCGAATTTCTTTAGACCAATCGAAGTGGCCAAGGAAGGCCGCTCGTGGTGAGTGGCCAAGGAAGGCCGCTCGTGGTGA
>CAYHKQ010000063.1:0-13427 GCA_964357255.1 uncultured Elusimicrobia bacterium
TCAAGGTACAAGCGCTTCGCGCCAAATCGCTCCGCCTGGGCCACTATCTCCCTCGTGGCCGAGCGCGCGGCTAAAAGCTCCACGCTAAAATGATCCCCTGAGCCGGCCAGCAGAACCTCCATCGCGCTACGTCCTACTGAGCCGGTCGAACCCAAAACAGCGACTTTTTTGCGTTTCACTTTCTTCATTTCAAAACCTTAAGATCACATAATAGTATAGCAAGGGCGTCGTCAGTATAAAGGAGTCAAACCGGTCGAGAAACCCGCCGTGCCCCGGCAACGCGTCCGAGGAGTCCTTAACCTTGGCCTCGCGTTTTAAGACGGATTCCGCCAAATCTGAGAGCTGAGCGACGACCCCGATCCCCGCCCCGCCCAATAGAGCCATCTCAGAGTAAGAAATGCCTTCGCTACGGAAAAATAAAACCCACAACACGCTCCCCGAGAGCATCCCACCCAAAATTCCGCCGAAGAACCCCTCGATGGTTTTCTTGGGTGAGACACGGGGGGCCAACTTATTCCTGCCGATGGCATGGCCGACCAAGTAAGCCGCCGTGTCTGAAATCCAAATCGTCACAAATAAAAACACGCACCATTCCTGCCCCAGTGGAACAAGATCGCGAAGTAAAACCAAATGAGCCAACGGCCAACAGACAAAAATGATGGAGAAAAGCGTCACCGCGCTGGACAAAAAAGAGCGGGTTTTGAGATAAAACAATTCAATCGCGCTCAGAATAACCATGGTTAAGGTAATCCCCAGGCCCGCCGCCGCCGGATTTTTGAGCAATGGGGCATATTTTGGTTCGGCATAAGAGGGCATGATAAAAACAATAAAAAGAAAAACGGCCAGGGGATAGCCGAACATAGATCTCGGCTTGACTCCAATTTTGGCGAATAAAGAAAAAGTTTCGTAGAGACAAAAAAGGCTCACGCCGAAAACAAGCAAAAGAAACGAAATGCCGCCCAAACGCACGGCGATTAAAATGATGGGTATCCCAAACACCGCCGTCAACACCCGTGGCAACAGCATAGAAATCAACAGTTAAAGTGTTCCAAGGAAGCCCTTTTGATCGCCCAGCCGTTTCATTTTAATCTGGTCTGTTCCTCTGCCGGGGCTATCCCTATCGTTACCGCAGGAGCCCAGGCTAATAGCCAAGGTGGACAAGATTACCGAGGCTCGCATAGATAATAAATGCACCCTTGTCTACGCGATCCTCGGTAAAATTATCAGGTCAGAACAAAGCACTTCTTAAACGACGTTTCCGAAACGGCGGTCGCGCCGCTGATATTCAATAACCGCTTCCAGGAGATGCTCGCGCCGAAAATCCGGCCAAAGAACTTTCAAAAAAACAAGTTCGGCATAAGCCGTCTGCCAAAGAAAAAAATTGGAAATCCGGTATTCCGAGCTGGTGCGAATCAATAGATCCACCTGCGGCAAATCTCCCGTCAACAAATATTTCGCAAATTCCTCCTCTCCCACCCGCGACTCGTCCTCAACTCGCAACTCCCGCAATCGGTTCACCGCTTGCAAAATATCCTGCTTGCCTCCATAATTGACGGCTAAATTCAAAATAAGGCCCGTGTTATCGCGGCAAAGCTCGATGCATTCATCCAAGCGCCGGACGAACCAGTCGGGCAGGCGCTCGCGCTCCCCACAGAAGCGCAAGCGCACGTTATTTTGATTCATCTCGCCCACTTCCTCGGCCAGGACTCGCTCAAAAAGATGGAAAAGAAACTCCACTTCTTCTTTAGGACGCGCCCAATTTTCAGTTGAAAAAGCAAAAAGGGAAAGAACTTCGATCCCGATCTCCCCTGACGCGCGCATCGCCTCGCGCACCGCTTCACGGGCGTTTTCATGGCCCAAAAAACGCTTCCACCCCCTAGCTCTGGCCCAACGCCCATTGCCGTCCATAATGACGGCCGCATGTCGAGGAACGCGGGTTTTGTCCACCTTGGCCGAGAGTTCAAGGCAACGGGAGAAATAATCCTTCATCTGAGTTTTTTTAACCAACAAGGGAACGCTCAAAACACCTGGCGAAGCATTTGCCTTAATTCACTTAACCGCACAACCGCTCCCCTGTTAGTCAAACTTCTAAAATTTCTTTTTCTTTGGCGGCCAAAATCACGTCTACTTGGGCGGAAAATTTAGCCGTCAGGTCGTCAATCTCGCGCTGGCGGCGGCTTTTTTCATCCTCGGTAATTTTCTTATCCTTAAAAAGCTTATTGACCTCGTTCTCATGGGCCGCTCGTCGCTCGTTACGAATGCGCACCCGGCTATCCTCGGAGTACTTTCTGGCGATGCGCGCGTACTCTTTACGCCTTTCCTCGCTCAACGAAGGAAAGGCGAGTCTGAGCGCCACGCCGTCGCCCGAGGGGGTAACGCCGATATCGGATTTTTGGATAGCCTTCTCGATCTCCCCGATAACCTGCGGGTCCCAAGGACGAATCTCGAGCGTCCGGGCGTCTAGAGCGCTGACGCTCGCGACCTGAATGAGCGGCACTTCCGAGCCATAAGCCGAAACGCGGACCCTATCCAAAATAGCGGACGTGACGCGACTAGCGCGAATCGTAAAAAACTGCTGCTTTAAATCCTCTAATATTTTCTGGCAATCCTGGGCGAATTTTTGAAAATACGGCGGTATGTTCATCAGGCTACTCCTTTTCCTAGTGGACTAACGTCCCGACCTTTTCCCCTCGCACGGCTTTGGCGATATTGCCGGAAACATTAAGGTCAAAAACTAAAACTGGAATTTTATTGTCCATGCAAAGCGTAAAAGCCGATGTGTCCATGATTTTGAGCCGCTTTGAAATCGCTTCTTCAAAACCCAATATATCGTACTTTTTTGCCTTAGAATTTTTCTTGGGGTCCTCCGTATAGACGCCGTCCACCTTAGTGGCCTTGAGCAAAATTTGCGCGTCAATCTCGATGGCGCGCAAAGCGGCCGTCGTGTCCGTCGTAAAATACGGCGAGCCGATGCCGCCGGCAAAAATAACGATACGATTTTTCTCGAGATGCCTGAGCGCCCTGCGGCGGATATACGGCTCAGCCAATTTGGTGATCTCGATGGCGCTTTGAACGCGGGTGGAAATTTTCCTGGCCTCCAGCGCGTCCTGAAGGGCCAAGGCGTTAATAATCGTGGCCAGCATACCCATGTTGTCCGCGGTCACGCGGTCAATGCCGGAGGCGTCGTCGGAAGCTCCCCTCCAGATATTGCCCCCGCCGATCACAATGCCAATTTTTGTGCCGACGCGATAGGCGCGTTCGAGTTCGCCGACAATGCGGGTTAAAGCGACGGGTGAGATGCCGTGATCTAAATCGCCGAGCAACGACTCGCCGGAAAGTTTAAGAACCACCCGGCGATATTTTGGAGGCACTGAGTTAAAAGCGAAAAACGGACAGATGAAATTGCAAGGCGCTCCGAAAAACTAATTTTTTTAATTTCTTTAGCCATTTGAAGTTACACCGCTCATCCTGAGCTTGTCGAAGGATGAGCCAAGGCGAAGTTCGCGTTTTGCTCATGGTTCGACAAGCTCACCACGAGCGGCCTTCCTTGGCCACTTCGATTGGCTAAAGAAATTCAATTTTTTTAATTTCTCTTTCCCGCTTCCCGCTTCCCGCTTCCCGTTCATTCCCCTACTTCAAAACGGACGAACCGACGCACCGCGATATTTTCGCCGAGCTTGGCGATCGCCTGGGCGATTTGTCCGCTGATTTTGGTCTTACCGGATGTGTCACGGATGGAAGCCTGTTCGACAAGACAAAAATCGCTAAAAAATTTAGAAAGCTTTCCCTCGACAATCATTTGCGTAGCCCCGGCCGGCTTGCCCAGAGTTGCGGCTTGCCCACGATAAATCTCCCGCTCTTTCTCTAGCACATCTTTTGGAACATCCTCTTGGCGAACCCACCGCGGTTTGGCCGCGGCGATCTGAAGGGCCAGCTCCTTGGCCAGTTCCTGAAAATCCGGAGTTTTGGCGACAAAGTCCGTCTCGCAATTGAGTTCCAAAAGCACGCCAACCTTGCCGCTATGATGCACGTAGCTGGACACACAGCCCTGGGAAGTCACGCGATCTGATTTTGATGCCGCGCCGGCCAAGCCCTTGCTTCGTAAAATATCTTTTGCCTTTTCAACGTTGCCGGCCGACTCGGCCAGGGCTTTTTTACAATCCAAAAAACCGGCGCCGGTCATGCCGCGCAATTTAACCACTTCCTGCGGGGAAACAGAAACGCTCGCCGACGCCTGGTTCATGCGGATGGCCGCTCGGTCAACTGAGGAGCTTCTTTCTCCTTGACGTCCATGGACGCGGAAACCGCGACCGCCACGCCGACCGGCGTCTGAGACGACAATCGACCCTCGGTCTGCAACTCCTCGAACGGTTGCTCGGCGGGTTTAAGCTTAACCTGGGCATCCAAAATAGCCTGAGCCGCCGATTGCGTAAAAAATCGAATCGAGCGCAATGCGTCGTCATTGCCTGGAATTGGATAAGTGACAACGTCGGGATCGGCGTCGGTGTCGCAAATAGCCACTATTGGAATTTCCATTCTCCGGGCCTCGGTGACTGCGGTCATCTCTTCAGTAGGATCAACCACAAACAACGCGTCCGGCAATTTATTCATCGTCTTAATTCCCTCATATTTTGATTTAAGAGATTCGATCTCGCGTTTATATTTACGGCCTTCCTTCTTATTTAAGACCTCCAAGATATTCGCGTCAATCATTTTTTCCATTTCAATCAACCGGTCAACGCTTTTTCGAACTGTTGAAAAATTCGTCATCGTGCCCCCGACCCATCGGTTTATGACATAAAACGCTCCGCATCGCATTGCCTCGGCCCTGACGGCTTCCTGCGCCTGACGTTTAGTGCCGACAAAAAGAACAGATCCGCCCCTCAAGGCCAGCTCTTCTAAAAATCGAAGGGCGCGCTTCAATTCCTTGACGGATTTTTGAAGATCAATGATATGAATGTTGTTGCGGTGCCCGTAGATGTACTTGCCCATTTTGGGATTCCAACGTCTGGTCTGGTGCCCAAAATGAGCCCCCGCCTCCAACATTACTTTAATAGAAATCGCTTGCATTGGGAAAATTATAGCATTACAACGAGGAAGCCGTCAAAACAACGCCGGCTAAAATGAAACCTCGGCCGGCTCATCCGCACAAGCGCCGCCGGCGCTCATGGCGGCCAAATTGGCCAAGCGCCCCGCTAAACCTTCCCTGGTGATCCCAAGCACCCCGTCAGGCCCGAGGCTCGAAATGGCAAAAGACGCCAAGACATTGCCCACGGCCAGAGCCCGTTTGATCGCCTCGGCGCAATAAGGATCGCTCTCGGCAGAAAGGCTGCCCAGGAATCCGCCCGCGAAGGAATCCCCTGCCCCCGTGGGATCAATCACCTCAAAGGTGGGATAGGCCGGCTCCCAGAAAAAGCGCTCACGCCGCGAATCCCAAGCGAGCGCTCCATACTCTCCGCACTTAATAACCACAAGATGGGGCCCCTGTCGGCCAATTTTGAAGGCCGCGCGAACCACCTTGCCTTCACCCGCCAACTTTTTGGCTTCGCTTTCGTTAATGAAAAAAACATTCAGGCTCGGCAAAAGATTTTTTAGGGACTCAAGCTTCAGGTCAAGCCAATGGCCCATCGTGTCGGCCGCCACAATTCTCGGCGAGCGCATTTTTTGAAAAACCGAGGACTGCAAATCAGGGTCAATATTGCCAAGAAAAAGAATTTCCTCCAGGGCATAAGCCGCCGGAATTTTCGGAGAATAGCCGGCAAAAGCGTTAAGCTCCACGGACAATGTTCTTGGCTCGCGCAAGTCATCGCCATATTCGCCTTCCCAGGCGAATGTCCGGCCGGCGCTTCTTTCGACGCCTTCTAAGTCAATGCCACGGCATTCCAGCATCGAAAGCGCTTCCTCGGGATAGTCCTCGCCGATAATGCCGAGCAACCGGGTGTTCACAAAATGGCTGGCCGCAATAGCCGAATAAACGGCGCTACCGCCCAAAACTTTTTGCTTTTTATGCCTTGGGGTCGAAACAGTATCAAGAGCAATCGAGCCGACAACGACTATTCCCATGAATCCTCCTTTCTTCTTTATGCGTGGCGTTCCAAAATTTCCTCAAAAGCTTTGCGCGACGGTCTTAAATCCGATTCCGCCAATTCAAACAGAGGACGCTCCGCGATATTTTCAATTTCCTGAAAATCCTTTTTCTTGGGATCAACATATAAAAGGCCAGTCAGAAGCTCCTCGGCCCGGCGGGCCTCGGCCACGACTTGCAACGCTTTAACGCGATTGGTGGGGTCGTAATCTTTACCCAGCTTCTTTAAATAAAGCGATGAGCCGTCCGCCAAAACAACTTCTTTTACGGAACCCTCCGGATAGTCCACCTGGACTTCCTCGTAAAAAGGAACGAAGTCAAGCGCATGAACCGGAGTATCCCTCTTTTGGACGCTGGCGTAACTTTTAGTGGAACCTTCGTGATTATTGAAAGTTACACAAGGACTGATGATGTCTAAAAGGCAGGTTCCTTTATGGGCGATGGCGGCCTTAATCAAAGGAACCGCCTGCTTGGGGTCTCCGGAAAAGGTGCGCGCCACAAAGCTACACCCGAGTTCAAGCGCAATGCCGCAACAATCTATGGGCTCCATTTGATTAACCGCGCCCCACCTCTGCTTGGACCCCAAATCGGAGGTTGCGGAGAATTGCCCCTTGGTGAGCCCATAGACTCCATTATTTTCAATGATATAAATCATGGAAATATTGCGGCGGATGAGATGGCAAAACTGGCCCATGCCGATGGAAACGGTGTCGCCGTCGCCACTGACTCCAAGCACCAGAAGATCCCTGTTCGCCAATTTAGCGCCCGTAGCCACCGAAGGCATCCGCCCGTGAACGGCGTTTAAGCCGCAGGAGCGGCTCATAAAATAAGCCGGTGTTTTAGAAGAGCAACCAATGCCGCTCATTTTCGCCACACGGCAAGGATCCACCCCTGATTCATAAAACGCGTTGATGATATGGCGGCTGATGGTGTCATGCCCGCAACCCGGGCAAAGAGTGGAGGCGGCGCCTTTATACGCCTCGATATCCAGGCCAAGGCGATTGCCGGCAGGTTTCGTTTTGATGTCAGCCATAAAAATTGACGGGGTGAATCAAAATATAAAAAATCATTCCCCTCCCTCCATTCCCACGGGAGCGGTTTCCGCCGCTTCGCGGTGTTTGTTGTGCACGCCCTCGACAATGGCTTCGGTGGGCACAGGAAATCCGCTGTAATGAAGAATGGGCTTGATTTTCATGGCTTCGCGGCCGATTTCCATTTTTAAAATTCCAAGCATCTGAGCGTCTCGATTTTGCTCAACGATAAAAACCTTTTCATGCTTCTTAAGAAAATCCCTAATGGGTTCAACGGCAAAAGGAAAGGCTCGAATTTTCAGATAGCTGGTTTTAAGGCCCCCGGCAGTCAATAAATCACGAGCCTCGGCCATGGCTTGATCCGAGGACCCGTAGGCGATAATCCCCACCTTGGCGCCTGGCACAAGATTCACCTCCGATGGCGGCATCTCCTTTCTGGCCGTCTCAAACTTAACGAGCAAACGATCTAAAACCCGCTGATAGTCAAGGCCGTCCTCGGTGTACGCCGCGCGCTCGTTATGTCCGCTACCGCGCGTAAAATAAGCCGCCGCGGCGTGAGGATTGCCCGGGTATGTCCGATAGCAAATTCCGTCGCCGTCAACATCGCGATAACGCTCGAATTTCCCCAAGCGCTTGATTTGCTCCTCGGTTAAAACCTTGCCTCGATCAAAAGGTTTGGCTGGATATTCAAAACGGTCCGTTAGCCAAACGTTCATGCCGAGATCGAGATCGCTCAAGACAAAAACGGGGGTTTGAAATCGGTCGGCCAAATCAAAAGCCAACATTCCAAATTCATAACACTCCTCGACGGTCGAAGGAATCAATAAAAGATGCTTGGTGTCGCCATGAGAGAGATACGCCGCGGCCAGCAAATCGCCCTGGGCCGTTCTGGTGGGAAGACCCGTCGAAGGGCCGATGCGCTGAACATTAAAAATGACAAAAGGCACCTCGGCGTAATATCCATAGCCGACAAATTCGCTCATCAAGGACATGCCGGGCCCGCTGGTGCCGGTCATGGCCCGCGCCCCGCACCAGCCCGCCCCAAGCGCCATGCCAACGGCGGCAATCTCATCCTCGGCCTGAACGAAGGCGTAATTTTTCCTTCCGGAATCATCCCTTCTATATTGCTCCATCAACTCTTCCAATGATTCGCTCAAGGAACTCGCCGGCGTAATCGGATACCAGGCGGCCACGGTGCAACCGCCAAAAAGCGCTCCCATGGCCGAGGCCGTATTACCCTCAATTAAAATCTTGCCCTCGGTCTTGTCGAGACGCGAGAGGCCGTAAGGATCGCGTTTTTGAAAATTCTCCCTGACATACTTTCGCCCAATTTCAACGGCGTCCGTGTTGACATTGACGGCCTTCTCCTTGCTACGCAGTTGATGGCGGAGCGCCTCTTCAATGGCGAGTTGTTCAATGCCCAAGAGTTCGGCTAATACGCCCACGTAAATCATATTCGTCAACGGTTTTTTAAGCTTAAAATCTGAAATTTGATGGGCGGCAAGCCGGGCAAAGGGGACGGGATAATAAATCAAATCATCGCGCTTGGCCGCGGCGCTCAAGGCCCATTCCGATTCATAAATAACCACCCCACCGGAATCAACGCGCGCCACGTCATGAATAAAGGTGGCCGGATTTAACGCCGTCAAAATATCAACCCTGCGGCGGCGGGCCAGATAGCCGTCTTTATTGACGCGGATTAAATACCAGGTCGCAAGTCCCATAATATTGGATGGAAAAACATTCTTAGGCCCCACCGGAATGCCCATGCGGTAGATGGCTTTGGTTAAAACGAGATTCGATGTCTGCGACCCCGAACCATTGACTGTGGCAATCTCAATGGTGAAATCGTTGATGATTTGTAACATTTTAGCCGTCTGAAGCTTTAATCAGCATTGTCATTCCGGCGAAAGCCGGAATCCAGACCCTTAATTGAAGACTAAGAGCCTGGATACCGGCTTTCGCCGGTATGACAGAACTTCAAACCGCTAAAGTCTTACAAAAATTCCTTTTTCACCGCTCGATCAAAAAGCATTCAATCCCGTAATCTGCCGCCCTACGATAAAAGTGTGGACCTGATGGGTCCCTTCGTATTTTTTAACGACTTCAAGGTGCCGCGAATGCCGTCCGGAATGATACGCGTCAAACGTGAAAACATCGGCCGGTAGGAGCTCTACGCATATTTTAGCCACATCGAGGGCCTTGGCCACGTTGTTGTATTTAGCCAGGGAAACATGAACGTAGGACAAACGCCCCTCGTGCGCTAAACGCCCAAGATGATAGGCCACAAGCTGAGCGTTCTCGATCTCATTTAAACACCATACAAGGTTTCGCTGAATCTCCTGTTTGCCGGCCAAGGGAACGCCGAACATTTCCCGCTCACGAGTCGTTTTAATCACTTCTTGAAGGCAGGCTCGCGCCGCGCCGATGACGCCCCAGCAAATCCCGTAACGGGCCTGCGTCAGGCAGGAAAGAGGCGGGGCCAAGTCCTTGCCGGAGGGCCGCGCGGTGCCGGGCAAAAGATTCTCCCCGGGAATTTCGCAGGATGCGAACGCCAGCGTCGAAGCCACGCCCGGACGGAAGGTCCATTTCTCCTCAGAGCGATGAGAAAACCCCGGCCGGCCTTTTTCCACCAAAAAGCCTCGAATTCCATCATTAGTCTTGGCCCAAACAACGGCGATATCGGCGAATCCATTGGTAATCCAGACCTTAGTGCCGCTCAAAATCCATGCCGCGCCCGAGGCCACGGCGGTCGTCTTCATGTTGCCGGGGTCCGAACCCCCCTGGGGTTCCGTCAAACCAAAGCATCCGATGGCTTCTCCCCGATGCAGGGGCCCGATCCATTTCTTCTTCTGTTGCTCAGAACCGTATCTGTAAATGGCGTACATGACCAAGGAGCTTTGCACCGAAGCGACGCTACGCAAGGTCGAATCGCCTGCCTCCAATTCGCGCATGGCAACGCCGTAGGAGACGTAGGAAACGGGCTCGAAATCCGGCTCGTCAATGTAACGGCCAATATCTTTAAGATTCAAGCCAAAAAGCCCCATGTGTTTGGACACCTTCTTGGCCGTGTCGCGAATCATCGCTTCGTGATTTAGATAGGGTGAAATATCGCCGCGATCCCAACGCTGAATATTGGGCAAAATTTCTTTTGCGACAAAAGCGCGCGCCGCGTCCCGCACTACGCGTCCTTCCTCGCTCAAATAAGAATCGTCCAGCAAATAAAAATCGTCGGCCGTGGGCTCCGGCAACTTGGCGGTGGCGCAAACCCGATCCACGGAGCTAGCCATTGCCGGACACCGCCGGCTTCTTGCCGAGGCTGATTTTTTCGATCCGATCGAGATGAGTCTCGATCCAGGACAGCATTCGATCTAAACCCGTTTCAATGGAAACCTTGGGATGCCAGCCGAAATCATTTTTGAGCTGTCCGATATCGGAGACATAAATCTTTTGGTCCCCCGGCCTCCAGGCCGAAAATCGGAGCGAAATTTTTTTCTTGAGCCTGCTTTCCAAAATCCCCGCAAGCTCTAAAAGGCTGAGCGCCTGATGCTTCCCGCCGCCGACGTTGTAGACCTTTCCCCGACAGACTTTCGGATTTTTATAAAGAATATCCATCAGCCGAATCAAGTCTTCAACATAAAGAATATCCCGCACCTGTTTACCGTCGCCGTAAATGTTAATAGGCCGATTGAGATATGCCCGGATTCCGAAATGGGCCACCCATCCCTGATCCTCGATGCCGTATTGATGCGAACCGTAAATGCATGAATTACGCAAAACCACGGTGGGGATCCCGTAAATGGAACAATAGTCCTTTACATACTGATCCGCGGCCCCCTTGGAGCATCCATAGGGCGAATGAAAATCCAACTGTTGAGTCTCGGCGATAGCCTCATTGGCGTTTGAGAGCTTATAGCGCGTTGCGTCCGGGATCGTCGGCACGGACGCGAGATTTCCGTACACCTTATTTGTAGACGTAAAAATAAACAAACGCGGTCTCTTTGTTTTTGAAAAATTACGGACGGCTTCGAGCAGGTTGAAAGTGCCCAGCAAATTAACCTCTAAGTCATGTCTTGGATTAATAACCGAATCCGTGACCGCCACCTGGGCGGCGAGATGAATCACCAAATCGGCGCGCCCTTTAACACAAGATAACGCCTTGGCGATGTCTTTGGGCTTTCGCACATCGCCCCGAACAAACGTCAAATTTGAATGAGATTTAAGTTCATTGAGATTGACGCCCACGCCGGAGCGCGCCAGGTTGTCCAAAACCACCACATTCCAACGCTTGTCTAAAAAATGCCTAGCCGCGTGAAATCCGATAAATCCGGCGCCCCCGGTGATAAAAGCGCAAGGCCTTGTAGACATAAATTAAAACCGCGCCAAGGCCAGCAATGGCTTGGGGTAGAATCCCAAAACCAAGGTGCCTAAAACCAAGACAAGAATCGTCATGGCCAATATGGGAGCATTGAAAACGCGCCCCGAGGGCGCAGTCTCGATAAAAAACATACGGTAGACAATTCGCAGATAATAGTAAACGCCGATCACCGAGTTCAAGGCTCCGATCAAAGCCACCCACCAGGCCCAATGAACCGCCAGGGCGCCGGCGAAAATAAGATACTTGGCCACAAATCCCACCATCGGCGGCAGTCCGGCCAGCGAAAGAAGAAATACGGTAAAAGTCAACGCGAAAGGCAGATGCCGCGCGGCCAGACCATCGCAAGAGCCCAAATCATAAGAACCGGCGCGTTTGGCCGCCCAAAAAACGCAGGCAAAAGCGCCAAAATTCATAAAAAGATACGCGAATCCATAGAACAAAATGGCGGCGCTCCCCAAAGCCGTTGCCGCGACTATCCCGATCATCATATAGCCTGCCTGGGCGATAGAGGAATACGCCAACAGGCGCTTTAAGTCCGTTTGATGTATGGCCGAAAGGTTCCCCACCGTCATCGTCAGCACGGCAAGAACGGCGAAAACCATTTTTAATTCAGCCATGCGCGAAAGCGATTGCGCGCCATCCCAAGCCGTGCTTGCCAGGGTGGCCAAAACAGCCAAGCTCGCCAGTTTGGGAACGACGGAAAGGTATGCGGTTATCGGGGTCGGCGCGGATTGATATGCGTCGGGAACCCAAAAATGAAACGGAACGATTGAAGCCTTAAACCCAAAGGAAACCAACGCCAACAAAAGACCGGCCAAGGCCAGCGGCGCCAAGGAAATTTCGCCCGAAACCGCCCAGTCGAGCCTGCCTAGAGCGGCAAAACCCGTGCCACCCGTGGCGCTGTAATAAAGAGAAATTCCATAAAGCGCAATGGCCGCGGAAAACGCTCCCACTAAAAAATATTTCAAGGCCCCCTCGATCATCGCCATTTCACGCCGTTCAAAAGCGACGAGGATAAATGAAGAGATGGAAACAAGCTCGATGGAAACGAAGGCATAAAGAAAATCCCTGCTTTTAACAAGAAGCAGGCATCCTGCCGTAGCGAATAGCAGTAAGGCAAGATAGGTCCCCCAATGATTTTTCAGGGTTTCGTCCTCCTGGCTCAAGGCAACGGTAATGGTCAAACCAAAAAGGATAAGAAGGGAAAACCCCACGGTCAATCCCTCGTAGGAAAAAAACTCAGACATCCCCGACTCGGCATGGGGCGCAACGGCAAGCAAAGCGATGGCCCCTGCCGTTGCGGCATAGGCCACGGCCGCGCCAAGCGAACGGCGCAAATCCTTGGCCATGTCAAGCCCCAGCAAAAGCAGGCCACCCAGAGAAATCAAAACTTCCGGGCCAAAAAAAACCAAGCTTGTCATGACCGGCGTTTTCTGTTTTCCATGTATTGCTTTAGCGGTCTGAAACTCTCCTTCATCCCACCCCCGATTCGTCGCACCGGCTTTCGGAATAAGGAAACCCAATAGTTGCCAAAAATCAATCATATCAAAACTTGATTCCCAGGCTGACTCTTTGAATGTGATTCGTGCCATCCTTGACAAGGCAACATTTACGTACTAGAATATGTACGTACAGGATAACGTACATTTAAAAGGAGCGATGTCAACGATAACGACGACTCAGGCGAGAAGCAAGCTGTTCTGGCTGGTGGATCGATCAAACAAGGCTCACGAAACTTTCCGCATCACTTCCAAAAAAGGCAACGCGATTTTGCTTTCCGAAAAAGACTACGGCGAACTTATTGAAACAATGGAGCTCTTGAGCACGCAGGGGGTTTTAAAAGGCGTGCGCGAGGCCAAGCGCGATATCAAGGCCAGGCGCACCTACTCTTTAAAAGAAGTTTTTAACACGACTCATGCAAAATGATAAAAAG
>CAYHKQ010000064.1:0-13261 GCA_964357255.1 uncultured Elusimicrobia bacterium
CCAGCCGAAGGAGGTTTCTTTGACCTTGGTTTTGGCGGTATCCGGCGAGGGTTCCGGCGTTTCGGATGGAGTTTCTTGCGTAGCCCCCTGAACATCGGCCCATTTAGGACGCTCACCAATGACTGCGGTTAATAATTTTTCTTTTCCTTGCCTAAATACGGCGACCTTTATCGTGGTTCCCGGAGGCAACTTTCTAACCGATTCGGTGAGATCGTTCGGGTTTTTAACAGGGACGTGGTTGACTGCGGTAATAACGTCGCCATGAGCTAAGCCGGCCTTTTGCGCCGGACCCGATTTGAAGACTTCGTTGACCATCGCTCCCGGTTCGCCGGCAAGGCCGAATTGTTTGATGAGCGACTCATCAATCTCGCCGACTGAAATTCCGAGCCATCCCCATTGGCGCTCTTTGCCGGAGCGAAGCTCGGCCAGGATTTCTTTAGCGGCATTAACCGGAATAGCGAACCCGATTCCAGAAAATACGCCCGAGGGCGAAAAGATCGCCGTGTTGATGCCGATAACTTCGCTGTTGATATTGAGCAAGGGGCCGCCTGAATTGCCCCTGTTGATGGCCGCATCAGTTTGGATTAGATTGCGGTACACGCGGCCTTCGATGGGAAGGGACTGGCGCAAAGCAGAGATGACCCCAACGGTCAATGTTTGTTCGAGCTCAAACGGGCTCCCGATGGCGATCGCCCAATCGCCCACTTGGACCTGGTTGGAATCGGCCATGGGGACCGAAGGGAATGGTCCGGGCCCTTCGATTTTTATTAAGGCGAGATCTAGACGATCGTCTGTTCCGGTGACGCGGCCCTTGTAGGTTTTTTTGCCGTTTTTTGCGTTAAGGCGGATTGTAATTTCGTCGGCGCCGGCGACCACGTGGGCGTTGGTGAGCACATACCCTTGCGGGTCAATAATTACCCCCGAACCGGTTCCGGCATAGCGGCGTTTACGAACCTTAGGGCGTTGACTATGTGGGGCGCCGTAAAAAAATTCGTCCAGGAATTCGTCCGGGTCCATAAAGTAAAACTCGTTTGGGAGCCGACGGTATTCCTCTTCATGATAGGCTGAGATGTTGACGCAGGCCGGACGCGCGCGTTGAGCGACCGAACGAAAGGAATCCTGCAAGCTCGATAGAGGGGAGGGGGGTTGGGCCCACAGAGGGGAGCGGCCGAGCGGCCGAGCGGCTAAGCAGATAAGTAAAAATAAAGCGCTTATTCGTTTCATTCTCTAACAAACGGCAACTCGTCCGTTTCAACGGGCCCATTTTGAAGGCAATCCTGCCGGCGCTCGGACGGGGGCTCATCCGATTGCGAATTTTCTATTTTTTTCAAGCAGAGGGCCCATCCCCAGTGGCGTGGATTTTTTGCCGCGATCCATGAGCGGGGGAAGCGTGTTTTAATGGCCGGACCATCCATGGCTACCGCGTTGGGCAAGCGTGCGACTCGGACCAAGGTTCCGCCTGGACTATAGCGTTCGATGTCGAGACTGCCATCGGCGCCGCCCTCTAAATAGTATTCCCAGAAATCGAGCGGCGCGGCACGCAAGGACCCATCCCTGCTTTTTCCGTTTCCTTCATAAGGACGGCGGTTGAGATCTATATACAACTCGAACGGGACAATGGACGTGGCGGCGCCGGAAAGTTTCGCGGTGAGGAAAAATTCTTGATCGGACCATTGCACGCTCAATGAAGACAAGTCGGCTTCGATGTTGTTTTGAGAGGGAGACATTGCGTCGTAGAGATCGGTGAACCTGATTTCATGGAGACTTCCGGCGGCCAAGGGCAAGGCCGTAGAGTCGCCTGTGCTCGTGTAGGATAAATCATTCCAAAGCGAATCAGGGAGCGTCGGTTTTTTAGCCAGGGCCGGGCTCATCTGTTGATACATCGAGCCGACCTGGGTTAGAAAATGTTTGTCTTGGGCTATGAGCCCCGGGGTTTGCGTGTCCGTTTCCCTCAAGGCGGAAATCTCGCGATGGCTCAGAATTTGAAAAAAGTTTTCCCATAGCCTGTCCAGGACCGTAATGGTGGCGCGTCCGGAGTTTTGATATTGCAGAATGTCGGAACGAAGGCGGGCGATGAGCGGCCAGTAATTTTTTTGCGCGACCGACCCCCAAAAGTCATCGCCGGCGTTGCGTTGCGCCCAGGAATTGGCGGCAAACGGCCTTGGCGGCGAGGGCAGGGCAAGAGGGGGAACATCCGCCCAGTAGGCCAAGTCCACCATTTGCCAAGAGGCGTCCCCGCCGTCGCTTATGCGTGCCAACGTTTTGAGCGTGTTTTCGGCCGTTTCAGGCGCGACATTGTAGATTTCATCTATGACAACCAAGCCTTGTAAGCGCAATAAGTTGGCGCGGCTCTCAAGAGCCGAGGCGTTTAACCGGAGCGGTTTAATCTCGCCGGCGCGGCCGCACGACGCGTCGGTTGACGCGCCCAAGACCCAGGCAAAATTACCCGGCCGTAGCCCTGATTCCCAGACGCCCAATCCCGGCACAAGGCCGCCGAGTTCCCGGTTTGGAAATTTTTTGGTCCACAGCTCTTCGGTGAGCACGATCAGGCGTTCGACCTCGACGGTTTTCAAAATTTTTCTGGGCGCGGACGATGTTTGATTTCTGGTCCGGCCCCAGCTCTCTTCGAGGGTTTTTTTGAAATCCTTAAGCAGATTTAAGGGCAACGAGCCGATGGGCTGGGCCGCGATCTCAAGCCGTCCGTTCGCCTGAAGCTCTGATAGTCGGGCCGCGGCCGCCTCGTCCATTTGGATCAGAAATTTAGCCGGCAATGCGGCCACCAGGCGCATGGAATAGCTCAAATCTAACGTCGCTTTAGTCGTTTCAAACCATTGGTCTAATGTCCTTTGTTCCGATACGACCCAGATGACGCTCAGAGGGTCTTTTTTGAGGACCACATGTTTGGGCGCGCTCGCCGGCGGGGCGAGCGCGATCGGGGCGCAACCAGTGAAAGCCAATGAGGCCAACAACGCCAATGAGGCTGAGATAAGAAAAAGTTTTGCTTTCATCGCGCTATCAGCCCTGTCCAAAACTTTACGGAAATTTTTTTCCCATCGCCTTGGCGATGGTTGTCATCAGTTGGTCAACGCTGTAGGGCTTAGGAAGGAAGGCGCAATTTTGCATTTTGTCGTCTTCCTGGTAGGATTGAACCTCAAAATCGCCCGTAATCATGACGCATGGGACCGCGATCATATTAGGTTCCTTGCGGATTTCTTTCATTGCGTCGTAACCTTTCATTTCGGGCATGGTGTGGTCCATTAAAATCAAATCAGGAAGCTCTTGTTTGGCCAGGCCAATGGCCTGCAGGCCTGTTTCGGCCAGAATAACTTGGCAGTTGACCATGCCGATGGCATCGGCCAAGAATTTCCGGTTGGACGGGTCATCATCAACAATCAGAACCTTCATCGTTTGCTCTATAGTAAATTAAAAACAGAAACTTTTCCACAACTAGACTTCCTTCGGAGAAGTTCCGTGAGTAATTACGTTTTAAGATTTGAGAGTTCGTTGGGTGGCGCGCGCCGTGGCGCGCGCGTGAGGTACTGGGCGACTCTCAGGCGCGTTAAGGCTCGCCGGAGCGAAGCCCGCGCTTTCTCGATGTCAATTTCTTCTGCGCCCTTTTCGTGACGGCGGAATTTTAAGATGGATTCCTTGGCGCGCTCAATGGCCAATCGGGCGCGTTCTTCGTCAATCTCAAGCCCCATCTCCGCGGTTTCAGCGAAGAGCGTCACTTTCTCAGGCGTAATTTCGGCGAAACCTCCGGAGAGCGATAGAATTTCTTCGCGCCCTTGGGCGTCGCGGGTTCGCGCTACGCCCTCTTTGAGCAGAATCAGGGCCGGGGCATGGCCCGCTAGAACTCCCAATGCGCCTTCCCAGGCCGGCAGTAAAAGCGACCCGACCAGGCCTTCATAGGTGGTACGCTCCGGAGTAATGACGGTCAGCTCAAATTTTTTCATGAAACGAAGCCCTCGTTTCGCTCGGACACATCAGGCTGCCTGCAATGCCTTGGCCTTTTCCGCGGCTTCGTTAATGCCGCCGACCATGTAGAATGCCTGCTCCGGCAGGTGGTCCCATTTTCCATCCACCAGCTCCCTAAAGCCGCGGATGGTTTCCGGGAGGGTTACGTACCGGCCCGCGCGGCCGGTGAACTCCTGCGCCACGAAGAAAGGCTGGGACAGAAATTTTTGGATACGCCGCGCTCGAGCCACTATCACCTTGTCTTCTTCGGAAAGCTCGTCCATTCCCAATATGGCGATGATGTCTTGAAGGTCGCGATAGCGCTGAAGGATTTTTTGAATGTCGCGGGCCGTGCGATAGTGTTCCTCGCCGACAATATTGGGGTCTAAAATTCGCGACGTGGACGCGAGCGGATCCACAGCCGGATAAATTCCGAGTTCTGAGATTTGGCGCGACAAGACGGTGGTCGCGTCCAAATGCGTGAAAGTGGTGGCGACCCCGGGGTCCGTCAAATCGTCCGCAGGCACATAAACGGCTTGAATGGAGGTGATAGACCCCTTGTTGGTTGAGGTGATGCGCTCTTGAAGGGATCCGACCTCCGTGGTCAGGGTTGGCTGATACCCCACGGCGCTGGGCATGCGCCCCAATAGGGCGCTGACTTCGCAACCGGCCAGCACGAATCGAAACACATTGTCCACGAACAGCAACACGTCCTGGCGTTCCTGGTCCCGGAAATATTCGGCCTGCGTTAAGGCCGTAAGCGCGATTCGGGCGCGGCTGCCCGGGGGCTCGTTCATCTGGCCGTACACTAAGACGGTCTTGGATAAGACGGACGATCCGTCCGAGAGCTTAGCCTTTTGCATCTCCAGCCATAAGTCATTGCCCTCCCGGCTTCGTTCGCCGACTCCGCCGAATACGGATACGCCGCCGTGCTGTTTGGCCACATTGTTGATGAGTTCCATGATGATGACGGTTTTGCCAACGCCTGCTCCGCCGAAGAGACCGACCTTGCCGCCTTTCATGAAGGGTTCGAGCATATCAATGACCTTGATGCCGGTTTCAAAAATATGGGGCTTGGTTACCTGCTCGGCCAAAGTCGGCGGTTTGCGGTGGATGGAAAGCTTGGTTTCGCTTTTAATCGGGCCCATGTAGTCCTGCGGTTCACCCAGGACGTTGAGGAGTCGTCCCAGACAGGCCCGTCCGACCGGCACGGTAATCGGCGCTCCTGAGTCTTGGACCACGACGCCCCGGGAGAGTCCTTCCGTGGGACCCAAGGCAATGGTGCGCACTGTGGAATCGCCCAGGTGTTGGGCGACTTCCACGGTTAGGGTCGAATCCTCCGACATTTTGATTTTAAGCGCGTTGTAAATAGCCGGCAAATCTCCGGAGGGAAATTCTACGTCCACCACCGGGCCGATAACTTGGGAAACTTTACCGAGTTTCATGAGCCGTCTCCTTTTGGGCAGGGATCGCTTTTGTTGCCCCGGCCGTGAGTTGTTTTTTTAAGAAATCGCGAAGTTTGAGTTTGTCGAGAAATCCAATGCGCTGAATTTTGGCGCCACAACGGAAGTTCTCGCCCGCGGCCTTGATGTTGCTGACATTGCAGGCGAAGGAAACCGGCAAGAACAGCTTGAGAAATAAAAGATCCCCACGCCGCAGTTCCGCTTCCGTCTCAAAACCAAGGCCTTCGGAGCTTAAATCCATCACCACGGCGTTGCCTTTCACTCGACGCCCTTGAGGGTCCGTGCATAACAGCACGGGGATATGAATGGGAACGCGGGATTTTTTTCTCGAGTCTTTGGTGGCCATTTTATTAAGATGCCTTCACGGGCGGAATGACGGGCATTCGGATCATTTTTCTTGAATGCGTTACCTGCCGGCGCTGGGGTTCAAACCGCACATTGTGAAATCTTAAGCCATAACGCTGTTTGTTGCCGCGGCTTGAAGCGTAGACGACGCCGCCTTGGATGGTCATGGGGACTTCGAGCCTAAGCGTCAGGGACGATCCCAACTCCAATTCCTGGTTTGTTTCAAAGCACAGCCCGCTCTCGGAAATGTCCGTCACCAAGGCGGACGCCTTGCGAGAAGGTTTGGCATAATCTGAAATTTCGAGCACAATATTTGACGGGTAACGGGGATAGCGTCGTTGGTCTTTATTCATAATTCACCTCTTGTTCATAAGTTGGCGGTTGAGCAGGCAAGTGAATTCAGGAATTCCTTTATTACACTTAACTGTTCATTCGCTAAACTGTTTAACCTTTTATTTTTCATGCGAGGGCCTCGGCGCCGGATACGACTTCCAAGATTTCCCTGGTGATGGCGCTCTGGCGCACTTGATTGCCCACCAGGGTGAGATGTTCGATCAGGTCACCCGCGTTTTTGGTGGCGTTTTCCATAATGTTCATGCGGCCGGCTTGTTCGCTGGTGTAGGCTTCAAAAATCAGGCGGTAGAGTTCCGTTTTGATGTATCGCGGCAGAAGTTCTTTTAAAATCATCTCGCGCGACGGTTCATAGATATAGTCAAAAGCCGGACCGACGCAGGTTCGGCCTTTGATTTCGGGCGGCAACAAAAGAGCCACGTCCGGCGCTTGGCGTAAGACGGAGCGAAAATCCATAAAGATCACATCAACCCGGGAAATGTTGGAGTGGTTCAGGTAATAGTCCACCGCCTCTTTGGCTAGGATTTCGGCCTGGGCAAAGGAGGGGCGGCGCAGGAAATTGACGAATTCCTTCTCCATTGAAAAACCGTGGGACGCCAAAAAGTCCCTGCCCTTTTTTCCAATCACAAAGAAGACGGTCCGGCCGCCGCCGGTTTTGGCAATATCAAGTTCTTGCAGGGTCCGGCGCAACAGCGCGACATTGTAGGAGCCGCAGAGGCCCTTGTCTGAACTCATGAGAATGATGAGCCGGTCTTTGGCTTGGGGTCGCGGCGCTAAAAGAGGCGGGGGGAGCGTGCCTTCGCCGGCCAGGCGATCTTTAAGAGAGCTGACTAATTCCGTCACTTTTTTGGCATAAGGCCGCGAGGCCAGCAACGACGTTTGGGCGCGTTTTAAACGTGAGGCCGCGATCATTTTCATGGCCTTTGTGACCTGCTGGGTCTGTCGGACCGACTTGATCTTCCTGCGAATCTCTCTAATGCTGGGCATGATTATTTTGTCCAAAATCTCACGGCGCGGAATTGGCGGCCAGGAAGCTTCGGAGTATTTACATTATAAACCCCAGAGGGGCTATTTGCCACGCCTTGCTCAAAACCGTAAAGAGATTGGCCCGGAAGCGTTCCAATGGGATAGGAAGGAGTCAGATGGACTCCCCCTGAGCCGCTCACAGCGCTAAAAGTGGTCATTATTTGGCCTGCGGCAAAGGCCGGTTTGACTGTCGTGGTTTCCGGCGTTAGTCGTTCAGCGGAAGGCTGATAGCCGAGACTCTGGCTTCCAATGCCGTTAACATAGAGAAGTTTGGCCACCAGGAGAGCTTTGTAAAGTTCCCGAAGTTGGAGCAAAACAGGATAATGCACGGCTAGTTCATCATAATGCGCTTGTAAGTATTGGCCGTGAAATCCGGCGCGGGAGTCTTTGGGGCAGGAAAGCGCCAAGGCTTCTTTGTTCACCCGCTCCAGGGCTTTGCGGAGGTTTTCATGAGAATCGCAGAAGGTGCGTACCTTAATGTCTGCGATATCCAAAACATTGAGATTCCCGTCCTGGCGCAAGGTAGCGCCGGCGGATTCGGGGTCTGCGACAAACCAGATGGCAGAGACCGCCGCGCGCTCTTTGGCAGCCCCGCTTTGCTCCGCCCATCTGATGAATTCCAGGGCCGTGTTCGGCCCTTCCCACATCGTTTTCTTGAGCAAAAGGTCAGCCTCAAACATCACCCGTCCAGTCTCGGTATAAGCCAAGCCAGGGTCGGAGAAGGCGGGGCGCAGGGTCAAATTTTCTGGGCCGGCGACGCTAAATCCAGCCCACTTCCAAGCCTCTTGTCCAAGGTAGACCGCAAGGCTTTTGGGAGGCCGGACTGCCGGCCCTCTGTGTTCCATCATGCGCTCCACAGCGGCTACGGTCTCCTGCGTGGGAACGATATTTAAGTAAGGGGCCTGCCCTTGGGTTCGCTCCAGGCTGGCCAAAAGCTCGACGATATAAACAGGATTGATCCCAGGGGCCTGGGCATTGTTCTCCTCTCCAATCAAGGTCAGCTTCCCAGAGCCAGAGTCAAATATAGCTGACTTGAGCGGGCCCAGACCCAGCTCCTGGGCCGAAGGGATAAATGGCAGATGCAGATCAACCCCCTGGCGCCGGATAGGGCCTCCAGCCGCGGCCCGGCCGTCGAGAACCATGTCGCTGACGCCGTAAACCAGCTTGGCGCTGTCAATGATGTAGTAGGGGGCCTCGGAGACAGTTTTATATTTCGTACTTGCCAGGATTGTTTTTTTCTTGCTATAAGAAGCATGGATAATTTCAATATTTTTGTTTACCGTATCTTTTTTGGAAAAGACCGCCACATGGCGAACGTATTTTTTACCTTCAGCCGCGTCTTGATACCAAATGATTAGATCGCCCTCTCTAATCTCTTGATCGTTATTAACAGACCGGATAGCCCCCTTTTTTTGCGCCACCTGGTAGATTGTTTCAACAGCAACCTTGTTCTCTGCCTCCAAGGCATAACAAATGACGCCGCTACAATCTGAGCCTTTTTTGGTCACCCCTGTTGATTTATAGGGGGTTCCTACTAAGCTGTTGGCCCGGGCCATCATATTGCGCCGGAATTGTTGCGAGAAGGTGAGTTTGGCCAGGGACGAGGGGGGAGGCGGAACAACAGGATTTTTTGTGTTTTGTCCAACGTATTGAGCCGGATAAAAGCCTTGGCCGGAGAAACCGCTGGAAGCATTGGAGGGCAAAGGAACCGGCAAAGGCCATGGGTTGGATGGCGCTATCTCCTGAGGACCTTCAAATTGTGATTGAAGACGCACCGTGTTTCTTAGCCATGAATTTTGATTAGTTGAAGCCTGATGCTCTTGAGCAAAGAGAGAACAGTTAAGAAGAAAGAGGAAGATGAAATTAATTAGAGCCATGCAAACCTCCTGTTTCAGGTTTTATGATCCAGGTTACGGATTGAATAATTTGGGTTGTTTCTTCTTTGATAGAAGGGGGATAGGGATCTTTTTTTTCCATGATGTAGTAGCAATTTTCCTTGAGGTAGTACTCAGGGGCATCACCATCGCTATAGTAATTTCTAGGACTAAAAAAAGCATATCGTGTGTCTGTGTTTTGAAATTTTTCAAATTCTTTTTTTGAGATTTCTCGTATCTTATCTCGCCCGGAATCAGAAAATTCTGCCGCTATTACAAAATTGAAAGAAGAAAAAGAGCGAGGATGAATCCACCACTGTTCCATGAATGACCAATAAAAGTTCTCCCACAAGGATTCCTGTCCATTGACTATGCCATGGTAAGCTTTATAGGAAAACCAGGGATTCTTCTTGATAAAATTCTCTTTATCGCCCGTTTTAATGAAGGCTTCGCGGCTTCCATGAGGAAAATAGATTTTTCTATCATGCCACTGAAAGCCGGCGCTTGATTGACCAACGAAAAAATCAATTTTCACGTCCCAAGACGAGTGCCAAATGGAATAATTGGAGTAGATATATCTATTTCCCCAGTCGATATTCTCACTCTCTTGTCCGGGCGCTGTTTTGTGCCGCGCAACCCACCCCCTGGGTAGGGCAACCTGGATTATCCAGTTTTCGTTATTGACGGTAAAATTTTCAATGGTCGCGGTTATTGGCCCCTCGACTACATCAGACGTAGCCGCCTTTTCTTGCCGGCTTGTTTTTTGGGGCGCCTCTTTTTTTGAGCACGAGATTATGGCCAAAGCGCTCATAACCAGGGCTCCCAGAGTAAGAACGCGTTTAATACCATGCATTTAGGCCTTTCATGGCTTGAAAGTATTTTTAAATTCCGTGATTGTTTCGCTGAGTTTTGTTTTTAAAGCGTCATCCAGGGTTTTTTTGTCTGTGATTTCGGCCAGAATTGAGGCGTGCTTGTTGTCTAGTAATTCCAACAACCCTTTTTCAAAGCGGCGGATCGCGGGGACCGGGCAGTCGTCAAGATAGCCGTTGACGCCGGCGTAAATTACGGCGATTTGTTGGGAGGCTGAGAGGGGTTTATATTGGTCTTGTTTTAATATCTCGACCATCCGCTCGCCGCGGGAGAGCTGTTGCTGGCTCGACTTATCCAGGTCGCTACCGAACTGCGCGAAGGTGGCGAGTTCATTATATTGGGCCAAATCCAGTCGGAGCCGGCCGGCCACTTGGCGCATGGCCGCGGTCTGGGCCGAACCCCCGACGCGCGACACCGAAAGGCCGACATTGACGGCGGGCCTCACGCCGGAGTAAAACAGGTTGGATTCCAAATAGATTTGTCCGTCCGTTATCGAGATGACGTTGGTCGGAATATAGGCCGCCACATCGCCGGCTTGGGTCTCGATAATCGGCAAGGCGGTCAGGGAGCCGCCGCCATTTTTATCATTGAGCTTGCAGGCGCGCTCCAAGAGCCTGGAGTGAAGGTAGAAAACATCGCCCGGATAGGCCTCGCGCCCCGGGGGCCGGCGCAGGAGCAGGGACATTTGCCGGTAAGCCTGAGCGTGCTTGGACAAGTCGTCATAGATGCAAAGCACATCCTTGCCCTGCCACATAAATTCTTCACCCATGGTGCATCCGGAATAAGGCGCCAAGTAGAGAAGCGGAGCCGGGTCGGCGCTCGCGGCGCACACGACAATGGTGTATTCCATGGCTCCATGAGCCGCCAGGATTTCCACGACTGATGCCACGGTGGATTGTTTTTGTCCGATCGCCACGTAAATGCAAATCGGCCTTTTTGATTCCTGTTTTTGATTGATAATCGCGTCAATGGCAATAGCGGTTTTGCCGGTCTGGCGGTCGCCGATGATGAGTTCGCGTTGGCCGCGGCCAATAGGAATCATCGCGTCAATGGCCTTTAAGCCGGTCTGCAACGGTTCTTTGACCGGCTGGCGTTCCACCACGCCCGGAGCGATGACCTCTACGGGGCGGCGCTTTTGGGCCGCAATCGGGCCTTTGCCGTCCAAGGGCTCGCCCAATGGGTTGACGACGCGGCCGACGAGGGCGTCTCCGACCGGAACTTCCACGACGCGGCCGGTGCGGCGCACGGTGTCGCCTTCGCGAATCAGGCTGTCATCCCCGAAGAGCACGGTGCCTACGGTGTCTTGCCCCAAATTTAGGGCCATGCCCATGATTTTGTTGGGAAATTCAAGGAGTTCTCCGGCCAAGGCGCGGGTGAGCCCGTAAACGCGGGCAATGCCGTCGCCGACCTGGGTCACCTGGCCGATCTCGCTCATCTCGGCTTTGGGTTCGTACACCTCAAGTTGTTTCTTGAGAACTTCGGTCACTTCTTCAGAATGTATAGCCATAGAATTCCTCCAAAAATAAAATTTTTTACTTCGTTCGGACAACCCGGAGCATGAAAATTTTGCGCGGCAAAATTTTCATGCCGTCAACGTCTCCTCTAATCGTCGCAACTGCCTGCGCAAACTATGCTCAAACAGGTGATCTCCGATTTTAATCGTTAGGCCCGCGATAAGGCCGGAGTCTTGGCGTGTTTCCAAAACCACCTTTTTTCCCATAAATGTTCCCAGCGTTGCTTCTAGGCGCGCTTGTTCCGTTTGGGTCAATTCGTACGTGCTTCGTACTTGGGCCCGGGCGATTCCGGCCGCATTGTCCGCCAGAACCCCCAATTGTTGGGCGATGGCGCCTAGTAAATGTAGTTGCTCCCTCGATGCCAGGGCCTGTAGGAGCCGGAGCGTGACCGGCTGAACGCGCGCATTAAAGGCCGCGGCAATGGCTTCCTTTTTAGTCTCCTGGTTCACCAGGGGATTTTGAAGCAACTCCCAGGGCTTTTCTTTAAGACAAAGCGAGTGAGCGATCGCGGCCAGATCGTTTTGGACCTTGCCCGTTGCGCCCTCCTGTTGGGTTTGGGCAAACAGAGCCTTGGCGGTTCGGGCTGAAATTCTGCGTTGATCCAATCAGTCTCCTTCTCGTCCGGATTTCGGCAATCGGTCAAGTTCACCCAATAGTTCTTCGACCATTTGGGAGTGGACCGCCCGATCCACGTTTTTTTTGATCAGCCGTTCCGTGGCGAGAACCGTTAGAGCGCCGATCTGGCCGCGCAACTCGCGCAAAACTCGCACCCGCTCTTCCTCAAGCTGACGCTGAGATTTGTTCAGAATCTCCTTGGCCTGAAGCTCGCTCGAGCGTATCACGCAAGCCCCCGCTTCCTCGGCCCGTTGTTTGGCCTCGGAAAGGATTTGCCGGCTTTTTGATTCGAGCCCGGCGAGATGGGTTTCTAGTTGCTGTTTAAGTCCCTGGGCCTCGGCCTTCGCTTTCTCTATTGATTCCAATTCCTGCCTGATTTGCGTCTCGCGCTGTTTTAAGGCCGCCAAAATGGCGGGCCAGCCGAATTTACCCAGAACGGCCACCACGACCAGGAAGCTGATGATGTTAAAAACAAGAACCCAAAGTTCCGAGTTGGCGCCGTGTTCCATAAGTGACTCCTTTATTTCTTTTGCGTCAGTGGCCTTTTTTTATTATCCGGCTTTGAATACGATAAAGGCCAGGAAGTAGCAGACTCCCAGACCGATAATGCCCAGTCCTTCCACGAGAGCAGCGGGCACGATAATCGCGCGCCAGAGATTGTCCGCAGCCTCCGGCTGGCGGGCCGTGCCTTCTAAGCCTGCGCTGGTCAATCGGGATATGCCGTGAGCAGCCGCGACCAGAATAATTCCCGCCCCGAGTCCGGCGGCGAGTCCAACGAGTCCATGTGCACCTTGCATACGATTCCTCCTTCTTTATACGCGGCCCTTCGGGCTTGACGCCCCCGCCTTTGACGGCGTGGGCCGCTTTACAAGGGGGGCTCTGCCCCCCGTTATATCGTCGCAACCCTCGCCCAAACAAGTTTGGGCTCGGTCTGCTGAACCCCCCGAATAGGAGTTCTCAATGCGAATGAACGCTCAGTCCGACAAAAATCGCGCTGAGCATTGTAAAAATGTACGCCTGCAAAAAGGCGACCAAAAGCTCGATAAAGAGAACGAAAATGACGACGCCGATGGAAACCGGGGCAATGGCCATGCTTCCGATTAAAAAGACAAGGCCGAAGAATAGCAACATTACCGCGTGCCCCGCCACCATATTGGCGAATAAACGCATGGCCAGAACGAAGCACCGGATTAAGAGTCCGAACACTTCAAGGACAAAAACAAGCGGCGCTAATACCGGGGGAACGCCG
>CAYHKQ010000065.1:0-13137 GCA_964357255.1 uncultured Elusimicrobia bacterium
TTCTTGGTTCGGTGTGGCCGGCTCGTCTTGGATGTTGTGTGCGGCTGTTTTTGTTCCGCTCTAGGTTTACGCAATACCTGCCGTCCCCTCCCCCACCCCCCTGCCCAGCGCCTGTCCTGCGCGACGATGTATTGAAGAGCTTCGTCTAAATTGTTTAATTCTTTGAAATCATGAATAATATCTCCGGGCTTAAAAAAAGCCTCCACGTTCATTTCTTCAAATTCCGTGGTTTCGCCGGATATCGTGTCCGGATAGAATCGGCCATCGGCAAGCCTTAAATACACCGCCAAGCCTTTTGCGGAAAGAGCGCGGCTTAAAGCGGGTATGCTATAGATGGTCCTGAACGCGTTGTAAGGCGCGTTGTTTAATCCCTCGACAAACGCTTTTAGTTCGGGGGTCTTGAAATTCAGGCTTTCCGCCAAAGCTTTTTTGCCTGTTTTTTTGTCTTTTTTCCAGGATCCGCCTTTTTGATTCGTCGGGTTTTCCACAAGCTCGACCACCATCTTGTTGCCGGCGCTTTTCATGAGCTTTAAGGAAAACGCGAGCTTGCCTATGTCAACCACATCAGGCGTAAGTTTAGTGAGGTCATTGATTCTGTGGGTTCCCATAAGTCGCGCGCCTTGTTTTTCGAGTTGGGGTAATAAACCGCCTTTTACTCTGGCGGGTTTCCCCTTGGCGTTAAGCGTAAAAGCCTCGTTGTTTTGAATAAGTTGCATGGTCGCGTAACCGTGTCCCATGGGAAGCTGATGGCTCTGGGTATCTGATTGAAATTTTTCGTTTTGAAGCTTAAGGCCGTGGACGGCCGGAGCAATGAAAAAATAAACATTATTTTTGTTGAAGCCGTAAAATTGATTGGCCATTAAGTCAGCCATGATTTCATCGCTTCCGGTTTCAGGCAAATGAATGACAAAACGCGCATGGGCCAGGACCTCGGCAGGCGACCGGCCGGTTTCTATTGACAATTTTTCAAGCATAAGCCGGTATTCAACTATCTGTCTTGGCCCGAGTCCGAGGGGACTGCCCCCTTGGGGGACCGTCCTCATTTCCTGCGGAAGTTTGGCGATTTCGGAATTAATTCTCCGCTGTTGATCTTGATTAAGCGTTGAGGATAGACCCAAAACAGCCCTTGCAATTTGTTTTAAATCCAGGAAATACATAGGCCCAAGTCCGAGGCGCGTGGCGCTTCCGCCAAAAAGAAAATGCGGGACATATTCGCCGTTTAATAGCGCGTTTTTTGCCTGATCCGCGAAAGCGTCTCTTTCTTCCTGATTTTTCCATTCGAGCTTGATGGCTTGGGCCTGCGCCAAATCCTCGGCAGGAGTTTTTAGGGCGTTCGCCTGGGCGATAATTTTTTCTTGAATTTTAGAATCGTCGCGTTTGAGGGCTTCTTCCAAGGGGCCCTTGCTATCGCCTAGCATTCGGGAAAATTGCTGTGTCAGGTAACGTTCAAAGAGTTTCTTGGATAAATACGCGTTGGGCTGGCTGATGTTGACTGGGATGTGGAAGAATATCGCGGCGCCCAATAAGGCGCCTTTTAATCTTGCCAGGAGGTTGTTGCCCCCATTTTTCATCTTTCCTCCATCCTCGATGATGGCGCTCGGCGCTCTGGGCAGGGCCTTGGGCGGCCCGCGGCCCTGGATCAGGCGGGCGAGCCATCGGATAGCGGCCATGGCGCCGACTACAGCCAGGGGCAGGCCCAAGCCGGCGCTCAGGGCATTGGTTAGGATGGCGGCGCGGCTATTGCCAAGCATGCTTCCAGCAACCGCGCCCACGGCGCTCAGGGCGATAATTGACATTAGCCCCTTCAAGGCAAACCCGCGTTGCCCTCTGTTGGCCTGAGAGTTTCTTTTGATTAGCCCGGAATCCGATTCGGAATCGGGGATTGGTTCCAATTCCGATGTTCCGAACTCGTCGGAATCGGGAGGGGCGGAGGGCCTTTGGGTTGGGCGGTCGTCCGTGGGCAGCGCGCGCATTTCGCTTAGAGTCGGCTTTTTCCGGCGTTCAGCGCGGGCCAATCTGTTGTCGGAAATTTTAAGTTTTTCATCCTGGCCAATGTCAAAATATTTATGGCGCTCATTGCCGGCCGGTGATAACATAGCGGCAACCTCCACGGGCCTAAGGCTTGACACCATAATTCCTAAATTCGCCAAATCTTCCAACAAAGAATCGGCTTTTTCATTATCAAATGGAAGACGCAATAGCGTCATGCCATCCGCCACCCTGGTTTCCCCGAGGAACCCGTGTTTTTTTAACACCTCGACGAATCGGACCATCTTGTCTTCAATGCGTGGGTCATTGTCGTCGAATTTCAATTCCTCCGGACTCAACACCTCAAAGGTTTGATATTGCGCTGTGGGCCGGCCGGAATCAACCTTGTCCGTTGGCGCCTCCTGCGTCCAATCATTTTTTTCCAGCCATTCTCTAATAACGGGGTCCGCGTTTTGGCCAAGCCAGGCTAAGTATATTACCCTCGTTTCAGGAGAGAATTTCATGAGAAATCCGTCCTGTCTTGAGCCAAACACGGAGCGAAGCATATTTTCTTCACCAACGCCGTGGCCTGAAAAAATAGTTTCGTGTATTAGAAATTTTAGGCTCGCCATTTGTTGAGCGACCAAGCCTTCAGGCAAGACTTTTTGGACCTTGGCCTCAAAGAGTTTTGCGGCCAAGCGGATCCAATGAAGGACGTCTTGCCGGTTTTTTTTAGTCGCCGAGCGCGTTTGGGTAAGCCAGTGGGACGCGGTGAAAGCCGGATAATAGCCGTCTTCAAGGGCGGACCAGTAGCGATCAGGATACTGAGGATCAATCATGTCTTTTTGCCCCGGCTTGGGAAAAGCGACGCGCATGTGGTTGTTGCGTTCAAGCGCTCTATTAAACTCCGGGATCGCCGGCACGGCAATGCTTCCCTCCTGGGCCTGCTTGAACCCTAAATTTTTTAACCAGTCCTGAAGTTGTCGCGCCCGTCTGCTATCCCCCGGCGGGAGATTCCGGCCGAAACGAAAAACAGCGGTTCCATCATCCTTGGCTTCAATCTTCAGCCTCGTATCATCGGCTGTTAGTTGCGCCAAATTTTTCCAGCCCTCCCGTGGCTCATACACCCTAGTCGCAGTTTGCGCCGGACCGTGATAAATTTTGGGGAGGTCTGGGATCATAGAAATGTCCCCGGTCTCCTGCACAGGGCTCCGAAGACCCGGTCGCGCCCCAGGCGCGGCGGAATTCTTGACCTTAATCATAATCGGGGAAGCCTTGATATCCACCAACAGGGCAAAATGTTCCAGCGGTAATTTCAGAGCAGGCAGTTTGTTGCCGCTAAAATCTCTGGTTAGATTGGAATCTCGGAATGCCACATAGTCGCGGCCGTCGCTTCCTTTGAAAATATGCTCCACCGCGACGTAGCGTCCTTGGCCGTTTTGGATAATGCCGATGCCCGCGGGAGCCCCCTGATCTTTGATGGCGGAGAAAACGGCCTTGCGGCTGATTTTTTCAGCCTCCACGCTTTTGCCCGGTAGCTTGATGCTGTTGGCCACTTGAATGACTTGATCGTCATTGAGGCCTGATTTTCTGATCGTGTGGCGGCCATAAATTTTTTCGCCGGCAGCCAGAACCTGCTCAAATCCGCTTTGATCGGCCGCAAGTCCCTTTTGGGCTGCGATGATGTTATGGATCATGTCAATGCCGCAATGATTGGCGCCGCAAGCCGGCTGGTCCCCGCCTTCAAAATCAGCGAAAGGGGACGATTGGGCGTTCTGCGCCATCAGGCGCGGATCCGAACTATTTTTTAAGGCCTCGTCATAAATAAACGCCTCAATTTTATTGTCTCGTTGAGCAAGGTTAAGGCCTTTGAGGCCCCACCCTTTTTGCGCCATTTCTTTTTCAATGGCCTCCTCAGATTCCGGACGAGACCGGATCAGTTCAAAAAAACGCTGATCCGCTTCTTTTTCAAAGTTGTTCCCTGAATTCCTTTTTTCTAATGGAATTGAGGAGTCTGACCCCGTTGCTTCAGCGACTTCCGCATCAGCGGGCGACTGCGATTTCGTTCTCAAAACCTCCTCAACAGGAGCTCCGGCCAGGACAGCCAACGTGGCCGCGACCCCCCGGCCTAAAATCGGAGAAATCGTGGTTGAGGAGCCGGGGCCAGGCTCTGCCTGAACGGATTGTTTTCTTTTAAGGTGATCGCTATAACGATATTGGCGCGCCCTGTGTCCTTGTTCATCAACATACACCTCATCGGTAGCCGGAACGCCGAATGGATCATCATCATATCCCCAAAACAATTTTTTTTCGATCGGGCCAAATTGTTTCTGAGCCGCGTCGGCGACGTACAAAGAGCCGTCGCTAAACTCAAATCCGGCAAATCGATGCCCCTGACTGCGCCTAGAGTAAAGCGCTCGGCCCTCCAGCAACCCTTTCTTAACCGCGATATCGGCGATGCCGGCGATCAAAAGGCCATGCATGCGGCAAACGCCGCCGACGCCGATACATTCTCCGACAAAAAATGTCTTGTTCAAATTGTTTTTGGAAATCTCATTAGCAACGTCTATGTTATAAGGGACTTCATTGACCACAGCCTTATAAATTTCTTTAAAAAGCCGTTTCTGCCTGGGCAAACTCGGAGTCTCTTTAAAATCGCCGGTAGCCGACCCCCGCAAGGCTCGCACAACAGCATGGCCGATCCCGCTGGAGTTTTTCTGAAATATCCTTTCCGCAAACGCGCGCAAAGCAGGATCATGATCCGGGTCATAGACGAGCTTTTCCCTTGGGCCAGCGCCCAGGCTGGCGCCTCCTGGTATCATGATTTCGTCAATCTCCGGCCTGATTGCTTTTTGAGGAACGGCCAAGGACGGCTCCTGTTGCCTTTTGGCGACGAGTTGAGCGATATGAGCCCTCGCTTCGGCCAAGGCAGGGTCATTGTCGTTAAATATAATCACATTCCCTTTTTTCCGGTCTTTGCTTAAATCGGATTGTTGATCCATCTGAGTCCCGGCCCCTATGTCTTGAGCCCCTTGAGCCTCAGGGCGGCCTTGGGCCTTGGCGCGCTCGGCCTCGAATTGAGCCGCGACCATCTCGGTATTGACGGCGTCCACGAGGACGACCTGCATGCCAGATCTGAGCACGAATCGCCTCAAATCCCAATCATTCAAGGGTTTGGACGGGCGATGGGCCTTATCCCCAATCACGCGATAGATTTCGTCGAAAATGCGCTCGGCTTGGCCGATCAAATAGGCCGCCATTGAGCCCTGCTGGACCGGCCGGCCTTGAGTCATTCTTGCAATAACCTCATCGAGAGGCTCGCCTGAAGCCGAAATTTTAATGCCCCATTTCATTGCCTTGACCGCGCGCCTCTTCGCCGGCCTGGTATCCCTTGGATTCATGTCTTCGACATCAACAATAAACTCCTCGACCTTGGCCGCAGGCACGCCGTTTTTCCGCAACTCGCCGTTAAGCCGGACAATTTCCCCGCGAACCCGGCTCCCGATGGATTCGTCGAAAGTTTTAATAAATTCCGGCTCTCCCGGTTTGGCATAAATTGCGTCTAGCCGGCCGGGAAGATAGGGCCAATAGCCCTCCAGGCCGGCAGGCACGGGACTCGCCGTTGCGGCATTTGGCGACGTTTTTAAAGAATTCGGCGATTTCGCGCTCCAGGCAACGGCCGGGGACTCCCCCGCCAAGGTGGCCGCTACGGTGAGGGCCACGCGGGCCGGGATTGGGGATTTTGAATGTTCTGTTTTCAGTAATCTGTTTCTTAATTCCGCATGGCCGCCGATATCTGCAAAAAACCATTTATTAAGATTGGCGATTTCCTTGCTGTAATCTGTGAAGAAAGTCTCCTGCCCGCTCGTTTGTGAATTTCCCCAATCAATGAGATAAAACCGGTAAATAGGTTCGCCGTTCAAGCTCGTTTTTTCAATTTGGATATTTCCATAAAGATCGCCATGTATAAATTTTGTTTTGGCAACCAATGTTTGGTATTGCTCTATAAAAAGCGCGGCGTCCCGTTTAAAAGCCGCTAACTCTTGCGGGTTCTCAATGACTGTTTCACGCTGTCGCGCGATACTGGCAAGCCGTATGCCTGGCGCATGTTCAGTCAGCACGTTCGTCTGGCCGTCAATGACTCCAAGGGCTGCCCGAGGCACACTGATAACAGAATTTTGCAATGAAGAGGCCGCTTGGCTTGCCGCGTTGGTGCGCTCCACTTCTTGGCGAGCGAGCGTATCTCTATCCGAAACAAGAGGCTTGGCCCAGACAAGGCCTGGGTAACCTTGAATTCGGCCTTGACGAACATGGCTATGAAAAGGCGCGTCGTCCGCAGTTTTTAAATGGATAAATTTAACTTTGGGTATTTTTTCCGAAGGTTTTTGTGTCTCTGGGATCAAGTTTTGACTTAGGATTATGTCAATAACAGAAGGAGAGGCGCCGGGTTTCTGAGCGTGACTGGGATGAGCCTCATCGAGAACCTCAACGCCTGCGGCTTGGCCGGTCCGGCTGGGCTGATCTCCAACCCTGCCGGTTCTCATTAGTGAACGTCTTTCGTCCCGATCAATGCCCCCGGCGCGTAAAATACGGGTTTTTTGCATGATTTGTGGCACGGCGTAATTGCCAATGGCGGCCGGATTAATCCCGTCAGCGCCAATCTCGCCGCGGCCCACAAGGTGGGCTGCCTCAATGGTTTGAGATTTTGTTCTAAACCCAAATTCCGTAGTTGGGTTGTCACGCCGGCGTCCCAACCCTCTATTAAAATTGAGGGGGCTGTCCCGTGCGTTCGCCTTGGCTTGCTCGATAAAAGAATCGGGAATTTCCAATGAATTTTGCCTTGAAGGCTGCAATTTTTCCGCCGGCCGTTGCTCCTTTCCCGATTCTTTGAGCATTTCTTCAAGAAGACGAGCGCCTTCAGACGGCTTGGCCAGTTGTGATCGCGGCTGAGATTCATTCGGTTGATCGGCCTTCACGACTTTAATGCCGGACCTCTCCACAGCGCGGACTTCGGCGCGGCGCTGGGCTTCGCCAAGGCCTTCCATGTAAACCTCGGGTGTGACTTTTGCTAAACCCTGAGCTCCGGCTTTCTGCGCGAAATAGGGGTCACGGGCTAAGGACTGGGCATCGGCATAATAAACAAGGTCCTTGCTACCTTCGGCCCTTGGAAATCTATTGCCTTTGACCCGTCCCATCACTTGTTCGGCAAAAACTTCCGGCAAATTATGCGGATCAAGCATGTGCATTTTGACGTTCGTGTAATTTTTATGCCCTTCGATGGTAATGCCGCGACCGGCCACAGGGGCTTCCAAAATTAAAACCCTGGCCTTGCCTGATTTTAGAGCGGATTCGTTATATGTTTCTTGCGCTTTGGCATTGCCGCTTAATTCTTGTTTGCCGGAAAGAATGGACGAGATTTCGCCTTCGGGAACCCCATTGCGCCTGAGTAAATTTTTGACAAACCGCGCCTCGCGCGTGCTACGCGCGGTCACTATCTGCAGGGAGCCGTCCGCGGTCATGCCCTGTTGCACGGCATCGGCCAATTGCGTGTATTTTTGAGCAGTCGTGTCCGTAAATACGGGAGCGTCGGATTTCTTGATCTGTCCTTCGGCTGTTTTTTGCCCCTGTTTAACCTCAACCCTTTTAAAACCTAACCGGTCCAATGATCCTTTAATGGCCGTGGGTTCCGTCGCTGAAAGACCCACGGTGCCGCGGGCAGTCCTGACAACATCATTGATGGTAGAGGTTTTGCCGTGCTCGTAAGGAATCGTGGCGTCAAGACCATGGCGGATTTCCAGGTAACGGCGCGCGGCGATGTCTAAGGTTGGGCTCCAAGCGCCGGATTCGGTTTTCGGCGTAATTTTTCCGGCTTGCTTATCCACCTTGTAACTCTCCAACACATTGTCTAAGTTTAATGCGGTATCGGTCATGTTCATTAATTCTTTGCTGACGATTGCCTGGTCGGCGAATTTCCTTGCGGCCTCACGCACCTCCGGCGGTTGCGAAGCGTCTTTGGCGATGTCGGTGAATCGCTTGGCGAACTGCCGGGCTTGAATATCAATAGCGCCGTCTAAATTCATCTTTCCCTTGCCTTCCAAAAGGGCTTTGTTTCCAGCAAGAGCGTCCGCGCGGCCGGCCATATCGCTTAAAACCTTATACACAGGATTTGGTTTTCCAGTAGCGGTCTTTTTGGAAATGGCGCCCGCATGCCGGCCCTCGCTAATGGCCGGTTCTATGAAAGGGGCGTCGAACTCGTCAATGACGAGATAAGAATCTTTCAGGCCGGCTCCCTCTTTGGCGCGGCCTGACTTCAAGGCGTTCGCTTCGGCAATAAGATCGGCATGGGTTTTAAACTCTAAATTCTTGGGTAGCCTGCCGCCCCGGTGCGCCGCAATGTCGCGCTTGGCCTGCTCTAGAAGCAATTCGTTTGGCGCGGACCAAACAACCTTTTTAGCTCCGGCCGTAGCGGCCATCGCTTCGATAATCGGGTATAGCGGCCCTGCCGCGGTCAAGGTTTTTCCCCCGCCGGTGCCCAATTTCACAAAAAGCCGGTTAACATCATCGGCGCTTTTGGCTTTTCCCAGGTGATCCAAAAATTCTTCGTAAACTTGCCGTTGTCCTTCTTTGAGAGTTTTAACGGAAGTTCCGTCGTCAAGTCTAATCTCGCCGGTGTTCAGCACCCTTTGAAAATCTTGCTTATATTGTTTTAACGTCGCTTCTGAAATTTTTCCGTTGGATTGAAGCTCGGCGATCATGTCGCGGGCGACTCGATCAACCTGAGCCTGCCGCTCGGGATATTGCTCAGCCAAACGTTGCCTTAAAAACGATTTCTGGCCGTCTAAATTTTCGGACGAGCGCTCTCTGAGGGAAAGCTTCCTGGTAGCGCTTGCGGTTTCCCCGGGAGCCTGCCGTTCGCCTGCCGCCTGCGTGGCCCATTGGGCCTCAAAAGCCTCTCGGGCTACGCGGGCCTTGACAACATTGGCCTGGGCCTCGACTATGGCTCGAGATGGAATCATGTCGGCGCCCCCATGTTTACCGGCCAGAGCCTCAGCGCTGTTCTGACGATAAACGCGCTCAACGGCTTGGTTGACGATCTCGGGGGTGGGATTGGATCCTTTTTCAAGTCCCAATGCCTGGTGAGGGTTTTCCACCGCGACCTTTGCCGCTTCTTGGGCTCTGGCTTGAGCCTTCTTAGCGGCCCGTTGTTCCAACTTCTCTTTGCCTGCCGCCGCAACAAAAACAGCGTCCGCGGCGATCCTTGTTCCGGCGATAATCGCCTGCGCGGCATTGCCTTCCACCGCGGCTATGGAGAAGCTCTCGGCATTGTGCCCTATGCCCGAGAGAAATTGGCTCTGCATTGCCCAGTGCGCGGCCTTGCCGGTAACCTCGCCAACAGCGGCCACGGCCCCGACCAACCGGGATGCGGAGTCCATTGCCTGAAGCGTTCGAACGCCACCTTGGAAAGCTCCGACCGCGCCCACAAAAGGAAGCATCTCCGCGCTAGTTTGGCCCAGGGTATCAACAACTCCCGCGCCGACCGCTATGTAACCGGCGGCTCCGCCTCTTTCAAGCCCCCAATTTATAATTTCCTCGGGGGAGCCAGTCCGCTCCAAAGCCCGGAGCGTACCTTTGGTGTCAACGGGATTATTTACGGCATCGGCATAAGCTTGCTCGCGCGCTAAGCGGCCCATCCTGAAAGCCTGGGCATCCACGGCTTGAATGCGCTCGTCTCTCGCTTGTTGTTGTAGCGCCTCGCGACCTTCCGGGCTCATCCGGCGCAACATATAGTCCTCGCCGCCTAAAAATTCATTAGCGACAGTGCGATTAAGAGCGCTCTTGCTCGCGGCAACGTCGGCGCCGAACATAAGCTCCTTGCTCGCGTCATCGGCGCCAACTAGGCTGGCAATGCCGGATGCGCCGGCTAAAACCAAAGACTGCCCGCCCCGATAAACCGAGCCGCCCGCGTAAGAGGCGGCATGACCAACGTCTTCAAGGAATTCAAAGGTCCCTCCGATCGCCGCCTTAGAAACATCTCCGAAAACTGGAATCCCTACGATTTCCGCGTCCATGATGGCGCGTCCGGCCCTATCAATAATCCCTGGTCCAACCTGTTCAGTTCGAGAATTGAGCATTTCCACGGTGATGCTACCGGGAGCATCGCCCGATCCCACTAAATGCGTCCCTGAAAGTTTATAGTTATTTCCTAAAGAATCGAATTGGGTCTCAAAATCTTCAAGTTCGTATTTTTTTCCGTCCTCTCCATACCATTGTTTGACATTTTTTCCGGCGCCCTGGGCCTGTTTTTCCAAAGGTTTGCCGTTTTTGTCGTAATAGGTGGGCACGAGAACCTCCAAAGCGTTAATGTTCCCGCTCTCTTTTTTTACGCTACTTAAAACAGCCACCTGCTCAACATAGCTCCCGTCCTGATTGTTGCGGCGCACATAATAAATAGGATCGCTTTTTCCAGTCTCCGAGGTTTCGATCATGTGCAAGCTCAAACTCTGGCCCTCCTGAACATCCGTAAATTCCGAAGATTCAGCCAGGTATTTCGCCAAGGTTTCCCTGCTTTTAGCGTTTTGAGCCACCCCACGCTCTTTATTGAGCCGGGCCGCGATTTGCCGGGCTTTTTCCAGGCGCTGAGTTGGATCGGTAATCCCAGCCAGATCATTAAGCGACACGGACACCTGAAGTTGGCGCCGCCTCCCATCGCTCGCCGTGGCTTCTGCGGCGCCCCCGATTGAGTCTGATGAAAAATTGCGCCAGCCAACGAATTTGCCTTTATCGTCATAGAGCGCTTCCCGCTTGACGATTTTATACTCATGCTTGGCCAGGTCCTCGACGCTGTCGAGCCCATCCCTGAGCCCGGAGGGTCCAAACCTTGAGAGTTGCCGGCGCGCCTCATCTGAGCGCGCCCAGGCCTCGTTTCTGGGCACGATGATTTCATTTCTGACTTTTCCGATGGCGGAGTAATCGCGCTCTCCGCCTTTATTCATTATCGTCCCCAGTTCCCTCCAAATCTGGCTTGTTTCCAGTTTCGATCCCTCAAAGGCTACGCCTACTTGTCCTCCATAACCCGTGTTTACGACCGCGTTAACCTCTCCGGTTTCCAGATTTTTAACGACCTCTCCGGCCGGTTTGCCGTCCTTTTTAAAAAATTTTTCTTTGCTGACGCTCTGCCCAATGTCGTCGGCGCCGGTAAATTTGTCGGAGTTTTTAATCACCCCGCCCCTGGACTGAATAAAGGTGCTCCCGTTGACGCATTTGCCGGAGGCGTCAAAACTGCATTGCTCGGCATAGCTGGAGGTTTGACCTTGCGTGAAATACTCCTTGCGCGCCAGGCGGCCGTTGACGTACGCGTTCGCCACGCCGCCCGCTCCATATTTAACGACGACTTGGCCATCGGCGGAACGAAACGTCGGGCCGCCGGAGGCTGTGTACTCCAAAAGTCCGATCCCGCCGGGACGCCGAACGATGGCCACCTCGTGCGCTCCGGGTTCGCCTAAGAAAATTTTGTCGCCAAAAAAACCCTTGGCGCTGTCGTCAGTTAAGGCGGCATTGATGTATCGCTTAATGGCGGCTTGATAATTGGCGAGGGAGGCATAGTAATCCTTAATCTCACCATGGTCGCCGTCGAGACCTATTTTTGCGTTCTCAATAAAACGGTGGGCCAAGGCCATCCAGGTTTGAAGTCTGGCGAATTTTTTTTCCGGGTCCGCCTCCTCCTGAATCTTGTCATACTCGCCAAGGAGGGTCTTGGCATTATTTTGAATCCCGGGCTTTGGCGCATTTTCCTCAGCCACGCGCTCTAAGATGGAACGGGCGCTTCGGGCTGTCTCATCTAAATGTTTCATGGCCTCATCGCGGTCGCAAGCGGCCACCTTGGCCAAGGCCGGGTTAGCAATAAGTTTGGGCAGGCGCGAATCCGAAAGTCCGACCCAGCCCGAGCAAGCAACGCCAAAGCCGGCGGGCTCCGGCGGTTCCAATCCGCCCGCGGCGGACCGCCGCGCCAGAAGCTCTGCGGAGGGCGCTCGAGCCTGCTCCTTTTTATCTTCTTGGGGTTGCTCCTCTGGGGCGGTTGCCTGGGATGGTTTGGGGGGCAGGCCCCCCTGGTAAAGCCGGCTCTTAGTATCTCTATGTGTGCCGGGGCCCTGATTTTTGGTTCCTTCATTCTTGACGCCGGGGTTGGGTCCCGGGCCTGCGAACTGGGACCCCGCTGGACTTCCGGCGCCGTCAAAAACTTGGGTCTGACCCTCATGGGTGGAGGTTTGCCGAGCCGCGGTAGCAATCTTTTCCTCCGCCTCCTCCAACTTAGCGTCTACGGCCAGTTGTTGCTGGGCGGTTAAATGGGTTTGGGAATTCCCGGCCAAGCCGGCCTCGACCGCCTTGATCCTTTTGATCGCGCACTTAAGAATCCGTCTCCGGCTTTCCAAATCTGGCTCCTCAGACTCGATAAATAGGGCCCCCAATGGATCGCCCTCTCGTTGTTCCGAAGGAATGCAAGTTAAAGCGGCTTTTTCAAAAGAGTCGACAACTTTAACATTGGCCGGATCAATGGCTTGAAAATCAACGATATACTTGACGTCAGAGGGATCGCGTTGTTCTACATACCGGGCCAACTGCTCGATGTCTTGAAGAAAAACGTAAAAAATTGTGGGCGCTTTTTCCAGCGGAGATTGAGGCGTTTGAGGCTGATTTTGGCGGCCATAACCCGGCGGGCATACCAACGAAAACGCCAAAAATACGGCAAGAAACTTTCTACCCATGACTGCCAAAAAGCAATAACCACCGTTATTGCGATTCCTCTATTTAAGAGTAACAGGGAAGAAAGTCGAAAGCAAGCCCCTGCTTGCGAATAAAAGATTCTACTCAGGTGAATCTCGAAATTGGCCCCTCGCTTCTCAGCTTAACCTGAATAACGGCTAATCCGGAATTCCGTAGTTGCTTCGTCGCCCCGGCGATCCTTCGACTCCGCTCAGGATGGTGAGCCTGTCGAACCAAAGCCGGGGTCCAGGCTTCGAAGAAAACTGGATACCGGCTTGCGCCGGTATGACGGGACAGAAAAGTCCGGTGGTTCCGAGGGCAATGGCGTGTCAACTGCGGAATTTGGGATCAGCGGTTGCGCTGGCCTTTGATGACGATCTTGGTTAAAGGGTAATCATCGGGCCATCT
>CAYHKQ010000066.1:0-13036 GCA_964357255.1 uncultured Elusimicrobia bacterium
CCTCCCCGTTCATCCGTTCGTAAATGCCGTCTCCCCGCCGATCGAGATCGCCCTCGACTCCAAGCGCCGGAAATTTGTTGGAAACCACGCGAATCCACCAGTCCGGACTGTCCTTGGCCCGGCCGGGGGGATGATAGGCCAGGATTTCCGGCGGGGTTTTCTTTTCCTGCCCTTCACAGAAGGGGCAGTTGTTGTTGAGCGCGACAGGGTCTTTTTCTTTGGCAAAATCCATGGGCCGGGCCGCGCGCTCCGTAGCGATAATTACCCATCGTCCGATGATCGGGTCCTTCCTAAGTTCCGGCATGGTTGTAAGTATATATAAATATATTTTTTTTCAGCCCGATCGCCGTTTGCTTCGCCCGGGCGGTTAGCCCGGATTCTTCAGTTGGCATTCATTTGCTCTCTACGCCGGCCGTATTTTTGTGTTCGTCATTCCCGCCCCCGATCAGAGTCGAGGGCAGGCTCCGGCGGGAATCCAGAACATTTTTTGCGCTTCCAGGCGAATCGAAGGGGCTGGATGCCCGCTTTCGCGGGAATGACGAAATCAACCGGGGAATCCGGGTTAGTAGGTGAAAAAATCGAAAGATTTTTTATAAATTTTGGCGAAATGTTTAAGCTCCACGGGATCCACCCGCCGTTCGCCGGACTCGCATTTGGACACATAGGATTGGGGCTTCTTAAGGAGTCGGGCCACTCGCGATTGAGTGAGCCCCGCCTCCTGTCGTGCCTGGTGGAGCTTGTGAAGCAGGGAGTGGTATTCTTGAGTATAAACTGATTTGGCCATAGCCTTGATGTGATTGTATTATCCCGTTGTTGAATATCCCAAAATAGGATATTGACATTGGCATGAAAGCCTGTTACATTTAAGTGATGGAACAATGCCGAAGAGTTCTTGTTGTGGACGACGAGCCGGTTTTGCGGCGCTTATGCGAGCGTTTGCTCGCATCGGTCGGATACGAGGTCACCTCGGTCTCTTCGGCCCAGGAGGCGCTTGAAGTCCTGGGCGAGCCGTTTTGCGTTATTGTCACGGATCTGCAGATGCCGGCCATGGACGGACTTGCCTTTGTGGGCGAGATCCGCCGGCGCGGCATTAAGATGCCCGTCGTTGTTATGAGCGGATGTTTTAACGAAGGCTCCCAAGCCGATCTCGGTCGCCTTGGAGTGACGATGTTTTTGGATAAGCCTTTTAACCGGAAGGATTTTTTGAGCGCCGTGACTCGCTTTTGCTCTTGCCGCGCTATTGTGGCAAAATAGGGCTTCGTGCCCATATCTTTGTCTGCGACGAAACAGCCTCATTATTTTGGACACCGCGAGCGCTTGCGCGAGCGTTTGCGCCGCGCCGGCCCAGGCGCTTTGCAGGATCACGAGCTTCTCGAGCTTGTCTTGACCTATGCCATTGCGCGCCGCGACACCAAACCCTTGGCCAAGGCGTTGATTCAAAAATTCGGCGGCTTGGCCGGCGTTTTGGACGCGGCCCCGGCGCAACTGCAAGCTGTTCGGGGAATCGGCGCGCGCTCCGTCGGTCTCCTGGCCCTGTTTAAGCCAGTGTGCGGCGCCTATTTAAATCGCCGGCTCCGGGGGCTAAACGTGTTGGAACACCCTCGTCAGGTGGCGGATTATTGCCGCTTGGCCTTGGCCGGAAAGTCTCACGAGGTCGTTTATGCGCTTTTTGCCGACGTGAAAAACCGTATCATTGCCGAGCGCGTCCTGTCGGAAGGGACCATTGACGAGTCGCCCCTTTATCCCCGGCGCTTAGTCGAGGAGGCCCTGGCCTGCCATGCCTCGGGATTCATTTTGGTTCACAATCATCCCAGCGGCGCCATTGAACCCTCGCCGGCCGATAAAGCGTTGACCAAAAGGGTCCTGGACACCGCCAAGGCCGTGGATTTGCGTTTTTTAGACCACCTAATCGTTGGCCACGAGGGCTATTGTAGCTTCCGCCAAGAGGGCTTACTGAATTGATCTGAAGGAGGAACCATGAAGACATTATTCATTCTTAACGATCCGCCCTATGGGACTGAGAGGAGCTATAACGGTCTGCGCTTGGCAGGCTCTTTGGCGAAGAGGGAGGCGGAGGATGTCAAAATTTTTTTAGTGGGCGATGCCGCGGCTTGCGCTAAAAAGGGTCAACAGCTTCCACAGGGCTATTACAACGTCGAGATTATGCTCAAGAGCGCGGCCCGTCGCAACGTTGCGATCGGAGTTTGCGGCGCCTGCATGGATGCGCGCGGGATCGCAGAAACCGAATTGGCCGAGGGATGCAAAAGAAGTAGCCTCGAAGAGCTGACCGATTGGACGCAGTGGGCGGACAAGGTCATCACATTTTAATGGGCGCACAAAAAACCGTTCTTATCCTCGGAGGCGGGATTGGGGGCCATGTCGCCGCCAACATTCTGGGATCGCGGCTCAAGGGACGCCACCGCGTCGTTCTGGTTGACAAGCAGAAGGATTTTGTTTTCTCGCCTTCATTTCTGTGGCTCATGCTGGGAAAACGAAGACCGCAGGACATTCAAAGGCCGCTCTCGGCTCTCGGGAGGAAATGGGTGGAGTTGCGAGAGGCCCAGGTCCTCAAAATTGATCCTTCGTCAAAGGCCGTGGAAACCTCGGCGGGAATCTTGACCTGCGATTATCTTTTAATCGCCTTGGGGGCCGATCTTGCTCCCGAAAAGGTTCCAGGATTCAACGAGGCGGCCATCAATCTCTATACGCTCGAGGGCGCGCAAAGAATCCGGCAAAGCCTTGAGGGCTTTGCCGGCGGCAAGGTCGTCGTTTTTATATCGTCTTCCCCGTTTAAGTGTCCGGCCGCTCCCTACGAAGCCGCTTTCCTGATTCATGATTTCCTCAAGAGCAGGAATATCAAGGCGCAGGTGGAGGTCTACACGCCGGAGCCCTACCCGATGCCAACGGCAGGTCAAAAGATAGGCGAGGCGCTCAAAGGGATGCTGGAATCCGTAGGCATCCCGGTTCGCACTCAGCACAAAGTTATTGCCATTGACTCTGCAAGCAAGGTTATTTCTTTTGAAAATGGGGCCAAGACAGGCTTTGACCTTCTGCTCGGCGTGCCTCCCCATCAGGCGACTGGGGCCGCGCGCGACTCCGGGCTTGCCGGGGACTCGGGCTGGATTCCCGTGGACCCTCACACCTTGGCCACCAAGCACGATGGAATTTATGCCCTGGGTGACGCGGCGGGCGTCTGCATTGCCGCAGGCAAGGCCCTGCCAAAAGCCGGGGTTTTCGCTTATCATCAGGCCAGGGTCGTGGCCGGCAATATTCTGGCCCAGCTTGACGGCAAGGCTCCAGAGGCGCGATTTGACGGCAGGGGTTGGTGCATCATTGAGACGGGGTCCGGCCGCGCCGCATTCGGGGGAGGGAACTTCTATGCGCCCGAAGGTCCGAAACTTAAACTCCATAGCCCGGCCCGGCATTGGCATTGGGCCAAGGTCCTTCTTGAAAAATGGTGGCTCCGCCGATGGTTTTGAATGCCGGCGCGGGCCGAGTTTTTTTAAAGCTATTTTTTTAGAGGGCTGGGTGGTAAAACGGGATTGATGGTTATGGTTGCGACAAAGCAGGATATTGAGCGGGAGGCCCAGCGTTTGGAGGGGAAGGGGCTGGCCTTGGCGGGTTATACCGAGGAAATTCTTTTGCGGCTGGCTCAAAAAACTTGGCGGATTAATCGTTTAAAAGAGGAAAAGAACGCGGTGATTCCGGCTCATGTGTATCAGCGCGCTGAGATCATTCATGGGATCGCTGATTTTACGGGGGATTCTTACCGGCTTAGCAAGCTTTGCGCCGAGGCCAAGGCCGGGACCATTGTTTTTTGCGGCGTGCGTTTTATGGCGGAAACGGCCAAGATATTAAGTCCGGATAAAGCCGTGATCTTGCCGGCCCTGGAAGCGGGGTGTTCTTTGGCGGAAAGTATCACGGGCGAGGACGCGCGCCGGTTGCGCTCCAAATATCCCGGGCTTCCAGCCATCTGCTATATCAATACTACGGCCGATGTTAAAGCGGAGTGCGATGTGGTCGTGACCAGCGCCAATGCTCGCAAGATTTTGGAGCGGCTTTATGAAAAGCATCCCCGCCTTATTTTTTTGCCCGACGAACTCATGGGTCTTAATTTAGCCCGCGATCTCGGCAAAAGAGTGGGAGAGGAAATGATTATTTGGAAGGGCAAATGCGTTGTCCATGAGGATTTTGAAACTTCTTGGGTCGAGCGCTACCGCAAGGAGTATCCCGGGGTTAAAATTTTGGCTCACACCGAATGCTCGCCCGGTTTGGTGGAACTTGTGGATTTTGCCGGAGGAACCGGCGACATGATGCGTTATGTGGCTTCGACCAGCGCGCCGGCCTATATGTTGGTGACGGAATGCGGTCTTGGTGATTTGGCCCGAACCCAATTTCCGGATAAGAGGTTTGTCCCTATGTGCCGGCTGTGTCCGTATATGAAGGCGATTGATTTGGACCGGGTGGAGAAAGCGTTGACGAATCCGAGACCGGATCAGTTCATCGAGGTTCCAGCCGCAATCGGCGAGCGCGCAAAAAAGGCGCTCGAAGCCATGTTCGCTCTGGCGTAATGGACGCGAATTTTCGTAATGACGTTCCCGGGCGGGGAGTTATACTTTGGAAATGTTGTTTGGCGTGAGTTCGCAGAAAGAAGCGGCGTTGCGCGAGAAGATGGGCCGGCTGGGAATTCAAGAGGCGGACATTGAGGAGAGCTTTGTGCGTTCCGGGGGAAAGGGCGGGCAGAACGTCAATAAGGTCGCGTCCTGCGTGTATCTCAAGCACCGGCCGAGCGGGATCGAGGTCAAATGCCGGCAAGACCGTTCCCAGGCGATCAATCGTTTTATCGCGCGCCGGATTTTAACGGATAAATTTGAGGCCATTCAACTCGGCCGCCAAAGCGCCCAGCGCCAGATGATAGAGAAAATCCGGCGTCAGAAGCGCCGGCGCTCCCGTCGGGCCAAGGAAAAAATGCTTCAGGGCAAGCGCCATCGTTCGTCCGTCAAAGAGTCGCGCCGCCGGCCCGAAGCGGGAGATTGAACTATATGCCGGGAATTATTGAACGCTATCGTAAATTTTTGCCCGTCACTCCAAGGACTCCGGTCATCACATTAAACGAGGGCGGCACCCCGCTGATTGCCGCGGACCGGCTGGCTAAAAAAATCGGCCTGCCCAAGGGAAGTCTCTATTTGAAATTCGAGGGGGCCAATCCCACGGGATCTTTTAAGGACAGGGGCATGACAATGGCTGTTTCCAAGGCTCTTGAGGAAAAAGCCAAGGCGGTGATTTGCGCCTCTACCGGCAATACCGCGGCTTCAGCCTCGGCTTATGCGGCGCACGCGGGCCTGCCCTGCTATGTTTTGTTGCCCGCCGGCCAGGTGGCGCCCGGTAAACTGGCCCAGGCTTTGATGCATGGCGCGCGGGTCATTCAAGTGCGGGGCAATTTTGACGTTTGCTTGAATCTTGTCACAGAAGCGGCGCCGCAGTTGGGTTTTACTATCGTTAACTCCACTAACCCCTATCGTCTTGAAGGACAGAAAACAGCGGCTTTTGAAATATGCGAAGAGATGGGCCGGGCTCCGGATTATCAATTTATGCCCGTGGGCAATGCCGGCAATATTACGGCCTATTGGAAGGGCTATAAAGAATGGAAGGCTCATCGCAAAATTAAAATTTTTCCGCGAATGATGGGTTTTCAAGCTACGGGCGCGGCTCCGTTGGTTTTAGGCCGGCCTGTGCTCAATCCGCAGACCATAGCCACGGCCATTCGTATCGGAAATCCCGCCAGTTGGCAGGGCGCCTTGCGGGCTAAAGAGGAATCAGGGGGAGCGATTGACGCGGTGTCCGACAGGGAAATTTTGGCGGCTTACCGTTTGGTCGCGGAGCTCGAAGGAGTATTCTCAGAGCCATCGAGCGCGGCCGGCGTGGCCGGGCTTATCCGTTATGCCAAAAAAGGATTTTTTCGTAATTGCCGGTCACGTCGTCTCGCGGTGGTTTGCATTTTGACCGGCCATGGCCTGAAGGATCCGGAAACTCCCAAGCGTTTCGGCTACGGAATTGTTAACATTGCTCCAACGTTGAGAAGCCTACGCGCAATAATTTGAACATTTGGGAAGTTGAGCTTGGGCCTGGAGCGCCAAGGCGATGGAGGATTGATGGGCGGAAATAGAAAAGTTTGGGTCAGGGTTCCGGGTTCCTGCGGGAATTTGGGATCAGGTTTTGACGTTGTTGCCGCGGCGATCGAGTTGTATTTTGAGCTCGAGATCGAGGTGACGCCGAAGGCCCAGCAACCAATGCTTAAATCCGGTGATTTGATTGCCGATACAGCTTGGCCGATTTTAAAAAAGGCTTTTCCGGGTCAGGGGTTTATTATTAAGGCTAAAAGTCAGATTCCCATGGCCAGGGGTTTGGGATCGAGCGCAGCCGCTCGGGTGGCGGCGCTGGCCGCGGCCTATCTGTTAAGCAAAGGCGAGGAAGGCTTGAAATCCGTGGTGGGCCAGGCGGCCCGCCTTGAGGGCCATGGCGACAATGTCGCGGCCGCGTTTTACGGGGGCTGTTGCACATCGTGGAGGGATGGAGAAACTTTTCATTGCTACTCGCAAAAAGTGCCTACAAGTCTTGCCGCAGTTTTGGCGATTCCTGAATTCGAGCTTCCCACTAAGAAAGCCCGTCAAGCCCTGCCTTTAAAAATTCCTCATGAGGACGCGGTTTTTAATCTTTCCCGTTTAGCCGCTTTATTGGCCGCCTTTGCGGCTAAAAAGCCGGAATGGTTGCGCCAGGGTCTCGAGGACCGGCTCCATCAGCCTTATCGCACGCGCTTGATCCCAGGACTTTCCAGAGTGATCAATGTGGCGGTTAAAACAGGGGCCGCCGGCGCCTGTCTTTCCGGTTCCGGCTCTTCAGTGTTGGCTATTGCCGAGGTTAAGGCTGACATTGTGGCGATTGCCCAGGCCATGCAAAAAGCCTTTGCCGCGTCCGGCATTAAGAGTGAGCGCAAAATTTTGGCATTTAACAATAAAGGGATTGAGTGGAAATTGAGTTGAAGAAAATTTTATATGGCAAAATTTAAGGAATTCTAATGACAAGTTGGATTTGGATTGCGGCCGGAGTGGGCTTGATTGGGATTGAGTTGGCGGCTCCGAGCTATCTTTTTTTCTTGTCTTTGGGTTTGGCAGCGGTGGCCGCCGGGATTGCGCAACTTGCGGGGATTACGGCCGGTTGGCAGGGGAGCGCCATGGTTTTTGTGCTGGCCAGCCTGGCATCTTTGATTCCGCTTTGGAAGATGGGCCAGCGGTTGCGTGAGAAAGGATATGTCCCTTCCAATGTGGACGCATTGATTGGCCAGGAGGGAAAAGTTTTAGGCGTGCTCGGCTCCACGGACTCGCCCACAGGGTATCTTGTTCAAATCGGCCGTGAGCAATGGAGCGCGCGGCTTGCTGACGTTAAGGTTAAGATAGTCATGGGCTCCGCCGTTCGTGTTTTAAGAGTGGATGGAGTAACATTAATTGTAGAGAAGGGGGAAGTGTAAATATGTTTCCTGTTTATGCCGCTTTAGTTGCCGTTGTCGTGGTGTATATTCGCTATTCGCTCAGAATTGTAGAACAGCACGAAAGGGGGCTTGTGCAGACTTTCGGTCAGTATTCGCGCACTGTCAACCCAGGCCTGAGCCTGATTTTTCCGCCTTTTCAGACCATGCGTTTCGTAGACGTCAGGGAGCAGGTGCTCGACGTGCCACCTCAAGAGGTGATTACCAAGGATAACGCGGCTGTGACCGTGGATGCGGTGATTTATTTTCAAGTCACCGATCCTTTTAAGGTGGTCTATAACATTTCTAACTTCGTGCTTGCCATTACCAAGCTGGCCCAGACTAATCTTCGAAACATTATCGGTGAAATGGAGCTCGATCATGTGCTCACCTCTCGCGAACATATCAATAAGCAACTCCGCCAGGCGCTCGATGAGGCGTCGGACAAGTGGGGAGTGCGCGCTAATCGCGTGGAAATTCAGAAAGTCGAACCCCCGCGCGATATTACGGATTCTATGAGCAAGCAGATGAAGGCCGAGCGAGAAAAACGCGCCGCCATTTTGGACGCGGAAGGCGCCAAGCAGGCTTTCATTTTGAAAGGGGAGGGAGAGCGGCAGTCAGCGATCTTAAAGGCTGAGGGCCAGAAGCAATCCGCAATTCTCCAAGCTGAGGGCCAGGCCCAGGCCATGATGAAAGTGGCGGATGCGGAGAAATATCAGACTGAAATCGTGTTTACGGCTATTCACAACGGCAAGCCTACGAATGACTTGATTGCCATCAAATATTTGGAAACTTTGGCAAAAATGGCCCAGGGTCAGGCCACCAAAATTTTTATGCCCGTGGAGTCAACGAGCCTTCTAGGTTCCCTGGCCGGAGTCAAAGAACTTTTCGTGGATCAGGCTAAAGCCAAGAATAACTGAGGCCGCGACTTTTTTTTCCTTGCGGGGAGCAGGCAGTCCCGCGCAATAGGCGCGGGACAGGGCGAGGGGTCCCTTTTTCTGAGCGATGAGCGAAATCTCGCAACTTTACTGCGTTCTTTTGGCCGAGCCGGAGCATCTTAGACTCCCTGAGCTTTCCAGCGCCCTTGCCGCGTTTAAAAAAATTCGGCTTCATGAAGCGGCCCGTTTGGCCAGAAGCGCATGGGGCTTTGCGGGGGAAGATTTGCCGCAGAGTCAGGCGCGGGAGTTGTGTTTGCGGCTCAAAGAGGCCGGCCTCGAAGGCCTAGTTCTCTCTAAAACATCGGTTGTAGAGCTTGCGCAAGCCGTTGGCATGGTCCAGGCGGAATTGGCTCACGAGGGAATTTGGGCTATTTTTAAGTCAGGAGAAAAAAGCCTAATTCCCTGGGGCCGGCTTGTCCTGATCGCGGCCGCTGGTTTTGAGACAATAACGCAAACATCGAAAAAAATTGAACAAGGCCTCAGCATCGCTCAGAAGGCGGCCAACATCGGCTTTATGATGGCAACGGGACTCCCCATCCCTATTGCCGGAAAAAAGCAGGAGGCGACGCATACGGAGCGCCGCACTGAAATCATGTTTTATCTTGATCTTTATGAGTCGCCGCCGCTTAAACATTGGCGTATTGACGCGCAAGATTTCAATTATTCCTGCCTTAAGGAACGCAAAGCCTATAATGTGTTCATGAATTTTCGGACCTTAACGTCCATGCTGGCGCGCCAAGCGCCCCAAGCCCTAAAAAACACAGGGGCTCGCCTATTGGCCCAAGGGGAGAATCTGACCAGCGCAGGTTACGCCGCCTTCTCCGATCTGGACAAAGAAAGCCGTTGGCTACTGACTGCAAAATTAAAGGGGACGTTTTAAACTAGCGTGTCCAGAAAAGGTGATCAGGAACAGGAGGCGTAAGTCCTTCTATGGTAAAACTGGAAAGCCGCATAGCATCCATGACAGGGCAAGGAGCGATCCAACCCTTGAAGCTCATGGAAAATCCTTCTTCTAAGGAAGGTGAGCGAAGATGCGGGTAATAACGGAAAGTAATGGCACAGGTAGCCTCGACAAACGTTCAATCCCAGTGGCCGAGCTGCTTAGTTTACAGCGAAGGCAACACTCCTGACGCCCTATTTCCAGAATGAACTTCTTAACTAAGCGCCATTCTATGGTGTCCCCCGAACTCGCCCCGAACTCTTTCCCCCGAACTCTTAAGCTACTTTCGTCGGCCTCCGCCCTTAGGTTCCTTACGGGATTCTTGCCCCATGTGTTCATGGGACTGCCCGATGGACTGTCTTTCCGTGCGTTGATGCTCGCGGAGCGCCTGGCGCTCTTCCTTCTGGTGGCCTTTGAGGGTTTGATTTTCTGCCTGATGCTCTTTGCGGTGCTCCTTGTGAAAGGCCTGGCGTCTTTCCTTTTGCTGATCGTTGAAAGTTCGTTTTCCCTCTTTCTGTTTTTGGTTAAATTCCTGGCGTAATATCTTCTGCTCCTCGGGCGATTTTCCTTCCAGGCTCTTTCTGAAAGCCTCGCGCTCCTCCCTCATTTTCTGCTCAAAAGCTACGCGCTCGTTCTTCATCTGCCCATTGAAGGCCTTCTCCTCCATACCCTGAGCCTGTTGAGCTTGAGAATCGGCAGGCGCAGTTGGCGTCGCCGGTGATGCGCCTTGGGCTTCTTTATTAGCCTCCTCGGCAGTGACGAACAAAGGCATGAGAAAAATCCAGGCCAACAATAGGCCACAACGACAGAGCTTCTTTACCATCATGCACCTCCCCATTACTTTTTTTGAAAACTTTAAGAACTAGCCTCAAAAAATATTCCTTTTAATCTTAGCCCCAAAGAAGCGCGGGTTCAAGAGCATAAACAGTTTAAACTGTTTATGGACAGGGGCTACGTGAGTGTAAGGATCGAATTAATCAGTATAAGCAGTTCAAAAAACAAATTGACGCTATCCTGGAGCATGCCTTGTCAAATGCTCCGTGGATTGCGCTAAATACCAAGAGGATACGATCATGAAAATATAAATTTCAAGTGAGGGGCGGGGCTACTTGTGGGTAATAGCAAGGATCTGTGGGGGGAGGGGTGGGCGACTGCCCCTCCTACCCGACCCGGAATTTTTCCTGGAAAGGAATTAACCGATGAAAACTGGAAAGGTTTTGGGCGGCGGCTACAGGGAAGTCAAGCGGAAAATTTATAGTGCGTATTTCACTCAAACTTGCGACCTGTTTCAGGGGGAAACTCCACAGCACTAGCAGGGGGGTGCTTACGGAGGCGGAGGTTCTTTCCTGGGCGGCCCCCCATACGTCGGTTCTAAAACGGTGAAAATTTGACATAAAATCTGTATTTGCATACGATATGTCTAAGGTTGACCAAACTTGGATATGAAAAACTTAAAAGCCTTTTTAACGGTGCGGGAGGCGGCCGAGGTTCTTGGCGTTTCATCTAAGACCCTTAGGAGGTGGGATACGGCTAGAAAGCTGACTCCAACAAGGCATCCTATGAATGGCTACCGGCTATACGACAGGCAGGAGTTGTTGTCATTGCTGAACCGACTCAATTTTTCCTTGAAAAAGTCAGATAGGAGAAGAAATAATGAGCACAAAATTGCTTCAAAAACCAGCTGATAAAATTTATGAGTTGAAGAAGACGAAAGCCTTGGTCGTTAAGGATGCGACTTCGGTTCAGGAAAAATTGGATATTGGCTATCAGCGAACATGCCAATGTAGACCCAATAACCTTAATTGCATGACTGCCAAGGAATGGATTAAAAGCCAGCTTGGCGTGTGGAAGTTTGGCTACGAAAGCCGTGACATTAGGGATAAAACTCTCCATCCAGCTACTTTTCCTATTTCTTTGGCAAAGAAATGTATCGAGTTATTTACCCACAAAGGCGAGCTCGTTTTAGATCCTTTTTCTGGATCGGGTACGACTCTTGTGGCAGCCAGGGATTTGGATCGCAATGCTGTTGGTTTTGACTTGCAGGAGAAATACGTTGAATTGACAAAAACCCGCCTTAATGCAGGCGACCTATTTAATACTTCGAAACAAACTCCTGTCTGCGATGACGCCAGGAGCATCGCAAAGTATCTTGTTCCAGAAACGGCCGGCCTTATTTTTACGTCGCCGCCTTATGCCAACCTTCTCAATAGAAACCGCCTCAATAAAAGCCGTCGGGGTGAAGAACGAAAAAACGATCAGTACTTAAAGGTGGAGCAATATAGTCAAGACTCTAGAGATTTGGGAACGTTGGCACTTGATGAATATGCTGAACAAATGGGACTGATTTACAAAGACCTTCTTCCCTTACTTCGTCCTAAGGGCCACTGCGTTATCAATGTGCCTGATATGTGGTGGGAAAATAAAAGGATTACTATTCACATCGCCGTTACAGAAGCCCTGCGGAAGGTTGGTTACGAGCTACGAAACATTATTATTTGGGACAGAACAAATATCGTGAACAATATCGGTATTTTTGGCTGGCCCTCCAACTACATTACGATGGGCGTTACCTTTGAGTACCTCCTAGATTTTTGGAGACCTCCTACGCAATAATTACCCCGCAAGAATATTTCACCAAAGCTATGGCCAATCTTTTTTCCAAGGAAGATTTAATCCAAAAACTCAAAGAAATTGGGGAAATGGGCTGGATTAAGAATGTCAGACCCAGGAATGCCGGCGGTGTTGGGAATACCCTAGAAGACCTGCTTGGCATTGAAGAAAATAATCTGCCCATTCCCAATGCTGCCGAATGGGAGCTTAAGTGCCAAAGGATTGAGACCTCGTCGCTTACCACCCTCTTTCACATTGAGCCATCGCCCCGGGCGCTAAAATTCGTTCCCAATATTTTACTTCCTAAATATGGTTGGCCGCATGATTCGGCAGGCAAAAAACATCCGGCCAACGAAATGAGTTTTAGGCAAACCATTCATGGTCAGTCGAGAAGCGATCGTGGCTTCATGGTCGTTGTCGACCGCAAGGAAAGCAAAATACTGATTTCTTTTGATGCCAAATCGGTGGCCGATAGGCATTCGGTGTGGCTAGGGAAAGTAGAAAAAAGAGTCGGTCTTGGGGAGATCAGCCCCCAACCTTATTGGGGATTTGATGATTTGTTTCATAAAGCAGGAACAAAGCTCCTGAACTGTTTTTATGTCCAAGCCAGGGTAAAAAAGGAGCGTAGAACTGAATATTTTCTATACGAGAAAGTTCTTATGCTTCAAAAATTTGGTCTTGAAAAATTTTTAGTCGCTATAGAAACCGGTGCTGTGCTGGTAGATTTTGATGCCCGAACGGGCCATAATCACGGCACGAAATTTAGGCTGAGGCAAGACAAATTGTCTGATTTGTATGAGCAAGTTACGATTATCAAATAAATGGGCAACGAAGTCGCCATCTTTTAAGGATCGGGTAGAAATATGCAACTCCGGCGACTTCCCCGAGGGCTACAAACCCGAAAATTTTATCAAAGGCGAGGATAACTCCCCGAGGGATAAAAAGACTACCGCGCTCAAAAAAGGTCAGCAGTAATAGCTTAGTCCGCCCAAGTTAGCCCCGGCCCTTCCCTTAACCACCCCGACC